>NZ_JBVHZH010000036.1:0-99142 GCF_055574515.1 Streptomyces sp. NPDC029466
CCACCCGCTACGACAAGACCGTCGAGTCCTACCAAGCCGCCGTCACCCTCGCATCGCTCCTGATGTGGGCGTGACATTTGAAGACAACTCCTAGGCGCCCCACTGGCCCGACTGGAGGCCCGTATAGCCCTCCGCTCCCTGTTGGAACGCTGTCCCGACCTCGCCATGGACGCCGATTTCGACGACCTCACCTGGCGCGTCGGAATGCTCCGCGGACCGGCGCAACTGCCGGTGCGCTGGAAGGACTAGAACGTCTCAAGGCCGGCGTCAGGGCGCCTGACCGAACAGCCCGACCACCCGACCAAGAGGGAGGCGGGCCGCGCCGACGGGGGCGCCGCCGCGCACCGCGTCAGCAGCTCAAATTGTCGCCGGGTGTGGTTCCCAGGATCTGCACAAAGCTCTTGTAGTTGTTGATCCGGCTCTGCACCTGTCCGGGGTTGCCGCCGTTGCACTCGAGGGAGCCGTTGATGCTGCGGATCGTCTCGCCGAAACCGGCGCCGCTGACCATCGCGTGATGCGGGGTCATGGTGCCCGGCCCGGTCTGTGTGTTCCAGTACCAGAGGGCGGTCTTCCATGCGACGGCGGCATCCTGCTCCACCAGATAGGGGTTGTTCAGCAGGTCGATGCCGAGCGCATCACCCGCCGCCTTGTAGTTGAAGTTCCAGCTGAGCTGGATCGGCCCGCGGCCGTAGTAGGCCGCCTGTCCTGCCGGGCACCCATACGGCTGGGTGGCGTCGCAGTAGTGGGGATAGTTCTCGGTGTTCTGCTCGACCACATGGACGAGGCCACCGGTCTCGTGACCGACGTTCGCGAGGAAGGCCGCTGCCTCCTGACGCTTCACGGTGTCACTTCCGGTGTTCGCGAACTCCGGGTAGGCGCTGAGGGCCGCGGTCAGCCCGCTGTAGGTATAGAAGGCATTCCGGTTCGGGAACATCTGGTTGAACTGCGCCTCGCTGACGACGAACCCCTCGGCTCGGACGTCGGCACCGGCCGGGGCCGCGGCGCAGTGGGAACAGCCCGTAGTGGCGGCCGCCGGCACCGTCGGCACGACGAGTGCTACGCCCACGGCTACTGTCGCGGCGCTCAGCAGCGCGGCAATACGTGACCTCATTGCGTGACTCCTTCTCGCGGCCGGCCTCCAGGCATGGAGGGGCCGCCATGTGGGGGGATCGCCCTATCAGGAACGCCGTTTGAAGCAGCCGCCCGGATCGAGCACAACTGGCTTACTGAGCACGGACGTTGGAGCACGGGTGAATCAGGCGGCGCCGGCCAGTAACAAGCGTGGCGGGACGGCGGCGACTATGGCTACGACCGCGGGGAACGCTGCGGTCTAGACCAACTGCAGGTTATGGGCGTCACGTTGACCATGTCCATACCAAGGCAGCTACCAATGCAGCGATTCGCCCACGGGTCGCCACCGAGACCCGCGCGCGGCTCCCTCCTCTCAGCCCCGGGCATTGTCAGACCCCCGCGAGAGGCCGGGGGCGGTGACACAACGGCCCTCCCCCTGTGCAAAAGTGGCCCGATGAAGACAATCGGGCTGCTCGGAGGCATGAGCTGGGAGTCCACAGCGGAGTACTACCGGCTGCTGAACGAGTTGACGCGCGAGCGTCTGGGCGGCCTGCACTCCGCGCGGTGCGTGCTCTACTCCGTGGATTTCGCAGAGATCGAACGGCTACAGGTCGAAGGGCGCTGGGAGGAGGCGGGCGAGGTTCTCGCGCACGCCGCCAGGGCGCTGGAGTCGGCCGGCGCGGACATGCTGCTGATCTGCACCAACACCATGCACAAGGTCGCCGACCAAGTGGCCGCCGCGGTCACCGTCCCGCTGCTGCACCTCGCCGACACCACAGCCGACGCCGTCCGTGCGCGCGGCCTGCGTCGTATCGGGCTGCTCGGCACCGCATTCACCATGGAGCAGGACTTCTACCGAGGCCGCCTGGAAAGCCACGGGCTGGATGTGCTCGTTCCGGATGCCGCCGGGCGCAGTACCGTCCACCGCGTGATCTACGAGGAGCTGTGCCTCGGCATCGTTCGAGAGGGATCCCGGCAGGCATTCGTGGCCGTCATCAGGGACCTCGTCGCCGCCGGAGCCGAGGGCATCGTGCTGGGCTGCACCGAGATCGAGCTGCTCATAGGGCCGGATCACAGCCCCGTCCCGGTCTTCCCGACCACTCGACTGCACGCCGAAGCAGCCGTCACCCGCGCCCTCACCGACGCCCCGTAGTAGCACAGCCGGTAAATCCCGTAGTTCTCCGATACCTCGGGTTGGAGAAATGGCCACACCCAACTCGCCGCTCTTCAAAGATTCTTGTGCCATACCGAGGTTTGAACTGACGGCAGGTACTCTGACGTGGTGTCGCGTACCGAGTTAGAACGACTGGCCAGGATCCGGATGCAGGTCACCGGTGAGACGCTCGAACGCGCCATGGCGGTACTCGCAGGCCATACCACCGCCACCACCTCGCAATCCGAAACCGAGGCCCAGCCTGACGCCGCCGGGCACAGCGATCTCGACGACGGCGAGGGCGAGATCGGCAAGGTCGAGAACGACGGGACCGAGAACAGCGGGATCGAGAACGCTCGGGCCGACGAATCCGGCACGGCCGGTGCGGCCAACGAAAGCGACGCGGACACCGGGGGAGCGTCCAAGCCCGAAGCCCGGCGAACGCCTCCGAAGCGCGGCCATCTACGCGGCCTCTGAAATCCGCTCTCCGCTCGGCGAAGGACATTCGCCGAGCGGAGACCGTATGGCCGCCCTGCACAGAGGCAACCCGCCACTCAGCCCGTACTCCACACGCACCGCAACAGATGAAGCGCGGAAGGTTACCGTGGGCGAGATCGGAATACCGACGCGGACGCAAGGCGCTTCGAATGCCGCGACCTCAACGCATCGCAAGCAAATCTTTACAGAGTGTGTGCGCGTGTACGCAT
The DNA here is from genome assembly GCF_055574515.1 of Streptomyces sp. NPDC029466. Classification (NCBI taxonomy): domain Bacteria; kingdom Bacillati; phylum Actinomycetota; class Actinomycetes; order Kitasatosporales; family Streptomycetaceae; genus Streptomyces; species Streptomyces sp. NPDC029466. Next base: position 2,932 of record NZ_JBVHZH010000036.1, read on the forward strand.
ACCCCGGTGCCAGGCGGGCTCCTGAAGCTCACGGGGTGAGGGGGCGTGCCAGCAGCGGCGTACGGAGCATCTGGTGCCCCCCGCTGGCCAGCATCCGGACCTCGCCCCGGTCGCTGATCTCCGCGCGTACGATCCCCGACTCATCCTCGTAGACCGGATACCCGCCCGCTCCCGATCGCTCGGTGCGGTGGACGATCACCACGTCGTCCTCCACTGCGGGAGCTTGAAATACCAGCTCATAGCATTCCGGGTAATCCATCAGGGCCTCCCGATAAAACTGGGCAGGTGCTCCGGCGGCGCTCCCCACCGCCGCTCTCAGCGCGCCGCTGCACCTCGGCCATTCCATCGTCACCCACTGCCGCCCCCGGCGCCTGAGGAGGACATCCGGGCACGACTCCCGGGCCGGAGGCGGGATTGCCGGCCGGGCCTCACCGAGGCGCCCGAGAGCGGCCCCCGCGCCCCCTCGACAGCAACGCGAAGCCCAGCCTCGGTAAACCTGACATTTGTCATGCGGGCTTGTGATCAAGGTCGTTCCAAGGGTTGACGCCTGGCCGCTGTCCCACCGCGAGAATCGGGACCGCGAAGGTCGAATGCCGACTCAGACGTTGAACTCCCGGAGAATCCATGCCCGTTACCACCCAGCGCCGCCGCATGCGGCTGGCCGGCACCACCACCGCCGCCTTACTCGCGCTGACGATTCCCACCACCGCCTCAGCCACCACGGCGCCGACCACGGGCTCAAGCAACGCCACCACCGCCGCCGAGAACGCCCACCGGTCCGGCATCGACCGGGCAGCCCTGAAGGCGACGCTCAACACCTTCCATCACGCAGGGATGTACGGCGCTTACTCTGCGGTGCGGGACGGCGCCGCCGAATGGCAGGGCGCTTCGGGGGTCGCCGACGTCGACACCGGGCGCGCCACCACTCCACAGATGCGGCACCGGATCGGCAGCATCACCAAGACCTTCACCGCGGTCGCCGTCCTCCAGGAAGTCAGCAAGGGACACATCGAGCTGGACGCTCCGATAGGCCGCTATCTGCCCGGCCTGGTTCCCGGTGAGCGCGGGCGGGCCATCACTGTCCGGATGCTGCTGAACCACACCAGCGGCATCGGCGACTACGCCGGGGCGATCTTCCCCTCGGCGGACAGCATCGAAGGCAACCGCTTCCGCCAGTTCGATCCCCGGGAATTGGCCCGGCTGGGGCTGAAGGCAGAGCCGTTGGGCAAGCCGGGCCAGGCCCATCACTACTCCAACACCAATTTCGTGCTCGCGGGGCTCCTGCTCCAGAAGGTCACCGGCAAGTCGCCGGAGGCGTACATCACCGAGCACGTCATCCGGAAGGCAGGACTGCGGCACACATACTTTCCGCGATCGGCCTACCTCACCGGGCCGCACGCCAAGATGTACGAGGCCGCGTACGGCGGGTTCAACCCACCACGGGACTTCAGCGTCTACAACGCGTCCTGGGCCGGTACGGCGGGGTCACTCGTCTCGACCATGGCCGATCTGAACCGCTTCTACCGTGCGCTGCTGGGTGGCGAACTGCTCGCCCCGGCCCAGCTGCGGCAGATGAAGACCACGGTGCCCATCGAGGGCAGCCCGTTCCGCTACGGCCTGGGCCTGTTCACCAGGCACCTGCCGTGCGGAGAGTTCTGGGGACACAACGGCCTGGTGCTGGGGGCCATGACCTGGTCCATGTCCAGTGCGGACGGCAAACGACAAATGTCCCTCGGTTTCAATTTGACGCGCTACCAGAAGCTGGATGGGAACGGCGTTCCCCAGACCGGCCCGATAGACGCCGCCATGAACGCGCACGTGGCACAGGCGTTGTGCGGGACCGGTACCGGCCGGCCCCCGGGCGCGACCGAAACGAACCCCTTCAACTCACTCCTGGTGGCTCCGCAGGAGCCCCACTTCCCGATACCCCGCCAATGAGCCCGATCGGCCACTCGGGTGTGTGCTCCGCTCCCGTGCGCTGTCACGGGAGCGGAGCGGGTCCGAGGAGCGCCAGCAGCTCGGATAGTTACGGAAACCACGGTACGGGGCACCACTGACAACGCGGATCGGGAGACGACGACGGTGCGCTTACGGGCCGGGCTCCGGGAGCGTCCGCCGCCCGAGTGCGATGAGGGGGTGGCGGCTCTCCCAGAGGGCCTTCGTTGAGGTGACGCCGGGGGTGAGGCCCCTCCGCCCCGCTGCCGACGAAGGACTCGGTACATCACCCGATCGGGATCTCGTCCTGGGCAGCGGCAGCCCGGTATTCGCCCGTTTCCTCGGGCCCGCGGGCCCGCGGGCAGGAATGGTGGATGCGGCGAGAGTGGTGGAAGTGGCAGGAGGCGTGGAACCAATGATGACTGGGCGACCTCGGATTTCGCTGGCGACGGTGGTCTTGGACTGTCCGGATGCTCATACCCTGGCGGACTTCTACCGGCAACTGCTCGGCTGGGAAGTGAAGTGCAGCGAACCGGACTGGGTGCTGCTCCGCTGCCCGGACGGCGGGACCGGGCTCTCGTTCCAGTCCGAGCCCGGGTATCAGACCCCTGTGTGGCCCGAACGGCCCGAGGAGCAGCAGAAGATGCTCCATCTCGATCTCCGGGTTGATGATCTCGACGAGGCCGAGGCGTATGCGGTCGCGGCCGGGGCGCGGCGCGCCACGGTCCAACCGCAGGACGATGTCCGGGTGTTCCTTGATCCGGCGGGCCACCCGTTCTGCCTCTTCCTCCACTGAGGCGGCTCAGTGTCGCGGACTTTCGTTCGTGCCCCCGGGTGATCGCGGAGCGTGTGGGAATGGACACATGCAGGCAGCGGAAATGGATCGGAGGGCCGACCGTCTGTGCTGGTCAGGAAGTTGAGTGCCCGTCGGGGCAGCCGCACGGGCAGCAGCTACGAGCCATGGCCCAATGCGCGCGGGGCCGCGTTGTCAGTGTCTGCCCCTAGCATTGCTCATATGTCCCCAACTCCTTCTGCCCCTGCAGGTGTACCCGTCCCTTCTTCCGAGGCCAACGAATCGATCCGGCGTTTTGTGCGCGCCCGGCGCGGTCTCGCGTGGTCGGCTCAGGACATGGCGGAGTATGCGGTGCTGCTGGAGATATGGACGTTGGCGGTGCGCTCTGAGGTAGCAGAGGTCGTCGAGGCTGCGTAGCCCGCCGCGGTCAGAGCCAGGGCCTCCCCGGATCGCCGCCGCTTCGCTGGTGGTCGTCGCCTCGCTGGCGTTGACCGCCTAAGGCGAAGGCCAGGACGACAACACGAAGGCGAGCACCAAGGTCTCGTCGAGCCCCCTGCCTGCCGAGCCCTCGGACGACGCGGCGTCCGACGGCAACACCGCCGACAAGCCGGGCGATGTGTGCGTCGAACGGCAATGTCACCATCGACAGCAGCAGTTACGGCACCTCCCCGTGCACCGAGGTCCAGCTGGAGAAGGCGGCCAAGATGAGATCCATCGAGGTCCAGGTCACCATCAAGGGCGGTGTCGTGACGAAGATCGTCGAGCGCTGCCGGTCCTGAGCGGGGGCGGGAACGTTCAAGCGGCCTGGTCCTCGCGAGCCTCGTGGTGAGCGGGTCCCCACCCCTGACAGCGCGCCGTCGTATCCGGTCCGCGGCGCTTGGCCCGGGAGGCAGGCCCCACCACTGGGCGGACGGGATCGGGCGGACCGCAGTCGGCAAGGTCAGCGCACCGGTGCTAGGTCGTGTCCGCAAAGTCGTTAAGTCGTTGGTCTGTTCGTGGTGCGTCGTCATGAGCTGACTGATGAGTCGTGGGCGGTGATCGAGCCGTTGTTTGCGCCGTCGCGGATGGGGCGGCCGGTGCGGGACCGTCGCCAGGTGGTCAACGGGGTCCTGTGGAAGCTGTCCACCGGGGCCGCCTGGCGGGACCTGCCCGAACGCTACGGACCGTGGAAGACGGTCTACGAACGCTTCCGCCGCTGGTCGGCCGACGGCACCTGGGACCGCGTGCTGGCCCACGTCCAGCAGCATCCCGACGCCGTCGGCACAGTCGACTGGTCCCTGATGTGCATCGACTCCACGACCGTGCGGGCTCATCAGCACGCGGCCGGGGCCCGAAAAAGGGGCAGGACTGGCCAGGCGAGGCCATCGGTAGATCCCGGCGGACTGACCACCAAGATCCACCTCGCCCGCGACGGACACGGCCGGCCTCTGGCCTTCACCCTCACCGCCGGAAACGTCAACGACTGCACCCAGTTCGAGGCAGTGATGGCAGCCGTCCGCATCCAGCGATGCGGGCCCGGCCGCCCACGGACAAGACCTGACCGAGTGGCCGCGGACAAGGGCTACTCCACCAAGATCCGCGCCTACCTGCGCAAACGCGGGATCAAGGCCGCGATTCCGGAACGGATCGACCAGATCAACGGCCGCATCCGCAGAGGCGAGAGCCTCTGCCGCCTCGACCGGACCGCCTACCGCCGCCGCAACGTCGTCGAACGCTGCTTCAACAAGCTCAAGCACCACAAAGCCCTCGCCACCCGCTATGACAAACGCGCCCGCCACTTCAAAGCCATGGTCACCCTCGCCTGCCTACAACTCTGGCTTCCCTGACTTTGCGGACACGACCTAGCCGGTAGTGGTAGTGACGGCCGGTCCATCACGGCGGACGCGTACCCGCTCGTCACCTGTGACCAGCAGCCGCCGCACCACAGATCACCGGTCGCCACCCACGCACCAAGCGACCCGGCAAGCCAGCCCGCCACAGCAAGCAAGCCAGCAACCGTGACGTCCGATTTTCGCCAGCCGACGCGCCCCCGACCCCGCAGACTCGGAGAGTGAAAGCAGCGGACACGAACGAGGACGCGTCATGATCTCCCCCGAGACGACCACGGTCACCACCAGCTACACCACCTTCGACAGCCCCCTCGGTGAGCTGTTGCTCGTCGGAGAGGAGTCGGCCACCGCACCCGGCGGCACCGCCCTGACCGCCCTCTCCCTGCCGCAGCAGCGGGGCGTCACCGTACAGCCGCACTGGCAGTGCGATCCCGCCCCCTTCGCTGAGGTCGACCGCCGGCTCCGGGCATATTTCGCCGGTGAGCTCACCCGCTTCGAGCTGGAGTTCCGCACTACCGGTACGGACTTCCAGGAGCGCGTCTGGCAGGCTCTGGAGGCGATCCCGTACGGCACCACGACGTCCTACGGGCGCCTCGCCGACGCTCTAGGAGTGCCGCGGAGCGAGGTACGCGCCCTGGGCGCCGCGATCGGCGCCAACCCTCTGCTGATCGTGCGTCCGTGCCACCGCGTGATCGGCGCGGACGGCACGATGCGCGGCTACGCGGCGGGCGTCGAAGCCAAAATTGCGCTGCTCACCCATGAGGGCGCTCTCCAGCCCACCCTCATCTGAGGGCCGGCGAGCCCGGGACCCCTCGCGATGACCTCATGACCTCACCACTCATTCCCCCCGCCGAGATGGCCGCCTATGGCAGGCTCCCCTCCCCCGCCCCGCACACCGAGGCAGAACTCGCCGCGCTGCTCGCGCTGTTGACCGCGCCACGCATGCGCATCGCCACCGTGGTCATCGGGCACAGCAGGGACACGGCATCGCGCTCGTCCGCGGCGGCTTTCGCCGAGGCATGGTGCGCAACCGGCCGGGAACCGGTCCTCGCCATGGTCGACTGGCCGGAATCCGCCGCGTCCTGGCTACGTGCGGCCCGCCGCTTCAGCGCGGAAGAACCGGACGCCTGGGTGGTGGCCGCCGCGCCCGTCGGCTGGGCCCAGATGAGCCGCCGGCTGCGGCACAGCACCGACTGGGCCCCCGCCCGCACCTTCGGCTTTGCGGCACTCGGCGACTCCCGCGTCCCCGCCCTGGCCGGCCCGGCGACGCTGGACGGCATGCGCGGTGCCACGGCGGACGGCGGCACCTGGGCCATCGACCGTGGTTGGGTCATCCAGCAGCTACCGGCCCGTAAGCCGCCGGTTCATCCCCGTGGCACGCTGTAAGCAGGTAGCGATGAGGCAGGAGCAGATGAGCACGCCACTTCCCGGCTTCGAGCAGTTCGAGCAGTTCGAGGAGCCCGCGGGCGCCGCAGGACCTGGTCGACCGGGTATCTCCGGAGGACATGGAGGATCGGACGGCCGCCCTGGCGGAGCGGTCGGTTCCGGCGAATCCGGAGGCCGCCACTCCGACCTGCCCGGCAAGAGCCCTGCCCTTAGCGACAGCCGGCGAGAAATCGCCCCCGGCGCCGTCCATGTCCCCGGCTGGCTGACTATGGCCCAGCAGCGCGAGCTGGTCACCGCATGCCGTGGCTGGGCGCGCGGCCCGGCCCCGATCCGGCACACCAAGCTTCCGCGCGGCGGCGTGATGTCCGTCCAGACGGTGTGCATCGGCTGGCACTGGCAGCCGTACGCCTACACCCGCACCGCCGACGATGTAAACGGGGCCCGGGTGGCCGAATTCCCCCCTTGGATGGTCGATTTGGGCCGCCGCGCGCTGGTCGAGGCGTACCAGGACTCCACTGCGGGCGACGGCTACACACCGGACACCGCACTGATCAACTTCTACGACGATCAGGCGAAACTCGGCATGCATCAGGACAAGGAGGAGCGCTCCGGCGCGCCGGTCGTCTCGCTCAGCATCGGCGACACCTGTGTCTTCCGGTTCGGCAACACCGAGACGCGGACCAAGCCGTACACCGATGTCGAGCTGGCCTCCGGTGACCTCTTCGTCTTCGGCGGACCGTCCCGCTTCGCCTACCACGGCGTTCCCAAGGTCCGGCCGGGCACCGGCGACCCGGCGTCCGGTCTGGCCGGCGGCCGCCTCAACATCACGATGCGGGTGACCGGACTCGACGGCTGACGCCGGCCCGCGAGGCACACTGGACTCATGTGCCGCAGCATCAAGACCCTCCGTCCGCCCACCACCCCCGAGGTCACCGACGAGGACATCCGGGCCGCGGCCTTGCAGTACGTCCGCAAGGTCTCCGGATTCCGCGCCCCGGCCGCACACAACCGCGAGGTGTTCGACCAGGCCGTGGACACCGTGGCCGCCGCGACCCAGGAACTTCTCGACGGCCTCCAGATCCGCGGCTCCGTCGCCCGCCCGCACACCCACTCCTGAGCAGCGACCGCGACTCCGCACCCTCACCGCTGCTCGCCCTCACCACTGCTCGCGCTCACCAATCGAGCAGCGCCTGCACCGGTAGGTGATCGCTCGGAAACTGCCCGTGTGCGGAGTACGTATTGATCGTGGCGCGGCGCGTACGCACCCCCGGTGACGTGAGGATCCAATCGACGCGGTCCCCATCCGGTACCAGTGGCCGGTAGCCATGAAAGGTGGCGTACTGCCGGCTGCGCTCGTCGGCCGTGTCCCAGCTGTCGACGAGCGAGCCGCCGTCGAGCAGCGCCTCGTACACGGAATTCTTGTGCGCGGCGACATTGAAGTCGCCCGTGACGATCCGGGGCAGCGAAGGGTCCAGCCCACCCAGCCGTTCATTGATCAGACCGGCGGAACGCTCACGCGAGTACTGATTCGCATGATCGAGATGCGTATTGAGGAGAAAGAACTCGCCGCCGGCTCGCAGATCCCGGAACCGGACCCAGGTCACCATCCGGATTACGGTGTTTCCCCAGGTCGCCGACCCAATCACATACGGCGTATCGGACAGCCAGAAATGGTCGTACTCGACCGGCGTGAGCCGCCGGGCATCATAGAAAACGGCCGCGAACTCATCCTTGCTCCCGCCGCCCCGCCCGGTCCCCACCCAGTCGTAATGCGGTCCGAGATCCTCGGCGATATCGCGCAGCTGCCCGTACAGCCCTTCCTGCGTCCCGAGCAGATGCGGGGCCTCGTCCCGCGTCAAGGTCCGCATCACGGGCCGGCGCTCGACCCAGGAGTGCGGCCGGGCATCCGAGGCGTACCGCAGGTTGAAGGTCATCACCCGCAGCCCCCGCCGGCCGTCGGCGGCGTATGCGGTCCCCGGCCCGTACGCCGCCGCCACCGGACCGGCGACCGCCGCCGCGGCCACCGCCCGAAGGGAAAACCGCCGGCTGACCGACGCCATCGCGCCACCGGAACCCGATCCCGGGGAACCGGTCCCTGGGGAACTGGTCCCTGGGGAACCGGCCCCCTGGGAACGAGAGAAATCAGCGGAAGTCAGGGACGCCGGGGAAGCAGCGGTATCAGTGGAGTCAGAGGAAAGGGCGGAAGCAGCGGGACCAGAGACATCAAGGGGAACGGCTAAAGCTTTCCACCCAGGAACGAGAGCAGTCACAGCAACTCCAGTCATCCGCCGCAGAGGCCGACGCCGGCCCGCAAACCGGCATGGGTGCCGGCACCGGAGCCGGCACCACCGGCGCAACAACAACCATCATGCGAACGTCTCGAACCCCGCCACAGGCCATAAGTGGCCTACGGATAAATCGACGTGGAACGCTCACGAAACCCGGGGGTTGATCCCTTCCCCCGGCCCCCGTAAACCGCTCCCGCCCCGTCGCCCACTCCCCTACCGATCGCCCGCCGGCCCCCGCCAGTCCGTGTGACGGATACGGGAGATTTCCCGGACATCGCCGACCGTCCCCCATTCGTCCTTCCCGAGCCGTGACAAGGGCTTCATCCTGGAGATTTCCGGGTGCCCGTCGACCAGCGCCTCCTGCGACACGACCGCATGCACCACGCGCCCGAACACCACGGTCGCGTCCCCAATTCCCAGCGTGGTGTGCACCTCGCACTCCAAAGCCACCGGCGAACCCGCCACCCGCAACGGCTTGACCCGCAGACTCGGCTCGGATTCGACCCCGGCCGCCTCGAACTCACTCACCCCGTGCGGGAAATCCGTACCCGTGTCATTGATCTGCTCGAAGAGCCCCTCCGGCGCGAGGTTCACCACGAACTGTCCGGTCGCCTCGACGTTCCGCAGGGTGTCCTTGCGCCCGACGGAGCTGAACTGCACCACGGGCGGCGCGACGCTGGCGATCGTGAAGAAGGAGTGCGGCGCGAGATTGTGCGTTCCGTCCGCCGAGGTGGTGGACACCCAGGCGATGGGCCGCGGCACCACGGTGGCGGTGAGCAGCCGATAGAACTCGTTGCGGGACATGGCAGCGGGATCGAAGTCAATGCGCATGAGGATCAGTATCCAGGAGGGCGGCCGCGGACCCCCAGCGGATCCACGGCACCACCAAACCCCTGAGTTCGGCGGAAAGAGAAGCCGGGCTGCTCCCTCGCTACCTGGACCATCTGGGCCGGTCCAAGTGTTGACCAGCCCAGGCGACGTGTCCCTCGGTGAAAGGATCGAGACCGGGAGGCTCCAGCACGAACACAGCCTCTGCGACCTCCCGACAGGGCACCCAGAGGACAGCTGCGCCGCACTTCCGCTCTTTCACAGGAGAGGCACAACCGGTCGAGGCGCGCCACAACAACCCTGTGTTCACAGCGCACTTGACCCCGAACCGGCCGGGTGCCTCCATAACAACAGAGCCTATGGCGTGGCCAAGGCGCCGCTCGTCCACGCGGCGCGCAGCGCCTTCTTGTCCACCTTGCCGACCTTGGTCGTCGGCAGCTGGTCAAGCAGCACCGTCTTCCGGGGCGTGTACAGCTCTCCCAGCTCGGCGGTCACCGCCGCGCCGACCGCCTCCGGGTCGATCTCCACACCCTCGGCCGTGGCAAGGAAGATCTGTACGGCCTCCCCGTACTCCTCGTCCGGCACACCCAGCGCCGCCGCGTTGCGCACACCGGGCAGCGTGAGCAGGAAGTCCTCCAGGACTCTGGAGTAGACGTTGTCGCTGGTGCTGCCGGTGACGATGATGTCCTTGGCCCGGTCGACGAGATAGAGGTAACCCTCGGCGTCGAGGTAGCCCAGGTCGCCGGTGCGCAGCCAGCCGTCCTGCAGTGCCGCCGCGGTGCGCTCCGGGTCCTCGTAGTAGCCGAGCATCACCGCGTTGCCCCGGACACACACCTCGCCGACCTGCCGGACGGGCAACGCCGCAGTGCTGTCCTCGGCACGGATCTCGATCTCGGTGTCGGATATCGCGCGACCGCAGCTGCGCCAGAGCTCGGGGCGCAGGGCACACTCCGAAGCGAGCTCCTCCGCGCCGAACGCGGCGATGCCGAGCGCCTCCGACTGCCCGTAGCCCTGGCCGAGCACCGGCCCGAAGACCTCGACCGCCTGCTGCAGCCGGCTGGGCGACGTGGCCGCGCCGCCCACGACGATCCGCCGCAGCGCGGGCAGGACGCCCGGCTTGCACTCCGGATGGTCGAGCACCGCGTACATCATGGGCGGCACGAACATGGTGGCGGTGATCCGCTCCTCGCGCAGCACCGTCAGCGCCGCGCCCGCTTCGAACTCGGGCAGCACGACCAGGGCGGACCCCGTCACCAGGGCCTGGATCGAGGTGAGATGGCCGCTGCCGTGCGTGAGCAGCGTGGCGGCGAGCACCCTGTCCGTGCTCGGGTCCATGGTCGGGAAGAACGCGGGGCCGGAGTCCTCCGCGGCGTCCGTCACCAGGTCGACCAGCGTGTCGTAGAGCCGGTGGGTGTGCGCGGCAAGCTTGGGGCGGCCCAGGGTTCCGCCGGTGTAGAGGACGGTGACGGCCTCGTCCGCTCCCGGGGCGGGCACACCGTCGGGGCGCACGTCCGGGCACTCGGCCGCCAGGGCCAGCAGGTCCGCGCACCGCTGCTCACATGGGCCGAGGCTGAGTAGTGCCGGGGCGTGGACGCTGCGGCCGGCCGCATCGGCGGCCCGTTCCGCGAAGAGCGGGTCGGTGACCACGGCGCGCGCCCGGGACTGCTCGACGAGCGCGGCGAGCTCGCCGGGCCCCGGCTCGGGCGGCAAGAAGACGACGCGGCAGCCGATGAGATGGACAGCGAGCTGAACGAGGACCGAGTCGACACGGTTGGCCAGAAAAAGCCCCACCCCGTCGCCGGGCGCGAGCCCCTGCCCCCGCAGCGCATGCCCCAGCCTGAACAGCTGTCGCCGGGCTTCCCCTCTGGTCAGCCGCTGCGTCCCCTGGACGAGCGCTTCGGCGTCCTCGTCCTTGTTCCAGTGCTCCAGAATGCGGTCCACGTACGTCCGCGGCTCGGATATTTCCTGTGCGTTAACGATCACCAGCACATGCAAACATGCCGCTCAGCGGCCTTGACCTCACGGGGGCCACCTTCGGCCACCGCCCGGCGGAGTATCATCCCCGCGATGCAAAATCGGTATTCGCAGGTCAGTTGAGCGTCTGAGAGAGCGCACCAGACGCCCGTCATCATGGCGGGGTATCGCTCACCGTGGTGTGGTCCCAGTAGGCCCTTGCACGGAGAGCCCCGGACCGACAGCAAGGTTGGCCCGACGCACCGCGTGAACCACAGGCCGCTGCCCTGCGGGGGTGTGAAGCTCGCCCCCATGACCAGCATTGCGCAACCTCGCCGAGATGACCGAGGCCGGCCAAGGGACCCCGCGGATCTTCTACCTGCTGCCCTACCTCGCCGCCATCAACGCCATGGTCCAACGCCTCGAAGAAGACCTCCAAGCGGAAGGCCAGATCGGCGTCTCCCACTCACGCGCCGCCTCCTACCCCGCCCGCGCCCTCGCCGACGAGTGCACCACCAGCGCCGGAGCCCTCACCGCAGCCCGCAAGTCCCTCGCTCAGGAGAACGCCACCCGCCTCTTCCGAGAGCTGATCCGCGTCGGCACCCCCTACCAGCCACTGCATCGACGAAGCAATGATCACGACTGACGTCTGTGCACCGGGCGTGACGCCCGGGTTCCTCAGCCCCTTTATCGCGTAGCTGAACCGCGCTGAACGCGCCACAATTCGTCAGGGCAGGCAAGACGGCCGGACGCTGAGCAGCTCGGTCCGCAGCACGGGTGTGCCGTCGACAGGCGCCGGGTCCTGCGCAGTTGGTTCGATACCGCCAGCGGCGATCTTGTCGAGAGTCTTCAGGTCGGCGGCACCGACCGTGCCGAACACCGTGTAGTTCGGTCGCAGCGCGGAGTCGCCGTAGACGACGAAGAATTGCGAACCGTTCGTGTCCGGACCGGCGTTGGCCATCGCCAGCAAGCCGCGCCCGTAAAGGCGACGGACGCCGGTCGGATCGCTCGGTGCCGGCGGCAGGTCCACCGGCAGCTCGTCCTTGTACTTGTACCCCGGCCCGCCCTCGCCAGTACTGGTCGGGTCGCCACACTGCAGGACCTTCAGCGTCGGATACGCCGTCAGCCGATGGCACACCGTACGGTCGTAGAACCGGTGCCGCGCCAGGTGTACGAAGCTCTGGACCGTGCACGGCGCCTTCGCCCGGTCCAGACGCAGCGGGAGCGGGCCCTGGCTGGTCCGGACAGCGATACCGACCGTGCCGTGACTGGGGGTGTGCCGCGGATCGGGCGGCAGGGGAACCCGCCGCGCCGCCGGCTCGTCCGGGGTCTGGGTGTACTGGCAAGGACCGTGCGTGTTTCGCGGCGGGGCGTCGGAAGCAGAGGCAATACTGCCCCAGGACACGACCAGCGCCGCCGCAGCCAATGCGGTCATGAGAGTTCGCCTCATCCTGCACAGCCTCCAGAAGATCGCCAGATTTCGGAGCGGTCGCAGTCTAAAGCGCGGCCCGGCGGGCGATAAGCCGCCCGCCAGCCACATCCGCCTCCCAGCCGTCAGCCTGCGGCCGCAGGCCACTTCGGATGTAGCTCAGCGCCGACTGACATAAGCTCCGCCACGTGTGATCGCGCTTGGCAAGGGCCCAGAATTGTGACGACGGGTAGCTGGCGCCTCCGTCGAAGCACGGCTCGCAGTTGTCCTCGCACAGGTGCTGATAGACACCCAGCGGGATTTCCTGGAAGTCCGCGGGGATGCTGATCGGCTTGACGGTCAGCGCCTCCCCCTCGTTGTTCGCCTCGATCACCACGTAGCACGGTGCTCGTGGTGGAACGCGGAGCCAGGCTTCAACGACTGCGCCGGACGCGAACCCAGTCCCGCTCTCACGCCAACAACTGCAGGCTGTCATTGTGCACGAGGGCGCCCGGCGCCGATAAACCGTCCCCACCTGTCGGACAACGACGCCCCCTGTCCCGGCCCACGGTGGCCACTTCGAGGAACCAGTCGTCGAGCATTGCCGAGGCAAGCCGACCTGCGTTAACCACCCAACCCCCGATACTGCTTTCCTAAGAACTTCGCAGGCGCGAGATTGTGCGTTCCGTCCGCCGAGGTGGTGGACACCCAGGCGATGGGCCGCGGCACCACGGTGGCGGTCAGCAGCCGGTGGAACTCGTTGCGGGACATGGCAGCGGGATCGAAGCCAATGCGCATGGTGATCAGTATCCCGGAGCGTGCCCGCGGACCCACAGCGGATCCACGGCACCTCCAAACCCCCTCTGCGTTGGAGCGGATCTGAGCTGCTCTCCTGAGTGCGATTTCGACACCTGTCACCCTTTCCGCGATTGAGGAAGGATCTGTGCCGCAATCGGTGTCATCGTGCCGTCATGACTTCTTCGACGGTCTCCTCTGATGCTTCCTCTCGGCCTCTGGCAGGATGCGGTGCTCTGGTCACCGGCGGATCGCGCGGTACCGGCCGCGCCATCGCCCGCCGGCTGGCTGCGGACGGCGCCACTGTGGTGTTCACCTACCGCACCCAGCCCGAGGCTGCCGAAAGTCTGGTCGCCGAAATCGCTGAGCTGAACGGCAGGGCGTACGCAGTACGTCTCGATCTTGCCGCGCCCGACGAGGTCGCCGAGGCGTTTGCCGCGGCGGACGGAGCCTTCCGCGAGGCCGGGGCCGGCGGGCTGGACATTCTGGTGGTCAACGCCGGGGTGTTCACCAGTGCACCCATCGCGGAGGCCACTGTCGACGACTGGGAGCGCGTCATGGCCGTGAATGCAAGGGGCACGTTCCTGGCTGTGCAACAGGCCGCAGCCCGCATGCGCGACGGTGGACGGATCATCACCATCTCCACGGTCGGCACGCATTGGCCCAGCCCGGGCGAGGCCATCTACGCTGCCAGCAAGGCTGCCGTCGAACAGATCACCCGCGTCGCATCCCGCGAACTCGGTTGCCGGGGCATCACGGCCAACACACTCTCCCTCGGCCCGACCGACACGGACCTCCTCCGGGACAGCGCCCAACCAGGCGCGCTGGAGGGAGCCGCCGCCATGACCGCGCTCGGCCGGATCGGCCGGCCCAGTGACGTAGCCGACCTCGTCGCCCTGCTCGTCCGCGCCGACAACCGTTGGGTCACCGGCCAGAACATTCGCGCCGACGGCGGACTCACCTGATGTGACCGTACTGGTGGCCCACCCAGGGGGCATAGAGGCGCGACGGCTCCGCTACGTCGTTGAGCAGAGGCGGACGGGCGGCTTGTAGCGAGCTCGATGCCCACCTGGAGAAGGGGTGCTTGGCGGGAATGATCTTCAGTCAATGAACCGGAAGCCGTGGGGCAGGAGGTCTAAACGATCATCGACTCAAGGCTGGGAGACAATCGCCATGGTGTCACCGATGCCCCGGGAGCATGCCACAACTCGCCGACCCCGTTTCCGCATGCGGCAGTTGACCATTGCATTCGGTCTCGTTGCCAGCGGTGTTCTCGGCGTAGGACTCGTCCTCAAGGCGCTCTTGCAGGGCGCGACAGTCCGCCCTGGGGCAGTCGCACTTCTCATCCTGGTGCTCGCCGCCACGGCCCTGGGCATCATCCGGCGCCGATATCGCAACCGATCCATACGGCGGGGAGCCGAGATCACCTGTGCCCCAGCGTCTCCGGCCGCCCCCGAACTCAGCGTCCAGAGCGAAGAGCTAGCAGACGAAGACGTCTACCTGGCCGATGATGCCGACGTGACCCCGGATGAATTCGAGCAATTGGTGGCGCTCCTGTGTGAACGTGATGGCTGCCTGGACGTCCGTGTCGTCGGCGGGGCCAATGACCTGGGGGCCGATGTTCTCGCTGTGACGCCCGAGGGGCGCCGTCTCGTCATCCAGTGCAAGCAATACCGCGAAGCCAACCGGGTCGGGTCCCAGGACCTCCAACGCTTCGGCGGGACCTGCTTCACCGTCCATGACGCCGACATAGCGGCGGTCATCACCACCAGCACCTTCACCGAACCCGCGGTCGCATACGCGGAGCAGAGCGGCATCCGGTGCCTCGACCACGACATGCTCTTCGCCTGGGAAGCAGGCATCGGCCCAGCCCCGTGGCAGGCCGACGGCTGATCAAGGAGTATCGCTGCGGTGCCGGACACGTGGACCGCGGGCCGTGGGCGTGGGCCGCGGGCCGCGGTCCGTGAACCGCAAGCCGCCGACCGGCTACCTCGCTGTCAGCGCAGTGACCAGTTCGTCCAGTCCGTTGAACCGCCCGTCGAAGACATCGGAGTTCGTCGGCGGATCCCCGACCGGTCGCTGGACGTAGGCGGTCCGCATGCCCTTCGTCTGGGCTCCGCGCAGGTCCCAGGCATGGGCGGCCACCATGAGCACGCGTTCTGGTGGGCATCCGGCGGTGTCGATGGCGAGTTGGTAGACCTCAGGCGCCGGCTTGTAGGCGAGGACGGCTTCGGCGGACAAGGCTTGGTGCCAGCGCAGGCCGGCATGTGCGTTGAGCCGCAGCAGAGCGGTGCGGCTGGCGTTGGAGAGCCCCAGCACGGGGAATCGCTGCGCGAGCCGCGCGAGACCGGCGACGGAGTCGCCCCAGGGAGGCAAGCGCTGCCCCGCCGTGGCCAGCCGGGCGATGGTCGCCGGATCGGTGAGCCCGGCATGGTCGGCCACCCGTTGAGCAGCCTCGCTGTCGATGATCTCAGTGTTGACGTACGTGCGGTGCCCTTCGGTGATGCGTTGCTGCTCGACCTCGACATGCTGCTGCCACAAGGTGCACAGCTCATCGGCAGACGCATACGGGGACGCGGACACCGCCTCGCGAATTTCCGCTCGAAGCCCGCTGCGTTCGTCGACCAGTGTTCCGAGGACGTCGAAGACGACGACCTTGATGTCGCAGATCTCGGCCATGCGTTCTCCTGCGCGCTCGCGTCACCAGCTCAACAGGTGACGATCTTGTCGTCAGCCTCGTCACCAGTCAAGATGGTGACGTGAATTTTGCGTTCGTGAGCGGCAACCCAGCCCTCGATCTGGCCGGCACCGTGGTGTCTCGCCGAGACGAGCCCGTCGATCTCTTGGCCGCGCCCGCAGATCTAGAGCGGTGGGTGGCCGAATGCGACGAGCTCCCGGACCGCGTCACGGCCGACTTCTCCGCCTTCGAGTCCGCGCTGTCGTTGCGAGAAGCGATCTATCGACTAGCTCTGGATCGCGTGCTCGATCGGCCCTTCGATCCCGACAGCCTCAAGATCGTCAACGACACGGCTGCCGGGGCAGTCCTCTCCATCAAACTCAGCGACGCGGGGCTGCATATCGCGGGAGACCTTCTCGCGGTACTCACTCACACAGTCAGAAGCGGCATCGCTGTGCTCGCCGATCCCCACGCCTGCCTCAAGGAGTGCGGTCGCACTGACTGCACCCGCATCTATCTCGACCGCTCGCGCGGCGCCCGGCGCACCTGGTGCGGGATGGACGAGTGCGGCAACCGCGTCAAGGCTGCGGCCTACCGAGCTCGCAGACGAGCTTCGACCACGGCCGAGGATCGCGGGCCCGGCGGAACCACTTGACGCGGTCGCGGGAGCAGTGGCCCGCACTAACCGTGTTCGTGCTTGCCCCTTCACTCGCATCACGACGCTCTCGGCCGACGGCTGTTCTCGGCGTCGTAGGCTCCCGGTCCCGGCGGTGGCTCGCAGCCACATCACGGTGCGGAACAGCCTTGGAAATTGGGCGAGTTGATACGGCAGGCGAGGGCTCGGAGCAGCGCGCCTCGCCCTTGTTGTTCTCCATGCTCAGGGCGGGCGACGGGGCGGGCCGCGGCAGATCCGCGGAGACGTTCGGCGTGGGGACGCCGATGCCTTCTGCGACCTGGGTGGCCAGGTTGTAGTCAATCTGGGCCAGCTGACCAACGGTCCGTTCGCGGACCTCGATTGTGTTGACCTTGCCCAGTTCGAAGCGGAAGGCGTCCACGATGTGCTGCTGCTCCCAGTCGGTCATGCTGTGCCAGAACAGCGCCGCCTGGGAGTAGTGGTCAATGAAACTGGGGCTCCGCTTACGGATCTTGTGGCCGTCGACCCGCTCCGTCAGATGCCGGAAGGCGGGATCATGGGGGTCGGCGAGTGCCGGACAGCCGCCACCGAGGGAATTGGGGAAGTAGCCGGCGCCCTGGTGGATTTGGGTCTGGTGGTAGCCGTCGCGCTGATTGTTGCGCACCGGGGCGACCGGCCGGTTGACCGGGAGGAGTGCTCGTCCTCCTCGGGTACGAGCTGTACGCCGAGCTCGTACTCCGGATATTCACCTGCCTCAATGCACTCCCAGAGGTCGCGACGGTTGTAGTCCGGATCGCGGCCCATCGTTTCCTGGGCCTCGTCCCATACGAGGGAGTGCACCCCGAGCTTCGGCTTCCAGTGGAACTTCTCAAAGGTGCCCTTGCCGTCCGCGTTGACGAAGCGGAAGGTGTGCATACCGAATCCCTGCGTCATCCGGTAGCTGCGCGGGATGGCCCGGTCCGACATCAACCACATGATGGTGTGCAACGTTTCCGGCTGTAGCGAGACGAAGTCCCAGAGGGTGTCATGCGCGGACGCCCCGGTGGGAATTTCGTTGTGCGGCTCCATCTTCACCGCGTGTACGAAGTCGGGGAACTTGATGCCGTCCTGGATGAAGAAGACCGGGAAGTTGTTGCCGACCAGGTCGTAATTGCCTTCCGGGGTGTAGAACTTCGCGGCAAACCCACGGACGTCCCGCACGGTGTCCGCGGAACCGCGCGGGCCCTGAACCGTGGAGAACCGTACGAACACCGGCGTCTTCACGGACGGGGTCTGGAGAAAGGCAGCGCGGGTGAACTCGGCGCAGGATTCGTAGGGTTCGAAGTATCCATAGGCGCCTGCTCCCCGCGCGTGCACCACGCGTTCCGGGATCCGCTCGTGGTCGAACCTGGTGATCTTCTCCCGGAAGTGGAAGTCCTCCATCAGCGTCGGGCCACGTTCCCCGGCTTGGAGGGAGTCGTCAGTGTGGTCGACCGGTACGCCCTGATCGGTGGTGAGCGGACCGGCGGCCGGGTCGTCCGCGAAGTGCGCGCGCCGCTGTTCCTGCTTCTTGTCCGTTATCTCAGGCCGTCCTTCCGGCCCGGGCGAACTCGGAGACGAACGAGGCGCAGAAAGCCTTCAGATCGGCCGGCTTCCGGCTGGTGATCAGCGTGTTGTCGCCCGCGCTACAGACCTGGACCTGCTCATCCACCCACGTGCCTCCGGCGTTGCGGACATCGGTCTGAAGACTCGGCCACGAGGTGAGTGTGCGCCCGCGGACGACGTCAGCCTCGATCAGCGTCCACGGTGCGTGGCAGATGGCAGCCACCGGCCTGCCCCGGTCGAAGAAGCGCCTGACGAACGCGACCGCGCCCTTGTCCATCCGCAGCGCATCGGGGTTGGCGACTCCGCCGGGGAGGACGAGGCCGCCGTATTCCGCCACGTCGACCGTGTCCACGGTGTGGTCCACCGGGAAAGTGTCGGCCTTGTCCAGATGGTGGAAGGCCTGGATCCGGCCAGCGCGCGTGGAGATCAGATGGGGAATGTCCCCGGAGTCGATAACCGCCTGCCAGGGGTCGGTCAGTTCGGCCTGCTCCACACCCTCGGGCGCTACCAGGAAAGCAATCTGCATGAGGTGTCGTTCCCTTCTCTGCGGTGCTGAGCATGCATTCGTCACTGGTCGTCAGCGGCTGCGCGGCGCGGCCACTGTGATTGCGGTCGCGGGTGCGGTCATTTCCCGGCCGTGCCGTAGAGAAAAGTGGCCCTCAATCTGCGCCGGAATAACATGCGCTTCATGCGCGCAAGCCGTCAGACAGAACTGACGGCTTGCGTGAAAACAGGAAGACTATTGGCGAAGCTCCCTGCCCACCGCGCGACTTGATCAGGCGCGGTGCCAGCCCCCGTAGTACATGCCTACCTGCTCGTGATAGCCGGCATCGCCGAGGTGCTTGTCCTTGTCGAACTCCGGCGCATCCTTGATCTCTGCCTTGGTGCGCTCGACATAGATCGTCTTTCCCGCGTCATCGATGCGGCTCACCGTACCGGCAGGCAGCAGAACGTGCTTACCGAAGATCCACACTCCGGTATCCACCACCAGATACGAAGCGCCAACTTCGTCCGAGTGTTTGTCCACCTTGCCGATGCTTCCGTCGGTGGCCTCGACCTTGTACCCGATAAGGCTCGCACCCGCGGTGTAACCGGTGGCCGACTGATAGCCCCAGATGTCGCTCATAGGATCGGCTCCTTTGTGACGACGTGCGATGAGAAGAACAGTGCTCTCGTCCGAGAACGGTTCCTCGCTGTTCCGCGTGCCCAGCCTTTTGGACTTAACCCGGCACTCATTGGATTTTCTTCGGGCGTCCGGTGGCCAGGGCGCCCGCTGTGAGCCCGCCGCCAGGCGGCGACTGGAGCGCCTGGGTGCGGCTGAGGACGTGCCCCTGGCCGAAGGGGGTGATTGTCCAGTTTCGCCGGGGGTAGACGGCGTGCATGGTTGCCACACGTAACTTTGTGCCGGGAGCCCTACGACAGAACCTCCACCGCCGCCGGCCACGGCACACCCGCCCGGGCCGCCGGCGTGGCAAGCTCCACCGGCGGGTGTTCGCCTACCGTGATGTGGAGATCTTCCACTCCCCGGCTCCGACGAGTGAGTGGGCCCAAAGCCTGCTGCTGGTGTACATCCGCCGCGTCGTCGGCGAGGTCACCTACGAAGTGTGCGAACTCTGCGCGAACGGCGTGATCACCCAGGTCCAGGTCGCTACGCCTTTGCAGGACAGCGGCCTGGGCACACGCGCCGTTGCACACCTGCGTGCCTGCTACCCCGATGTCACCTGGCGCAGCTGTCTCACCCAACGCATGACGCGTGACCTGGCACATCGCATGCGTCTGCCCAACGACCGTGCCGGCCTGTCGTGTCCACACCTTCCACGCGCTGCCTCCTAGGGCCGCGGGACACCGGGCCGCGCAGGGCGCTGATATTTCAGGCGCCGGCTGGCCCTGGGGTGTGGCGTGGTGTGGACCTTGTGTCGACGGCTTCAGTCCGCGTCGGGCTCGACGGTCATGCTGCGCTGCTGGGAGCCCAACAGCTGTCGTCGCCCCTGTGCCCGCCGGACGCCCTTGGAACGGGAGGCGGGCACAGGGGCGCCGGCCGGTGAGGGTGGCCGGGACGATGGGCACAGCACGCACCGCACCCGCCGGTGATCATCCCGGCTGCTGGGCCGGGCGCGTGGGTGCCACGCCAGACCCAGGCCAGGTTGACCACTGCGTCCGCGCCCCGGAAGTGGCCTTCAAGATCGTCCTCCGGGGCCCCGACGCCCACGCACGCCCACCGGGTCTTGGCGACCGGCAGGTCGCAGGGCTCTCGCGCTCTGTGCTGTATCCGCGTGATTCCAGGCTGACGGCTCGGCCCCTCGGCCGAGCGTCCGGCGTAATTCGCCCGTATCGCGTTATCTGCGGCCTGCCTCGGGAACCCGTGCACTCACACACCCGGTACGGGCCGAGGTGCGCAGCGAGCGGAGGCGAAGTTCGTGGGTCACGGCGGAGATGTCATCCAGGAATTGACCACCGACCACCGAGAGGTCGACGAGCTGTTCGGGCAGTTCGAGGACGCCTTGCCCGGCACTCCGGACCGCAAGCGGCTGGTCGATGCGATCACCATCGAGCTGGTGCGGCATTCGGTCGCCGAGGAGATGCACCTCTACCCGGCCGTGCGCGAGCACCTGGAGGAGGGCGACGCACTGGCGGACAAGGAGATCGCCGACCACGCGCGCGTCGAACAACTCCTCAAGGACCTCGAAGAGCGCGCGCCGGACGACACCGACTTCGACCGCCTCGTGGTCAAGCTCAAGACAGAGGTCACCTCGCACGTCGATGACGAGGAGAACCACCTCTTCCCCCAGCTACGCAACCATGTGCACTCCTACATCCTCGAAAGTCTGGGAGAAAAGGTGCGCGAGGCGAAGAAGACCGCCCCCACCCGCCCGCACCCGGCCGCACCGAGTACGCCCCCGGCCAACCGGCTCCTCGCCCCCGGCCTCGGCCTGGTCGACCGGGCCCGCGACTACGTCACCGGCCGCGGCCAGTAACCGCACCGACCTTCGCCCGGGCACCTGAGCAGGCGGCCTGCCCGGGTCACACGGGCGCTGATTCGGGCGTGGAGTAGAGAGGCGGACTTGGCGGCCGGCGAAGGGCCAGTGGCTCACGCCGCCAGGCGCGCCGAACCACACCGGGAACGGCAGCTCTTCCTGTCAGGTTCCGGGCGTCTGCTGGGGCCCTATCAGTGCCGCGGTGCCGGGCCGAGCAGTCACTTCGTGTAGCCTCAAATTTTCGGGCGGCCGGGACGGTGGGCGAGCCGGGACGGTCGGCGATTCCGTCCATGCGGTTCCCCTTGTTTCGTCGGCTGCTCATTCCTGTCATTCCTGTCATTCCTGCCGGGCCTTCCTCGGTACGTTCCCCTTGCGGAAGGCTCTTCATGAACCACCCTGACCGCCTCGGCGCCTCGCACGGCAACGGCACCTCGCACGGCACCCCCGCCCGGCCGGTGCCCCTCACCCCGGCGGTTTCCCCGGTCACCTCCTTCGCCGACCTGGAACTGCCGGCCGAGGTGCTGCGAACGCTCACCGGGCTCGGGGTACACAAGCCCTTCCCGATCCAGGCGGCCACACTGCCCAACGCCCTCGCGGGACGCGACGTCCTGGGGCGCGGGCGCACGGGTTCGGGCAAGACGCTCGCCTTCGGCCTGCCGCTGCTCGCACGGACGGCCGGGCGGCGCGCGGAGGCGAAGCAGCCGCTCGCTCTGATCCTGGCGCCTACCCGGGAGCTGGCCCAACAGGTAACGGAGGCGCTCGCGCCGTATGCCGACGCGCTCCGGCTGCGGATGGCCACGGTCGTCGGTGGCATGTCGATCGGCCGGCAGGCCGCCGCGCTGCGCGACGGGGCCGAGGTCGTCGTCGCCACCCCTGGCCGCCTGCACGACCTCATCGAGCGCAAGGCCTGCCGCCTGGAACGGGTGCGGATCACCGTCCTCGACGAGGCCGACCAGATGTGCGACATGGGCTTCCTGCCGCAAGTCACCGCGGTGCTCGACCAGGTGCACCGCGACGGCCAGCGGATGCTCTTCTCGGCCACTCTGGACCACGACGTCGATCACCTGGTCCGCCGCTACCTACATGACCCCGTCGTGCACTCGGTCGACCCGTCCGCGGGTGCGGTCACGACGCTGGACCACCATGTGCTGGTCGTCCACGGCCCCGACCGGTACGCCGTCACGACGGAGATCGCCGCCCGCGACGGCCGCGTACTGCTGTTCCTGGACACCAAGCACGCGGTCGACCAGCTCACCCGGCATCTGCGGGCCAGCGGAGTGCACGCCGCGGCCCTGCACAGCGGAAAGTCCCAGCCGCAGCGCACACGGACCCTCGCGCAGTTCAAGAACGGCCAGATCACCGCCCTGGTGGCGACCAATGTCGCGGCCCGTGGTCTGCATGTCGACGACCTCGATCTCGTGGTCAATGTCGACCCGCCCAGCGACCCCAAGGACTATCTGCACCGCGCGGGCCGCACTGCCCGGGCCGGTGAGTCCGGCAGCGTCGTCACGCTGGTGCTGTCGGGGCAGCGTCGCGAGACGAGCCGGCTGATAGCCGCGGCCGGTATCGAGCCGACGATCACGAAGGTGCGCTCGGGTGAGGCGGAGCTCAGCCGGATCACCGGGGCCAAGGCCCCCTCCGGCACCCGGCTCGACGGTGGGCCCGCCGTGCCCCGGACCAAGAACACCAACGCCCCCTTCCGCGGCCTGGGCACCAGCAAGGACGCCTCCCGCGGCACCGGCGGCAAGTCCCGCAAGGCCGGCGAGGCCCGTAAGCTCGCCGAAGCGCGCAAGGCGGCCCGGGTGCGCCGCGGCAACTGAGCCACCCGATTCGTGCAGGCGGTCGCTGTCCGTGGCCCAGGGTTCGCATTCGGGCCCGGCCGCAGTCGGCGCTGTGAGCCGCTCCTGCCTGCTCCGGCCTGCTCCTGCCTGCTCCGGAAAGGGGAATGGCCGGCGCCCCCGTCGGCCGGGCCGGTGAGGCGGAACGCCAGGTGCGGTACGTCGTGGAATAACAGCTTCCATGACACAGACTCCAACGGCCACGGCCGCGGAAATCAAGATCAGCTTTTCCGGGGACGAGGCCCAGCAGGCGGCCCGTGCGCTCGAACTCAAGACTGGTGAGGGCCGCAGTCGCACCATCCACTTCTGGGACAGTCCCGAGAAGGGTGGCGACGGCATCGCGCTGCCCTTCCTCGACCGCGGGGTCATCATCCGCCTGCGTATGGACAACGAGGATCACGGGTCCAAGCGCGAAACAGACATGACCGTCAAGCTGCGACCGTGCCCCCCGCTGCCACGCGACTGGCAGAAGAACGTCAAGAACGAGGACGAGGACTGGGAGTTCACGATCGAGGAGGACCGGACCGGGCCCGCCTTCACGCCCGTGCTGTCCGCCTCACTCCAGGCCGACCGGGAGGTCAAGGCAAAGGTCATCGAGTCGGCGCTCAGCCCCGGGCACGGGGCGCTGGACCACCTCCTCGCCAAGCCGCACCGCGACCTCCTGGAAGACGCCGTCGGGCTGAAGAAGAATGACCTCACGGATCTGCGGGCGCTCGGTCCGGTGCACGCCGTCAAGTGGAAGCAGGAGTGGGACATGCTGCCCCGTCCCGTGGCCATCGAGGAGTGGACCACCAGGGGCCTGCGCTTCCTTGAGGTCTCGGTCCGTATGAGCACGGCCGAAGCGGCTGAGGCCGAGCGGCTGCTCGAACGCGCGCTGCGAAAGCGCAACGTCGAATCCCCGCGATTCGGCGAGACCAAGACCCGGGCCGTGCTGACCGCCCTCGCCCGCAACCTTGAGCTCTGACGCGGCCGCGCCGGAAAACCCAGCAAGCTCCGCCGAGAGCGGCCGTTCCCTGCCGGGCGGTTCTTAGGTGATGCCCACACTCTGATAGGCGTTGTCGACGGCCGCCAGCGTGCCGGTCCGCGCGGCGGCGTTGCCGGCGAGATACGTCTTCGTGACGTCCCGCAGCGCCCGGCGCATATCCGCGAAACCCGACTGACTCAGCAGGCGCACAAACGCGAGATAGATCAGCAGCGCCCACTCCTCGACCGTGAGGACCGGCTTGCCCGCGGCGTCCACCGAAGTGAGCAGGTGGTGCATCGCCTTGTTGTGGATATTGCTGTTGGTGTGGACGCCGCCGTTGTCGTGTGTGGTGTGCAGGTAGTCGTGCATATGGTCGGGATCGCCGGTACGGGTGGGGTCGCTCATATCACGCAGCGGCAGCCCGTTGTCGCCCAGTCCGACGCCGAGTTCCCAGGTCCAGGTGCGCACATCGTCGCGGTTGGGCGCCTGGTACCAGTTGGCGATGATCGTGCCCATCGTGTCGGCCAGCGACTCGTTCAAGGCACCGGACTGGTCCTGGTAGACGAGGTTGCTGGAGGTCTCGATGACTCCGTGGGTCAGCTCGTGCCCGATGATGTCGAGATTGCGGGCCAGACTGACCAGCCGGGTTCCCACGGAGATCTGGCCGTACCACATCCGCCCCTGCCACCAGACGGCGTTGACCCACTCAGGCCCCGGCCCGTCTTCGCTGTAGATGCAGTTGACCGCCGAGGCCAGGTCCATTTCGGCGTCGTCGATGCCGTCGCGGTACAGCTGGTCACGGTAGAACTTCGCTACCCGCTCAGCGTTGACATGGGCCGAGATCCCGGCCCGGTGGTCGGTGCCGAAGTCGGCCTGAGGAGAACGTATCGCCGAGGCCGGG
This sequence comes from Streptomyces sp. NPDC029466, assembly GCF_055574515.1. NCBI lineage: Bacteria > Bacillati > Actinomycetota > Actinomycetes > Kitasatosporales > Streptomycetaceae > Streptomyces > Streptomyces sp. NPDC029466. The sequence continues at coordinate 27,720 of NZ_JBVHZH010000036.1, forward strand.
AGCTCGTCGACCTGCGCGAGGTCGGCGAAATCGAAGTCGTAGGTGGCGATCTGCCGCCGCAGGTCGTCCAGAAGGTACGAGCCGTCCTGCCGGCTGCCGTGGAACCGGTGGTGGACGCTGACCTCGTCGTCGCCCTCCAGCCGAGTGGGCACCGTCACCGTGGGCGTCATCCCGTAGGACTGGAGGATCTCGCCGGAATAAGCGTCGACGAGGTAACCGGTGAGCGGGAAGTCCTCGCGCGGGGACCGGCCGAGACCATGGCCGCGGTCGCCCTCCTCACGGCGCATGGCGGGCAGCTGGGCCGGCACCTCGCGCAGATGCCAGGCCAGGTGCCAGTCGTCGCCCTGGTTGACGTAGGCCAGCTTGGCCGGCGGCAGCTCTTCAGCAGCGACCGGGCTCCCGGTCTCCTGTTTGACGCGCTCCAGCGCATCCGTCCCTGACAGCCCGGGCACGGACCCGACACCGGTCACCTCGCCGAGCCGGCAGTCCATCGAAACCAGTCGCTGGTCTTCGTCTATCTCGACCAAGGCTTCGGTGCCGAAGATGGGGATCTCCTGCTGCGTCTGCTCGAAGCGGACCAGGGTGGTGCCCATGCCTACCTGACGGCGCGGCGCCTCGCGCAGGGCCAGATCGGGTACGCGCTCAGGCCGGTCGTCCCGGACCGCACGGCGCAGCCCCGGTGCTTCTTCCTGGGCGAGCTTCTCCGCCAGATAGAACCGCGCGGCAGACTCGGCCGAGTTGAACTCCTGCCGGCTCTCTTCGCCCTCGGGCGCGCTCACTCCGCGCACCATCTCGGGGCCCAGGTGCGCGCCGCGCACCTCCGGGTCGTCGGCAACGTGATAGCGAAACCGTTCCAGGTGTGACATGGCCTAACCCCTCATAGCACCCCCGTGGCATTGCCCCCCTTCGATCGTCACGCACCGTAACGGGCGCGGCAACCGGAAGGCCGACGTACTCGGCGGCCTTCCGGTCGCGGGTGGGCGCCAGGGTGCCCCGCCCGGCCGCGCCGGATGCCCGTCCTGAACTTCCGGACAAGCCGCTGACCAGCCCGGACAGCCGAACGGCTGTCCCGGACAGCGAAAGCCGTTGCCGGAATGGATCCGGTCGCCCAGGCTCGGTTGCTGTCGCGGCGGCCGGCCACACGGGGGGCCCGCCGCCGCGCCCCACCATCCACCCGACACACCACCGGCAGGAGTCGTCCATGCCCACACACGGCCCGCGTGCCCGCCATCTCGTACCGACCGCCGCCCTCACCACCGCCCTCGGCACCGCGCTGCTGCTCGGCGGTATGGCCGAGCCGAGCTGGGGTGCCACCGCCGCCAGATACCCGGGGCAGGTCAAGTGCCCCAGGGGCGGCTACCAGTTGTGCATCGACGGCGGTCCCGGCGGCTTCACCATCAGCGGCAGGAAGTTCTCCGGCCACGCCAACGCGATCCTGCTGAGGAACGTCTCGAACGTCACGGTCAGCGGCAACACGTTCAAGAACCTCAGCGGCTCCACCGGCTACGCCGGCGTCCATGTGAAGCACTCCTCCGGCATCGTGATCCGGAAGAACACCTTCTCCGGGCTGCGCAACGGCGGGAAGATGCACGGCGTCTACCTGGTGCAGACCTCGGGCAGCAGCATCAGCGGCAACAAATTCTCGTCGGTCTCCGGCGATCCCGTACGGATCAGGGACGGCAGCCGGAACAACACGGTGAGCGGGAACAGCTTCCGCAGGTCCGGCCAGTACGCCATGTTCAGCGAGTGGGGCCGGCTGGAGAAGGGCGAGACCTGCGGTCGCGGCAATGTGTTCAAGAACAACAAGTACGGAAGCGGCTACTCCGGCAGGCGGCTCCCGCTGATCAAGTGGGGAGGCAAGGGCGGTGGCAGCACCGGCCTGAGGCTCACTTGGAGCAATTGCAGGAAGGCGAGCATCGTCAACAAGGGCGGCAACAGGGCGCTGTAGCCGTCGTCGTGCGCCCGCCAGGGATGACGGGACGGCCTTAGAGTGCGGGCATGATCTCGCAGAGCTATCTCGCCGAACTGTTCTCGCTGGACGGCCGGGTCGCCGTGGTGACGGGCGGCAGTTCCGGCATCGGCCGAGCCATCGCCGGGGCTCTCGCGCGAGCGGGAGCCAGTGTGGTGATCGTGGCTCGCAAGGAGCCGGAACTGGCCGCCACGGTCGACGAGTTGACGGCGGACGGCTGTCGGGCGGCCTGGGTGAGCGCCGACCTGAGCAGTCGCGATGGGGTGCGCGCGGCGGCGGAGCAGGCAGCTGAGGTGTTCGGCGAGCCCGACATCCTCGTCAACAGCGCCGGGATCAATCTGCGGCCGCCGATGGGCGAACTGGGCGAGGAGGTGTGGGACGCCACCATGGCGGTGAATCTGGAGGCGCCCTACTTGCTGGGCCAGCGGTTCGGGCCGGGCATGGCCGAGCGGGGCTTCGGGCGGATCATCCACGTCACCTCCCAGCAGGCGCACCGGGCGTTCGTCCAGAGCGGCGCCTACGGGGTCTCCAAGGGGGCGCTGGAATCGCTGGCCCGCTCCCAGGCTGAGGCGTGGTCACCACACGGCGTCACCTGCAACACGCTGGTTCCTGGCTTCGTCATGACGCCGCTCAATGCGCGGTTGTCCTCCGACCCGGAGAAGGTGGCGGCGCTGGCTGAGCGCACGATGGTCGGTCGCAACGGCCTGGCCGAGGACTTCGCCGGAGCAGCGGTGTTCCTGGCCGGCCGGGCCTCCGGCTACGTCACCGGGCAGGCGATCTTCGTCGACGGCGGGCTCTCCGTGCACTGAGCCCGGCACCGCAGTCCCCCGGCTCGCGAAGCTCCACGCAGCCGCGCTGCTCGCCGGGGGCGCCGCCCCTCGTTCGCCGTACGGAAACTGCGTCTTCTCCCGAACCGGAGTCATGTGCTTTTGCGTAGCTTCTCCGGTTCCTGGGGACGTGTCCGTCCAAGAGGGGAGACGGAGGGCTACCGTCAAGGATGACTGCCGCGCCCTGTCCAAAAGTAGCCCCCGGAGGAGGCATCGGGTGCCCCTCGCACCCCACGCGCTGACCTGGCACAGCGGGCCTTCGCGCCAGGTGCTGCCGCTTGGTTCCGGGCGGTTCCGGGTGAGGGTGGAATCGACTGGAAAACGTCGGGGGCGGATATGGGACGGGCCTCGCACAGTTTCGGTCAATTCTGTGGCCCTGGAACTTGATGCAGGTCAGAGCCGACTTCCCGGCAAGTCAAGCTTTGCGCAAGACTGTTGACAGGGGTGGAGTACCGCTGCGACCTTGTCATCGCCTCGCCACTCGAACGGTCGGTCGTCGCGTTGCGGCTCCCGTTTGGCGTTGGCTCAGTTATGTGGTCCCGGTGCCGTCGGCGGACGTGTTCCCGGACCTGAAGAAAGCGGGGGGCCAGACGTGTATCGCAGCATGCAATCCAGAAAGACCTTGTCGTGACCCTGGTGGTCATCGGTGCCAATCCGACGGTCGCGCGAGCGGCCGAGGCTCTCCCCGGTGATCTCCTTCATGTACAGCTGCCCGGGGCCCCGGCCCTGGAGCGGAGCAATGGGTCGCCGGGCACACGGCAGGTGCACACCGTCGACTTCCACGACGGCCCGGCCTTCCTCGCGTTCGTCGACGAGGTGCTCAAGCCGTTATCGCCGACCGCCGTCGTGTCGCTCACCGAGCTCGGTCTGGAGCCGGCGGCCGTGGCGGCGGAGCGGCTCGGCGTGCGGGGGGTCGCCCCCTCAGTCGTCCGGCACACCCGCGACAAGCTGGAGATGCGGCGGACCCTCGAACGGAAGGCGCCCCATCTGAACCCGGCCTTCGCCTCCGGCGGCGACCCGGACGCGGTGGCCCGGCTGTTCGCCGGGCACGCCCCCGTGGTGGCCAAGCCCGTCAGCGGCGTCGGCAGCAATGCCGTGGTTCTGCTGGACCGTGCGGCGGACCTGCCGGCGGACCGCCGGACCGCCGGCACCCTGCTGGAAGCCTTCGTCGGCGGGCTGGAGTTCAGCGTGGAGACGCTGTCCGCCGGCGGCCGGCACACCGTCGTCGGCATCGCCCAGAAGGGGACGACGGGCAGCTTCGTCGAGGTCAGCCACATGATGCCGGCTCCGGCCCTGGACGCCCGCGGGCGGGCACGGGTCGAGGAGGCGGTCGGACAGCTGCTGGACGCCCTCGGGCTGACGGACGGGCCGAGCCACACCGAGGTCAAGGTGGACGGCGACCGCGTCATCGTGATCGAGACGCACAACCGCCTCGGTGGCGACGGCATCGCCGACCTGGTGCGGCTCACCACGGGCATCGACTGGCGGGTCGCCGCCCTGGGATGGGCGGTCGGCGCGGGAATGCCGCGCGGGCAGGCCGTGGCCGCCGCGGCCGCGACCGTCTTCTTCACCGCACCGCCCGGCACGGTCACCGCCGTCGCCCCACCACCGTCACTGGCCCACGGAACGATCGTGGAGTGGGAGGTCAGCGTGGAGCCCGGCGACCCGGTCCGCCCGCTCAGGTCCTCCACCGACCGCCTGGGCACCGCCGTCGTCACCGCCGCGGACGCGGCGGCATGCGTGGCGGCGGTGGCCGAGCTGACGGCGTTGCCCATCGTCACCACGCAACCCGACGTCCCCGTGCCCTCGGCGCGCACCGTCGCGGATGCGCCCTCCACCACACAGCCCGCTGCCGCTCCGCCCGGCAGCCCGGCCCCGCCGAGCACCGTCGCACAGCCCGCGCCCGTCGCGTAACACGCACCACCACATACGCACTTCGGTCCGGGGCCGCCCTGCCACAGGGCGCCCCTGAGCCGATCACAGCCGTACCTCTCTCATCGCTACAGCCGCACCTCTCTCATCGCTCATCACACGACTCGACCACGCCCTGGGGGGAAACATGTCTGTCGACAACGCGCCGATTTCCTATGATTTCCACGGAGACGCGCCGTTCACCACGCCGTTCCACGAGATCAAGCCCGAGGACATCCACATCTACCTCGACCTGGACACCAAGGTCGGAAAGAACACCTGCGGACAGAAATGTACGCATTGTTGGTTCGTCAACTACGAGAAGGTGTACGACAAGTCGTTCGCCATGGAGGAAGGCCCGCGGATCCTCTCCGGCCTCCAGTCGCACGGCTACCACGTCTACCCGCGGTACGTGGACAGCTTCGCGTACGACGGTGAGTTCATGCGCATCTACGGCCCCGCCAACAACCGTGAGTTCAGACAGGAATCCGACCACAAGCCCACCGAGACCATGGAGAAGGGCGACGCCTGGACCAGCGGCCGCCCGCTGCTCGCCGACAACTACCTGGAGCTTCTCGACCTCGCCCGGGTCAACGGCTATGGCACCATCTCCATCACCTACCACGGCGTCATCGACGAGAACCTGGCCGTCATCGACGACGGCAGCTACCCGATCAAGGGCGTCTTCAGCGGGGCGAACACCGAGGAGGTGCTGCGCCGGATCGACCACTACAACGACCACTACCGCAGCACGCTTCCCGCCGACGCCGACCGCTCGGATGCCTTCCGGGTCAACATCGGCGTCACCATCGGCAAGCACAACCACGGCCGCCGATCCCTGGAGCGCTACGCCCACTACTTCAACAAGCTGGGCGTCGACACGGTCCGCTTCAACAACTTCTCCGACCACGGCGGCCGGCACCCCGAACTCCAGCTCAGCTACGAGGAGATCGAGCAGGCCTACCGCGACTTCAAGTGGCTGCACGAGAACGTCGAGCTGGGCTTCCAGCTCGGCGTGAGTGAGGACTTCGGGACCTTCGGCATCAAGGCGATGGGGTTCCCCGGACATGTCGGATGGTGCCGGGCCGGCCGCCAGCTGTTCGCCGCCATCCCCACCGAGGAGAGCGTGCTGTCGGAGTCCGCGGACGGGCGCCGCGAGAAGATCGGTGACATCGTCGGCTGCGTCAACACCTTCGAGCCGCACCTGGGCATCCTCGTCCGCACGGTCGCCGGCGGGGGCGAAGACGTCCGCTACGACCTGGAGTTCGACCACGCGGCCATCGAGGCATTCACCCACAAGCGCCTCTCCGGCGCCTACAAGGACGGCTGCTTCGCCCGCGAACTCGCCCAGGAGCAGCAGCTGGTCTCCCGGGTTCCCGCACGCCGCCGGCTTCCTCTCGTCGAGACGACGGGCTGAAGGAGTACACGCACATGCCGCACGTCCTCGTCTTCGCCAAGACACCCTATGCCAAGACCCCGTACGACCGCTGGCTGGCCGGCTCCGGCATCGAGCCGGTCATCCTCACCACCACCGAGTTCGCCGCCGGATACGGCCACTTGCCCCATGTGCACGCCTTCGACGACTACGACACCAATCAGCTCGTCGAGAAGACGGCACTGCGCCTGGCCCGGGAGCACGCGGTCACGGCCGTCTTCGCCCGGGCCGAGGCGGACGTGGTACGCGCGGCACAGCTGCGTGACCTGCTGGACCTGCCGGGACAGCGGACCGCGAGCGCCCTGGCCTTCCGCGACAAGGTGGTCATGAAGGACCACCTCGTCGGCGGCCCGGTGGAGATTCCCGCCTACCGGGCCCTGGATTCGGCCTACACCGCCCTGGAGTTCATCGCCGAGCACGGTTATCCCGTGGTCATCAAACCGCTCTCGGAGTCCGGCTCCCTGGGCGCGGCCATCATCCGTGACGAGGCGGAGCTGGACGCCTACCTCGCCCGCCCGTGGCGCGGCGCGAGCGAGATCGAGGTGTTCGTACCCGGGCAGATGTACCACGTGGACGGGCTGGTCGTGAACGGCGAGGTGGTGTTCGCGCACCCTTTCCGCTACCTCAACGACTGTCTGTCCTTCCGGGCGAACGACTGGGTGGCCAACCTCCCGCTGACACCCCAGGACCCGGTCCACGACCGGCTGCTCAAGGCGGCCCGGGCGGTGCTGGCGGAGCTGCCCACACCACCGCACACCGCCTTTCACGCCGAGCTGTGGATCACCCCGGACGACCGGACGGTGTTCTGCGAGATCGCCAGCCGGACCGGCGGCGGGATGATCAGCTCGATGGTCCGGCACGCCTTCGGCATCGACCTCGACAAGGAATGGCTGTATGCCGAATGCGGCCTGCCCAGCACCCTGGGCACCCCGGCCTACCGGCCCACCGGCGCCCTGTGCATCCCACCGGCGAACGGCGTACTGAACCGTCTGCCCTCCGGTGACGAGCCGGCGTGCGTCAAAGAGGTCGCGCTCACCGGCACGGTCGGCCAGGAGTTCCACGGCGGGGTCAAGTCCGGTCTCTTCCTTGCCGGTTACGTCGTCGGCGGCGACACCGAGGAGGACGTGGCGGCCCATCTGGAAGACGTGGCGGCCTGGTTCGCCGACGGCGCCGAGTGGTCCCCCGCTCCCAAGGGAGGCACACGATGAACGGGCCGGCGCCCGGCGCCCTGCCGGGCCCGCTGGTCGGTACGGACTGGGTGGCACCGCGGCTGGGCGCCCCCGGTCTGGTGGTGCTCGACGCCTCGATCGGCGGACACCGCGACGCCGGCGAACGGATCCCGGGGGCGCGGCCCTTCGACATCGACGGCGCGCTCTCGGACCACTCCGGTCCGCTGCCGCACACGATGCCCGGTGCCGACCACTTCACACGGGAGCTGCGGGCGCTCGGCGTGGACGACGGCGACACCGTCGTGGTCTACGACGGGGCGGGCCTCTACTCCAGCGCCCGCGCCTGGTGGATGCTGCGGGCCATGGGCCACGACCGGGTGGCCGTGCTCGACGGCGGCCTGCCCGTCTGGCGCGCCGCCGGACTGCCGCTGGAGACCGGCACACCCGCGCCCGCCACGCGCCCCGGCGACTTCACCGCACGACCGCGTCCCGGCCTGATCGTCGGCAGCGACGAGATCGCCGCGGCCCTGACCGATCCGGCCTCGGCCGTCTTCGACGCCCGCACCCGCGACCGCTTCGCCGGCGCGGCCGCCGAGCCCCGCCCTGGGCTGCGTTCCGGCCATATGCCCGGAGCGCTCAACCTGCCGTTCGGTGAGCTCCAACGGGACGGCCGGATGCGTCCTGCCGTGCAGCTGCGCGACGCGTTCGCCCCGCTCGCCGGGGAGCGTCAACGCCTGCTCTTCAGCTGCGGTTCCGGTGTCACCGCCTGCATCCTGGCGCTGGGGGCCGAGCTGGCCGGATATGACGACCTGGCCGTGTACGACGGGTCCTGGAGCGAATGGGGTCTGCCGCGCGCGGACCGGCCGGTCGTCACCGGCCCGCAGAGCGGAGGGCCGCAGGCGTGATGTCCGCGCTCTCGGCGAAGTGGCGCACGTTCAGGGGGCTGTCGTCGAGCCTCAAGTCGCTGATCGTGCTGTCCTTCGTGGTCGCACTCGGCAGTTACATGGTCACCCCGTTCATCGGCGTCCTGATGGTCCAGGCGGTGGGCCTGGACGTCCGCCTGGCCGGTGTCCTGGTGGCCGTCGCCACCTTCATCCAGTTCGGCGGCAGCATCCTGGGGGGCCTGGTCGTGGACCGGCTCGGCCTCAAGCGGACGATGGTCGGCTCCCTCGCCATGCGGACCACGGGTCTGCTCCTGCTGGGGCTGGCCGTGAAGGTCCCCTGGGTCGCCTACCCGGCGGTGGTTCTCGTCGCCGCCGGGCCCGCGCTCTACCTCCCGGCGAACAAGGCGTACATCGTCACCTGCGTCTCGGACGAGCTGCGGCCGCTGTTCCTCGGGGTCAGCAGCGCGGCCCTCAACGCCGGGATGGGGCTCGGGCCGCTGCTGGCCGCCGTCCTGATCGACGCCGATCCGGTGGTGCTGCTGCTCGGCGCCGCGGCGCTGTTCGGCCTGATCACCCTGGCCCACCAACTCACCATGCGGCCCCTCGCCCGCCGCCAGGACGCCGCGCGGGGCGTCGGCATCGCCGACGGGCCCGCCCCCGCCGGTAAGCTCCAGACCCTGCGCGGCGCCCTGCGACCGGTGCTCTTCACCGCGCTCGCTTTCTACCTCTATTTCTTCTTCCAGAGCTTCCTGGGTCTGTACGCCGCGGGCGTGCACAACATCCAGATGCTCGGCTGGGCCATGCTCGTCAACTGCGCCATGATGGTGGCGCTCCAGCCGCCGCTGTCGGGCTGGATCGCGCGGGCCGACTACCGCCGTCTGGTGGCCGGATCATTCGCCCTGATGGCTGCCGGGACGGCCGTGATGTCGCTGGGGCACACCGCTGCCCTGCTGGGCGGCACCGTGCTCTTCAGCCTCGGCGAGGTCTTCCTCTTCCTGCGCTGTGACCTGGAAATGGTCGACCGCATACCGAGCAATCCGGCCTTCGCCTTCGGCGTCCAACGACTGACGGCAGGGGTCGGCGGCCTCCTCGCCGGCGTCGTGGGCGGCTTTCTCTTCGCCCACTACGAAAGGGCACACGACCTGGGCATGTTCTGGACCGCCGTCGCCGTGCAGTGCGCCGTCGCGGCCGCCATCGCCCTGGTACTCGGCGGCCGCCGGACCGCGGTGGCCGCACCACAAGGCGAGACCGCGGATCTGGAAGTGGTGTCATGACCGGCGAACCCTCGATGGACACCCGGTTCGTGCACGCCGGCTCCGACCCGCGGCAACAACACGGCTACGTCAATCCGCCGGTCCACCGGGCCTCGACGGTGCTCTACGAGGACGTGGCCGCGATGGACGCCTCGCAGGCCGACCCCCTCAAACGCAGGATGCCGGTCTACGGCCGCTTCGGCACACCCACCGGCCGCGCCTTCGAGACGGCACTGACCGATCTGGAGGGCGGGCACGCCGCCGTCGCCACCTGCTCGGGTCTCGCGGCGATCACCACGGCGATCCTGTCGTTCGTCCGGGCCGGCGACCACATCCTCGTGAGCGACTCCGTCTATCTGCCCACCCGCAAGTTCTGCAACTCGCTGGCCGATCTGGGCGTGGAGACGGAGTACTACGATCCGCGCGCGGACAAGTCCATTGAGGAGCTGTTCCGCCCCAGCACGCGCCTCGTCTGCCTGGAGTCACCCGGCTCCACGACCTTCGAGGTGCAGGACGTCCCTGCCGTCACGAGCGTGTGCCGTACCCATGACGTGGTCACCCTCATCGACAACACCTGGGCCACCCCCGTCTTTCACCGCCCCCTGGAGCTGGGCGCCGATGTCGTCGTGCACTCGGCGACGAAGTACCTCACCGGTCACGCCGACAGCATCCTCGGGGCCATCGTGTGCTCCGAGGAGACCTACCCCGCGGTGCGCGCCACCGCGATCCGGCTCGGCCAGTGCGCCGGCGCGGACGATGTCTATCTGGGCCTGCGCGGAATCCGCACGCTGGGCGTCCGGATGCGAGAGCACCATCACCAAGCCGTCGGCCTCGCCTCCTGGTTGCGCGAACAGGAGGGGGTGCGCGCCGTGCTGCACCCGGCGCTGCCGGGCGACCCGGGGCACGAGCTGTGGTGCCGTGACTTCACCGGCGCCGCGGGCCTGTTCGGCCTCGAACTCGAACCCGGACCGGGCAAGCCCGCCGTGGACGCGCTGCTCGGAGAGCTGCGACTGTTCGGCCTCGGTCACTCTTACGGCGGCTACGAGAGCCTGATCGTGCCGGCCGATCCGGTCACCCACCGCCTCCCGGGCACCTGGACGGGCCGCGGCCCCCTGCTGCGCGTGCACGCCGGCTTCGAAGCCCTGAATGACCTCAAGGAGGACCTGGCCCGGGGCCTGGCCACGCTGTCCGCCCACGCCCGGTCCTGACGTTCCTTCCCGGGCCCCCGCCCACCAGTCACACGGACGGGGGCCCGGGGCAGACCGGGGCCCGCGCCCACGGGATGCCACGCAAACGGGTGGAGCCTCTGCTGCCCGGCGTGGCCCAGCGCCGACCGACTAGCCGACCGACCACTGGGCCATTCGCGTCCCGTGCAGCTCACTGTTTTATGCCGCCCACCGCCAGGACCAGCACCTCGTCCGTGCACCGCCAGCTGAACACTCAGCGTGACGTACGGCGACCGAACGTGAATCCGCCGACATCCTCTGCGGCTTCCAGCGCCAGCCGTCGGCAGGCAGGCCGCCAGGGCCTGGAGGTGGCCAGGACAAGGACGTAATTCGCTCTCGCATTCGATTCCGGGTGCTGTGCGGGCCGGGCCCCGACAGACGGCCGACGCCGATCCGTCAGAGCGCTATGTTCCCTTTGCCTAGATATTCTGTGCAGTGTGATCGAGTCTGGACGGCCGCGGCTCCGTCGTCGCCACGGCCGATGGCTTGTGCGGCTGTCGCCGGTGATCCTGACCGTCGTCATCGCCGCCCTGGCCTACGCCACTCCCCCTGAAGTGGCCTTCAGCCGTCTCCTGCCCGCGGCGCCGGCGCTCGCCGCCGCTATGTGGCCGGTGCTCCCGACCGTCCTGCTGGGGACGGTCTGCCTGTTTCTGATGATCGGCCTCAGCATCGTGTTCCCCGGTCTGGGGACATGGTGGACGGCCGCGGGGATCATCGCGGTCACCGTGGCGGCCGCATACGGAAGTCATGTCCGGCTCCAGCGGGAGCGGACCCTCTTTCAGTTGCGGCTCGTCGCCGACGCGGCGCAGCAAGTGGTGCTGAGCCCGATGCCGCGCCGCTTCGGAAGCGTCGAGATCGAGTCGCTGTATCTCGCGGCCGCGGCGGAGGCCCGTATCGGCGGGGACTTCTACGAGGTGGTCGACACGCCCTACGGGGTCAGGCTGCTCATCGGTGATGTGCGGGGCAAGGGCCTGCCGGCCGTGGGGGCGGCCGCGGCGATCGTCAACTCCTTCCGGGAGGCGGCCTACGACGAGGCCGACATGGTCAGCGTCGCGCGCCGGCTGGACGCCAGCAGCACCCGTTACAACGCCGCCTTTCCCCCCGAAGGGCCGATGGAGCGCTTCGCCACCGCCCTTCTCGTCGAGATCCCGCACGGGGACAGACGTATCGAGATCCTCAACTGCGGACACCCCCCACCGCTGCTCCTGAACCGCGGGAAACTCCGTGCCCTCGCGCCCACCACCCCCTCGCCGCTGCTCAACCTCGCGGAGCTGATCGGCGATCACTACACCATCGACACCTTCGACTTCGCCCCCGGCGACCTGCTGCTTCTCTATACCGACGGGATCGCCGAGGCCCGCGCCCGCGACGGCGGGTTCTTCCCACTGGCGGCCTGGATGCGCCAACAGCCCCCGTTGCCGCCCCACGAGCTGCTCGCAGCTCTTCACCGCGACCTCCTCCACTACAGCAGAGGACGCCTGGACGACGACATCGCCGCCCTCGCCGTGCGGCTGTGTGAACCCACGGAGGATCAGGAAGTGACCTTGGCGGTCAGCCCGTAGTCCAGCTCTGAACCATCGACGAGGAGCGCCTCGACCGTCCGCGTGCTGGGGTCGATGTCGGCCACGATCCCGTGTCCGGCGTAGCGGGGGTAGCCAGAGGCGCCCGTCTCGCCGGTGGCCTCGACGACCGCCGATCGGACGGCTGAGTCCTCCTCGGAGGCACCGCCTCTGTCCTCAACATGTTCGGGGACCAACAAGATCGTGAAGCGCTGCGGCTTTGTAGTCACGCTCCGATATTTAAGTCTCTGTGCCGCCAGCCGTGGGACAGGCGCGCGGCATCGGATGTGCACATGTGTGCTGCCCGAAGATCCGCATGGGTGGTTGCCGGGCCGGCTTCACGCGGCGTCAGGAGGGCTCCTGGACCACTCGAAACGCTTCCGTCACCGCCACGGTGGCGCCGCCCGAGGCAGCTCCACCGTGGCGCCGGGCAGGCATTTACTCATGCGCGCTGATCACGCCGCCGCTGCTGAGCACGATGTATACGCCGTTGGCGTCCAGCCCGGCATCGTGCTGGTTCGCCTCCAGCGTGGCGGCTACGCCGTCATGGCCGATGATCTGCGCGCGGTACCGCAGCTCGCCGACCTTCGTGACCTTGGCCGTCCAGCCGCCCGTGAGCTTGAAGGTTCCCGGCCCCTGGTGTCCGCCGCCCATCCAGGAATGGACCTGGCCGTCCAGCGTGAGCGTGACGAACATGTCGTTGGCGTCGAGCCCCTCGTCGTGCCCCTTCGTCTCCAGCGTGGCCAGGACCGCACCGTGGGCGACGATCTTGGCGCGGTAGTGCTGGTCGCCGAGCTGGGAGATCTCGGCCTTGCTGATGCCGTCCGCCAGGCGCTGGATGCGGACCGGGGATGCCGCCCTGCCACCGTCGGCGTGTGCGCCGCCCGACTGCTTGCCCGCGGCGCCCGCCTTGGCGTCGGCCTCGGTGTCGGCCTTGGCCCCGGGGCTCGGCGAGGCATCGGAGCCCTGCGCCTTGGCGGAGGAGTTCGTGCCGCTGGACTCGGCGACGGCCATGTCCTTGTCCGATTGGCCCGCGGGCTTCGTGCCGGTGGCGTCCGAGCCGGAGCAGGCGGTCAGGGCAAGGGCGGCAGCCGCGGTCAGAGCCGCGGCGGCCACGCGCAGGGTGCGGCGGCGAGCGGTGCGAACGGCAGGGCTGGAGCTCACTTCGGGTCCCCCCGGACAGTCGGTGACGTGGTCTCTCGGTACGTCACCCACTCTGAGGCGGGCCACTAGCGCAAGGCTGCCGCTCCGCTAACGTCCGGCTAACAGGGGTGGGAGGAGGGGGCGGACGCTCGCGGTCCGCCGAAGGCGAGGACGATCAGCAGAACGAAGGCGGCGAAGGCGGCGAGCGTGCGCAGATCGTTGAACACTTCCCAGCGCCGGAGGATCTCCGCGTGATCGACCGGGGCGGAGGTGAGCGCCCACTGCTTGATCCGTCCGTTGATCGGGACGTTGCCGAACCGGGTTATCAGGAAGGAGGCCAGGGCCAGGAGACCTGCCGCACCCGCGAGCAGTCGGGCGCGGCCCGCTGCCAGGACGGCGAGCGTGAGGGAACTCAGGATCGACGCACCCATCGCCGCCTGCATGGTGATGCCGTTCATCTTCATCAGTTCGGCGTGAAAGGACAGCCGCATCTCCAGCGGTACGGCGTTGAAGGTGGGGACGAGATTGGCCGCGCCGTAGCCGAACGCGCCGGCGAGGAGGCCGGTGCAAAGCAGGGCGAATCCATGGACAAGTTTGCTGCGCATTTTCGTCGGCTCCGGTGCGTCGGCTCGGGGCGATGAGTCGCCCGTGGGGTCGGCCCCGATGGCGATGAGCCGGGAGCCGAGGCTGACGTCAAGGGTGGCCGGGTCTACGCCAGGAGTCCAAGATCCTTTACTTCTGGCATCCAGAACCATCTGTTCTTCAACCGCAGACGGCCGCGTGCCCCCTACCTGCGGTGGTCTGCGGTCCGCGGAAGCGGTGGCAGCGGCAGGGGAAGACCCGGCAGGCCGTCGATGCCGGTCGCGATGTGGTCCTTCTTGTGGATGTACGCGTCGAGTGACGCATCGGTCTCGCGCGCGAAGCACGACGCGTGCAGCGGGCGGTCTTCGTCATAGGTCATGAACGGGACGCCATAGCGCACGGAGTCGGGATGCCCACCGGGAGATCAAACCGCCGAACGTCATGATCACGGACAGCGGCGACGTTCTCGTGACTGATTTCGGCATCGCCGGACACCACGCCGACACCAAGATCTCCATGACCGGGGCAGTCTTCGGCACGGCCGCCTACGTCGCCCCCGAGCGTCTAAATTAAGGCAGGGGCGGGGCGGCCTCCAAGGGCCGTACGCCATGCCCTACATCCTCCGTCGTGCACACATTCGCCCTAGCCTGAAGCGTCCGGCCCACCACGCCGGACCCACACGATCAGCAAGCCCCCCAGCACACACACCAGTTAGGCGCACCCGTGACACAGCAGCCCGCCACCACCCCCTACAACAGCGGCATGTTGAGCAATGACGCCCATCGTGAGAGTGACCGCTTAGCGTCCATCCAACGCAACGTCGACGCATTCACCACCGGGATCCTTGATGGTCTTCCCCTCAAGCCCTCGTGGAATTGCCTGGAACTGGGTGCAGGCGCCGGCTCCATCGCCTATTGGCTCGCCGAACGCTGCCCGGACGGACGCGTCGTCGCCGTTGATCTCGATACTCGCCACCTCGAAGCGGGTCGGGCCGCGAATCTGGAGATCGAGGAAGCTGACATCACGCGCGAGGACTACGCGCCCGGCAGCTTCGACCTCATCCACGCCCGCTATGTGTTCTGCCACCTCCCGGAACGCGACCAGATGGTCGCGCGGGTCACCCGCTGGCTCTCCCCCGGCGGCTGGCTCCTCATCGAAGAGCCCTTTCATCTGCCGGCCGATTCTTCCCCCTTCCCCGTGATCCAGCGCATTCTGGACGCCTATCAGCGCATGTACCACAAGCACGGCGCCGACTTGACCTGGGTTCGCGGTCTGCCGGCCCTGCTGGCTCGCCATTCCTTGACCGAGGTGGCCTTCGCCGGAAACCCAGGCTGCATGGGCGGACTCGACAAGGACCGCTGGCTCCCACTCATCACCCAAGCGGCCCCCGCTCTTCTCGCCGACGGCCTGATCACGGAAGCCGACCTGACGGAGTTCGCCACCCTCCTGAAGGACCCCGCTTTCATCGACATCCCCCAGATCACCATTTCGGCATGGGGCCGTCGTCCTGCGGAATGAACCAGATCGCCTCGCCCCGCCCGCCGCGCCTTCGGGCGCCGGGGGGGACCACAGCCCCAGCCCTGCGCGCCCCCGCCGTCCCATCGGGCACCTGCCGTAGCACGCCTTGCCACCGTCCAGGCGAAGCAGGATAAATGTGAATCATGAGCGGATTCTCGGGTCGTTTGCGGCGTTGGCTGCGCCGTGTGCCCGGGCGTTCCGCTTTTTCGGGTGGGGGGTCCGGCGGGAGCGGTGGCGGCGGCCGTCAGGACGGGCGTCCGGCGGGGGGCGGAGATCAGCAGCACGTTCGGGCGTCCTGGTCGACGCGCAGCGTTGCGCGGGAGGTCTTTCTGCTTCAGCTGCTGCTCGTGGTGCTGCTCGTCGCGGCGGCAGTGGTGGCTTTCGTCGTGCAGACCCGGCGGGACACCATGACCGACGCCCGGCACCGGACGCTCGCCGCCGCGGAGTCCTTCGCGCACTCCCCGGGACTCCAGGAGGCTCTGAACAGCCCTGATCCGACCGCGAAGCTCCAGCCGCTGGCCGAGGCGGCCCGGAAGGCATCCGGTGTCGACGCCCTCATCGTGTACAAGCTCGACGGGATCACCCTCACCCACAGCGACCCGCGGCAGATCGGCAAGCACGTCATCGGCCCGTATGCGGAGGCCGCCCGCGGTAAGCCCTTCACCCGGACCTTCGAGGGTGCCCTCGGTCTCTCCGTGATCTCCGCGGCCCCGGTCAAGGACTCGTCGGGCAGGGTCATCGCCATCGTCGCCGCCCCGGTGACGGTGGAAAAGGTCCAGAAGTCGGTCAACCAGCAGCTGCCCCTCTTTCTGGGTACCGCGGTCGTGGCGCTGGCACTCGCCGGCGGAGGCGCGGGGCTGGTGAGCCGGCGGCTGAGCCGGCAGACCCACGGTCTGGGCCCGGTCGAGATGACCCGGATGTACGAGCATCACGATGCGGTTCTGCACGCGGTGCGGGAGGGTGTCCTCATCGTCGGCCGCGACGGGCGCCTGTTGCTGGCCAACGACGAGGCGCGGCGGCTGCTGGACCTGCCGGCGGACGCGGAGGGCCGCCGGGTAGACGATCTGGGGCTGGACCACCGCACCGCCGAACTCCTGGCGTCGGACCGGATCGCCACCGACGAGGTGCACCTGGCCCAGGACAGACTGCTGGCCGTCAACAAGCGGTCCACCACCCCCTACGGCGCCCACCAGGCGAGCGTGGTGACCCTGCGCGACACCACCGAACTGAGGTGGCTGTCAGGCCGCGCCGAGGTGGCGCGGGAGCGGTTGCGACTCCTCTACGACGCCGGGGTACGGATCGGCTCCACGCTGAATGTCGTGCGCACGGCCGAGGAGCTGGCACAGGTGGCGGTCCCCCGGTTCGCCGACATCGTCACCGTCGAGCTCCAGGAACCGGTGCTGAAGGGCGAGGAACCGAGCGTGGCGGGTAGCACGCTGCGCCGCGCGGCCCTCGCCGGTCTGACGCCGGACCATCCGCTCTATCCCGTCGGCGAGCTGATCACGGCCGCCCCGGGCACCCCGGCGGCGACGAGTGCGGACCAGGTCAGGGCCATGGTGGAGCCGGACCTGGCCGGCTCTTCCGCCTGGCGGTCCCAGGACCCGGAACGCGCCCGGCGCGTCCTGGACCACGGGGTGCACTCCCTGGCGGTCGTGCCGCTGCGCGCCCGGGGGGTGGTGCTGGGAATGGTGTACTTCTGGCGGTCGGGGAGCTCTCCTCCGTTCGACGAGGAGGATCTGTCCTTCGCCGAGGAACTGGCGGGGCGGGCCGCGGTGGGGATCGACAACGCCCGGCGCTATACCCGTGAGCGCACGATGGCGATGACGCTCCAGCGCAGTCTGATGCCCCGCGGCCTGCCGGACCAGGACGCCCTGGAGGTGGCGCACCGCTATCTTGCGGCCCGGGCGGGGGTCGGCGGGGACTGGTTCGATGTCATCCCGCTGCCCGGCGCCCGGGTGGCGCTGGTCGTCGGCGACGTGGTCGGGCACGGTCTGCATGCGGCGGCCACCATGGGCCGGCTGCGGATCGCCGTGCACAACTTCTCGGCCCTGGACCTCTCCCCCGACGAACTGCTGGGCCATGTGGACGAGCTGGTGACCCATATCGACGTCCAGGACGAGGATGGCGAGGAGGTGCCGGCCATCACCGGCGCCACCTGTCTCTACGTCATTTATGACTCCGTCTCCGGGCGGGTCAGCGTGGCCACGGCCGGACATCTGCCGCCGGCCGTGGCCTACCCCGACGGGAGGGTGGAGTTCCTGCACTCGCCGGTCTCCCCGCCGCTGGGGCTGGGCGCCGGTCTGCCCTTCCAGACGGCTGAACTGTCGCTGCCGGAGGGCTCCCGCCTGGTGCTCTACACGGACGGGCTGGTCGAGAACCGCAGCCGCGACCTGGACGCGGGGCTGGAGGCACTGCGGGCGGCCCTCGCCGGTCCCGACCGTACGCCGGAGGACACCTGCGTCGGCGTCATGCAGTCGCTGCTGCCCGCCAGGTCCACCGACGATGTCGCGCTGCTGGTGGCCCGGACCCGGCGGCTGGACCCGGCACATGTCGCCGAGTGGGACGTGCCCCGCGACCCGGCGGCGGTGGGCCCGGTCCGCAACGCGTGTGTCCGCCAGTTGGTGGACTGGGGTCTGGAGACCATCGCCTTCGGTACGGAGCTCATCCTCAGCGAACTGATCACCAACGCGATCCGGCACGGCGCCGAGCCCATCCATGTGCGGCTCCTGCACACCCGCACCCTGATCTGCGAGGTGTCCGACGGCAGCAGCACCTCCCCGCACATCCGCCAGGCGAAGGACACCGACGAAGAAGGCCGGGGACTCTTCCTGGTGGCGCAGTTCGCCGAACACTGGGGCACCCGCTACTCCCCCAGGGGCAAGACGATCTGGGCCGCTCAGGTGATCGGCCCCGACGCCCCGCCTTCGGAGGAGGAGCCGTCGGAGCACCTCCTCAACCAGTGGGAGCAGCGCGGGCAGTGGTGAGGCCGTGGCTGCCATGCCCGTCCGGGGACACGCGTGGGCGCCGTACGGGTGGGGCGGCTGCCGGCCGCCATGACCGGGCCGGGTAGACGTCCTGGCGGAAGCCTGCGAGGGGGCGGAGTACGCTGGTCCGGACCATTGCTGTAGCGGACCACTCCCCCACCTGGCCCCTGCTGGAGGCGTTGTGGCTACACATCATCGGGTCCGCGCAGGCGCCCTCTTGTGCGGTCTCGGTCTTGCGGTGCTCGGTCTCGGTGCCTGCCAGGAAGAGGGAACCGAGCGGCCGGTCGCGCCCTCCCGGGCCGAGTCCGCTGAGGACGTGGGCGGGGAAGCGGCGCTGGTCAAGGCGGCGAAGCGGGAGGGCAGGCTCAATGCGATCGCGCTGCCGCGCCAGTGGGCCGGCTACGGCAGGCTGATCGACGGCTTCGAGAAGAAGTACGGCATCAAGGTCGTCGTCGACAACCCGTCCGGTCACAGCCAGCAGGAGATCGAGGCCGTCACACGCTACCGGGGTCAGGAGCGCGCCCCGGACGTGCTCGACGTCGCAGATCCCTTCGCCCAGTCCGCGGCGCGGCAGAATCTGCTGGCTCCCTACCGGGTCGCCCAGTTCGACCAGATCCCACCGGAGCAGAAGGACGCCGAGGCCCGCTGGTACAACAACTACGGCGGCTATGTCTCCATCGGCTGTGACGCCACCCGCGTCAAGACCTGCCCCGACTCCTTCGCGAATCTGCTCCGGCCGGAGTACCAGGGCCTGGTCTCGATGTACGGCCAACCCACGGACGCGGGCTCGGCCTTCGCCGCCGTGTACGCGGCAGCGCTCGCCAACGGAGGGTCATTCGACAACATCCAGCCGGGTATCGACTTCTTCGCCCGGCTCGACAAAGTCGGCAACTACAACCGGGCCGACCCCGACCCGGCCTCGATCGCCAAGGGCAAGACACCGATCAGCATCGAATGGGACTACCTCAACCTGGCGCTCATCGACCAACTCCGCGGTACGGACGTGGGCTGGAAGGTCTCCATTCCCTTCGACGGCAGCTTCTCGCAGTACTACGCGCAGGCGATCAACAAGGACGCCCCGCACCCGGCCGCGGCACGCCTCTGGGAGGAGTACCTGTTCAGCCCGGAAGGCCAGAACCTCCGCCTCGTGGACTATGCCCGCCCGGTGCTGATGGCCGCCATGGCGAAGAACGGCACCCTCAACAAGGCCCTGGCCGCACGGCTGCCGACGGTCGAGGGCACCCCGCAGTTCCCGGATGAGGCCCAGTTGGCCAAGGCTCTGCGCACCGTCCGGGATAACTGGGCCAAGGCCGTCGGCCGCTGATCCGTCAGCAGGGCGGCGGGCCTCAGGCCCCTTTGACCGGAAGAGCACAGGAACCCGGGAAACCGAATCCCGGCTCGGTACGATCGACGGCATGGCAAAGCATCTGTTATTCGTGGCCCTTTTCGGACACGGACATGTCAACCCCACGCTGCCGCTGGTCGAGGAGCTCGTCCGCCGGGGGCACCGAGTGGACTACGCGACGACTGCGGAGCACTCCGAGGCGGTCACCAAAGCCGGGGCCCGCTGGGTGGAGCTGAAGCTCCAGTCGCCTGAAATCCTGGTTCCGCCCCGCCAGTTCGGCCTCGAAGAGATCGTCATCTGGATGCGCGAAATGTTCGCGGAGATGTGTGCGCAGTACCCCGTGCTGCGCGACTACTGCGCCGCGGAGTCGCCGGACGCGATCTGTTATGACGGCATGAACTGGCCTGGCAAGGTCGTCGCGGAAAAGCTCGGGCTGCCCGCCGTGCGGTTCATTCCCAACTTCGCCTCCAACGAGGCGTTCTCGCTGTTCGACGATGTCATGACGGGTGATGCCGGCGACGGAAATCCCCTGCAGGGTCTGCTCAGTGACTGCGCGGACTTCTCCGCCGAACACGGTGTCACGCTCACCCCGGAGAGCACCCTGAACGACATCGAGAATCTGAACCTTGTGTTCATACCCAGGCAATTCCAGCCCGCCGGTGACACCTTCGACGAACGTTTCCACTTCATCGGCCCCTCCTTGGGCAGCCGGGAGCACGCCGAGCCCTGGTCGCCGGCCGATCCCGAGTCCCCCGTACTGTTCATTTCGCTGGGCACGGTCTTCAACGACCGGCCCGAGTTCTACCGCACCTGCATCGAAGCCTTCCGCGACGGGCCCTACCAAGTGGCCATGGCCATCGGCGATCTGGACCGGGCCGCGCTGGGAGACATTCCGCCCTCCTTCGACGTCCGGCCGTACTTCCCGCAGCCGGCGGTGCTGCGGCACGCCGCCGCTTTCGTCTCGCACGCCGGGATGAACTCCACCATGGAGGCGCTGTATTACGGGGTGGGCCTGATCACCATTCCGCAGATGCCGGAGCAGGCCGCCAATGCCGGGCGCGCGCAGGAGCTGGGGCTCGGCGTGCAGCTGGACCCCGCGACGGTCACCGCCGAGTCGTTGCGTACCGCGGTCAGCCGAGTCGTCTCCGACCCCGCCGTGCGCAGCAATCTCGACCGGATGCGCCCAGTGGTCAAGGACAGCGGAGGAGCCGTCCGCGGCGCGGAGGTGATCGAGGAATATCTCCACTGAGGTCCGCGGCATGACGCCGGGGTGCGAGAGCTGCGCTCCGCACCCCGGCGTCCTGGACCACCGGCACCTCAGCCGCACCGAGACCGCCCGCCGCCGCTTCTGCTCCTGACGACGACGCTCGGGGGGCCAATGAGGGCGTATCCGGCGGAGCGCCTGGCAAGGTAGAGGTATGTGCGGTCGATTCGTCTCCACTCGTAGCCCGCAAGACCTGGCGAGCGTCTTCGATGTCCCCCGCTGGGACCGTGACCGGGCTCTGGAGCCGAGCTGGAATGTGGCGCCGACGGACGATGTGTGGTCGGTGCTGGAGCGGGTCGAGCGGGAGACCGGGGAGATCACGCGGCAGCTGCGGCCGCTGCGCTGGGGCCTGGTGCCGTCCTGGGCGAAGAGCCTGAAGACCGGCGCGAAGATGATCAATGCCAGGGTGGAGACCGTCGCGGAGAAGCCGGCCTACCGCCGGGCGTTCGCCAAGCGGCGCTGTCTGCTGCCCGCGGACGGCTTCTACGAGTGGCAGAACGTCGCCGCCACCAAGACCGCCAAGGCCCACAAGCAGCCGTACTTCATCAGCCCGGAAGACCGCCAGGTGATGGCTCTGGCCGGCCTGTACGAGTTCTGGCGCGACCCGGCCGTCGAGGACGGCGCTCCGGGGGCCTGGTGGACCACCTGCACGATCATCACCACCGAAGCCACCGACGCCGCCGGCCGCGTCCACCCCCGTATGCCGCTCGCCATCGCCCCCGCCGACTGGGGCGCCTGGCTCGACCCCGCCCACGAGGACCCCGGCGAGCTACGCGCCCTGCTGACCGCCCCCGCCGCCGGACATCTGGCCGCCCGCGCGGTTTCGACCGCGGTCAACGACGTGCGCAACAACGGCCCGCATCTCCTGGACGAGCCGGGCGACGACACCGGCGGCGCCTGAGCGCCGGGCGCGGCAGCAGTAGGCCCCGGATACCAGGCCGACACTGAGTACGGGTACTCAAGCCCGTGGCCGACAGGCCCGCGCATACTCACGCCATGCACATGCAATCGCCGGGGTGCCCGGACTGCGGAATACCGCTGGGGTCGCCTCCGCCCGCTCGGTGCACCCGTTGCCGACTGCCCCTGACCGGGCCGGATGCCTTCGCGTTGTGGCAGGTCACCGGAGAGCTGAGCGCACTGGACGCACGACGGCAGTGGCTGGCTCAGCGGCACGCCGAGTTGCTGGGCGCGCTGCGGGCACGCCGGGAATCGCCCGCGGAGATCCCGGTGGCCGCCTCCGCGGGAGCGCCGGCGATCGCTCCCGTGGGCGGCCTCGCGGCGCGGGAGCTCTCCGTGCCGTCCGCCCGGACCGCGCTGCTGATCGTCGGCGGACTGCTGGTGGTGGTGGCCGCGGTGGTGTTCACGGTGGTGAGCTGGGGCCGGCTGGGGATCGGCGGGCGGGCCGCCGTACTGCTCGCGCTGACCGTGTGCGCGCTCGCACTGCCCCGTCCGCTGCGGCGGCGGCAGCTCACGGCCACCGCCGAGGCGTCGGCCGCGGTGGGGCTCGCCCTGGTGCTCCTGGACGGCTATGCCGCCCGGGAGGCCGGGCTCGGCGGTCTGGACCGCGTCGGGACGGCCGGCTACTGGGCGGTGTTCACCGCGCTGACGGCGGTGGGTGCGGCGGGCTACGGCTGGTGGCAGCGGCTCCGGCTCCCGCTGCCCCTGGGTTTCCTGATGGCACGACTGCCCGGCCTCCTGGGCGCCGCCGCCCTGGGCGGAACGACCGAGGACTACGCGACCGCGGTGATCGCCACGGCCGCGGTGGACTTCGCGGTCCTGTACGCGCTCACGGCACGCGACGCCGCCGGGCAGGCCGGGTTCCGCGAGCGGGTGGGTGGCGAACGGGCGGCTACCACCCTGGTCACGGTGGCCCGGACGGTCGCCGGCGGATGGGCGTTGCTGGGCGGGGTGCTGGCGGTGGGAGACGCGGTGCTCGCTCCGTCGCCGGCCGCGGTGGTGCGGGCCTGGGTGCCGCTGGGGCTGCTGGTGCTGCTGGGTATGGCGCTGTGCCGCGGCTTCCGCACTCTGCCGTTCGCCCTGCGCGCCGGTGCGGAGGGCGTGGCCGCCGTGGCCTTGATCGTGGCCGTCGGAGCGGGCTTGCGGTGCGTCACGCCCCCGGGGTGGACCGTGGTCGGATACGCGGCACCGGCGGCGCTCATCGCCGCGTGGGCGGCGATGTCCTGCGCGCGCAGTGGCCGGTGGGCGAAGCCTGCGACGGGTGGGCCGGCGGGCGCGCCGACGGGTGGGCCGTTCGCACCGCCGTCCCGCGCCGCGGCCGCGGTGGGAGAGCTGGTCGCCGCCTCAACCTCCCTGCTGCTGACCGGTGTTGTGGTGCTGCCGGAACTCGCGCACGCCCTCCTCCGGCCCGTCGCTCACGGCGTGGTGCTCTGGGGTGGCGGTCACCCGCCGCGGTGGAGCTGGCAGCTCGCGACCCCGCCCCTGGCCGTGCTCTGGCTGTCCGCCGCCGCCCTGGCTGCCATGGCCGGGCTGCGGACCCGTGCCGTCGGTGACGGTGACCGGCAGCCGGACCGACTGGCGAACGCGCTCCGCAACGCACGGGCGCTGACCGCCGTTCCCGCGGTGCTCCTGCTGCCGGTGGCGCTGGGGCTGCCGTACGCATGGGTGCTGGCGGCCGCCGTTGTCGCGTCCGTCGCCGTAGCGGTGGACGTCGTGCGCCGGCCGGACGCCGCACTCATACCGCGGCTCCTGGTACTGGCCGCCGCCGGCGCGCTCGCCCTGCTGTGGTCGTCGGCCGATCGGGTCGCCGTGCTCGCGGTGTGGGGGACCTTCGCCGCGTCGGCCTCCGTACTCGCCCACGTCCTTTCGGCCACGACCTCCCCGCCCGCTCTGCGCACGACGGCGCGGGTCGCGGGTGCCTTCGCCGTCCTCGCCCTGGGGGTCGAGGCGGTCGCGTCCGGGGCCACAGCCGACCTGCCCCGGCACGTCACCGCGTTCGCGGTACTCGCGGTCGCGGTCACCGCCGCCGGTGCCGCGGCGGCCTGGCACCGGATCCCGGGGCGCGGTCAGGTCTCCACGGCTGTCGAAGGCGCCGGCTACGCCCTGGCGGCAATCGCCATCGCCCTGACGGCACTTCACCCCGATGCGCTGAGCCTCGCCCTCGCCGTGACCGGGGTCGCGGGCCTGGCCGTCGCGCTGCGGCCGGACCGCCGCCGCGCCGCACTCGTCGGGACCGGCCTGCTCATCGCCTCCTCCTGGGTGCGTCTGGCCCTGGCGGGCGTCTCCTCCCCCGAGGCGTACACCCTCCCGATCACGGCAGCCGCACTGGTCATCGGCCACCGTCGCCGTACCGGCACATCGGGCACCGGCTCCTGGCCCGCGTACGGGGCCGGGCTGGGTGCGACCGTGCTCCCCGGACTCGCCGCCATGTGGAGCGATGAGAACTGGGTGCGTCCGCTGCTGCTGGGTGCGGCGGCCCTGGTCACCACCGTCGTCGGGGTGCGCACGCGTCTCCAGGCACCGCTGGTCGTCGGCGGCGGCGCACTCGTGCTGGTCGGACTGCATGAACTCGCCCCGACCGTGGTCCAGGTCTTCGGCCTGCTGCCCCGCTGGGTGCCGGTGGCCGCGGCCGGCCTGCTCCTGCTGCTGCTCGGGGCCAGCTACGAGAAGCGGATCGCTGAGGTCCGGCGGCTGCGTGACACGGTGCGCAGCATGACCTGACGGGCTGCCCGGCCGGGAGGCGGCGCGCTGCCGCCGACCCGTCGGCCGGCTCTCAGAGGTGCCAGCTGATGGTCCCGCTGTGGACGGACAGCA
Organism: Streptomyces sp. NPDC029466; assembly: GCF_055574515.1. NCBI lineage: Bacteria > Bacillati > Actinomycetota > Actinomycetes > Kitasatosporales > Streptomycetaceae > Streptomyces > Streptomyces sp. NPDC029466. Next base: position 52,560 of record NZ_JBVHZH010000036.1, read on the forward strand.
CTACCAGCAGCACGAGGTCCACGGTGCCGAACAGCAGGCCCAGGTAGGCGCGCAGGCGCCGGATGGTCCCGCGGTACAGTGCCGCGGCGCCGAAGAAGAGGGCGCACGGGCCGAAGAAGACATTGAACACCAGGATGCCCAGCAGGCCGCAGACGAACGCGGCGACAGCCATGCGGTCGGCCTGCGGACGCGGTCCGGTCCTCAGGGGGATCCGGGCGGAGGTCATCGGCCGGCTCCCTTCGTGGTGCGGCCGGCCTTCCGGCGCTCCTTGGTGAAGAAGAACATCAGCCAGGCCGCGATGGCGATGCCGGCGGCGACCGTGACCGGCACCGGGACATGCGCCGCGGTCCCCAGCAGGACTCCGAACAGGAACAGGGCTACGACCAAGAAAAGCATGCTCCGCCTTTCCGTATCGGGACGGCAGGGAGCCGGTGCGCCGGGTTGCCGACGCGTTCGAGGCTCCGGTGACGGCACCAACTGCGCCCTTGAAGCGGTGCCTTGGCCCTCGTACCCGGATCCCCGGCTTCTAACGGGGACCGCCCCCGGCGCCGACCGGCCCGGGCGACCGGTCCGCGGGTCTCCCGAACCAGTCGACACAGAGCACCAGCAAGTCGTCCAGCGGTTCCGCGGCACGGAAGTCGGCCAGGTCGCGCAGTACGGCGCGGGGCACGGCGGCTGCCGGGAGCAGTCTGCCGGCGTGGATGGACCGGGCCAGGGCACGTTCCGCGTACGCCTCCCCCTGCGGCGACCGTGCCCCGTACACACCGTCGCTGACGACGACCAGCCGGTCCCCGGACAGCACCTCGAATTCCTGCGCCTTGTAGTGCGTCTCCTCGAACATGCCGAGCGGCATCTGGGGATCGAGTTCTATGCGCTCGATCGCTCTGCCCCGCATCCGCCACAGCTGGGGCGACCCGGCGTCCACGGCCTGGACCCGGCCCGTCGCGAAGTCGAATCGCAGCAGCAGGGTGGATACGTAGGCGGCTCCCCGGTATTGGGCGTAGAGGGCCTGGTCGGCCAGTGCCGCCTGGTCCTCGATGCTGATACCGGCCCGGCGGGCGTTGCGCAGCGCGTTGACGGCGAGGTGGGTGAGCATCGCGGCATGGACGCCGGTTCCCATGCCGTCGGTGACGGCGAGGGTCAGCTCGTCGGCGTCCGAGGCCCAGTCGTAGTTGTCGCCGTGGGTGTCGTGGGCGGATTCGAGCTGGGCGCCGATGGCGTACTCGTCGGCGGAACAGGCCCGGGCCGGGAGGAGGTGCCACTGCATCTCGGCGGCCAGGGTGAACCGGCCGGTGCGTCGTGCCCGCTGGTAGACGTCGGTGTCGCGCTCGGCCACCAGGAGTTCGTGGCCGAGCAGACCGGCCGCGTGGACCAGGTCGTGGACGGCGTCCGGAACGGACCGCTCGGCGGGCAGCCGTACCGTGAGCAGGCCGGTGCGCTCCCCTCGGACGGTCACCGGGAGATGGTGCTCGACGATGTCTCCGTGCCGGGTCTGCTGGTGGGGCTGGCGGCCGTCGAACGCTCTGCCCTCGGCGCTGTTGGCGACCGGGACCGGCGCGGCTGCCGCCCCCACCGCACCGAAGGGGGTGAGCACCGTGGCCCCGTGGTCCGCGAGCAGCAACTCCACGGAGAGCGCTCCGTAGCGTTCGGCGAGCACGTCACGAAGCGTGTCCACCAGAGCGTGCGGGGCCGATGCCCGCACCGCTCGTTCTACCTCACGACGCTGAGTCACGGTCTCTCAAACATTCTTCGTCCGTGGACGAGGGCAAAGGCGGGGGCTGACGGGGAGGACCGCGCCGCAGGACGGAACCGAGTGGCCGGGTGTGTCCCGTTACCGTGGCCGGCCGGGCCGCCGCGAGCGCGGGAGGGTGGGGGCCCCTTGCGCCGTTGAACCGGTGGCGGCGCCCAGGGGTACGTAAGGAGTCCTCCCGCCAGGAGGGGGCCTTGTCGTCACAGCCGCGTTCCCTTCCGGTGCGCGGCGGGCCCGGCGGCGGAGGGCTCCGCGGCGTGGAGGCGGGGCTCGATGCGTTTCACGCGGCGGCCTCCTCCCCCTCACATATGAGGGTGACCGCCCACGCATCGTCGGCGGCCACGCTCATGTTCTGACAGCGTGCAGCGGATCTCAGGCCGCTTTCGTCCCAAGCCACGCCAGGCGCAGCCGCCTTGTTCTGTGACGAGAACAGATTGTTGCCTTATGGCGAATGTTGTCAAACGGCAACTATCGCTTCTATCCTGGTCCGAGCTGGTCGTCTGGTCGTGTGCACGCCCGGGCCACTGCATTGCTCCAACCGTCAGCCCCTACAGCGAGGTTCACCGTGCCCCAGCCCAGTGGAGGCCGACCGATAGAGGGAGAGGTGACCGTGCGGCAGGAGCGTGACGCTCTTGTCGTCGCCGTCACGGGCCCCCTCGATCTCGACAGCGTCGCGCCGCTGGAAGAGATCCTGCGAAAGGCGGACGAGGACGGCGTGGCCCGGGTCGTCGTCGACCTGTCAGCAGCCCCGTTCGCCGACTCCACCACGGTCAACGTCCTGCTCCAGGCGCACAGCGCACTGGGCCCCGCGCTGCGCCTCGCGGCCCCCTCCGCCGCTCTGGAGCGACTCTTCACCCTCACCGGGCTCGACACCGTCCTGCCGCTGTACGACTCCGTGACGAAGGCCCTCGACGCCGAGCCGGCCGCCCCCCTCGGGACCGACGGCGGCGATCACGAAGGCTAGAGCGTGCCTCCTGCCCTTCAGCGCTGAGCTCAGCGCGCAGCGCTCCTGCGGCCGGCAGCTGTGCGCGCCGCGCTCAGCAGCTCAACGCACCTCTCCCCTGCGACAGCCAGTTGGCGCCTAGCGCGCCAGGGCCGCCCGTACCGCCTTGCCGCCGCCGGAGCCCGGCAGGACCGCGACGTCAAGGGCCAGCGCGTGCACCATGGGCCAACCGAAGCCGCCATGGCTGCCGGAGAGATCGGGGTCGCGCTTCCGGGGACGCGTGGGGCTGGGGTCCTCGACACACACCTCGATCCGCTCACGGTCCGCGCGAAGACGCAGGGCCGTGACGGCACCGGCGTGCCGTAGCGCGTTGGCGACCAGCTCGGACACCAGGAGCAGCAGGTTCTCGGTGGTCAGTGCGGGTGGCGCGGGGCAGAGCAGGGCAGCGAAGCTCCGGGCGAAATCGCGGGCGTCCGCCGCCGAGCCCGGACGGCAGACCCGCTGCGTCAGCTGTATCGGTTGGTCCTCAATCACTAGCCTGCGTTGCATGGCGTTCTCCCCCCGCTCGTAGGGTCCCGTTCGCGGCGGCTGTCCGGGACGCGTCTACCCCGACAGCCGACCGGGAAAAGGACGTCTTCGGCCCGCCGCGGGGCGCGTTGCTCACGGCCGCCCTGCCACGGGCTGCCTGACCTGCGGGTTCTCCATCCGGCGGACGGCCAGGGCGAGTGTGTCGTCCGGATGCAGGATGACGGTGTGCATGTCCTCCGCGACGGCGCCGGGGATCTCCGGAACCGGGCGTCGGGCATGGGCCTGAGCGGCCTTGACGAGGCGCGCCTCACCCTCGATGGGGTCCCGCCGGCTCTCGGTCAGGCCGTCGGTGTAGAGCATGAGGACGTCGCCCTCGTGCAGGGTGTCCTCCAGTACGGACTCACTGCCGGGAAGCGGGAATCCGATGCCCCGGCCGCGGACCTCCAGGTAGTCGGCGCTCCCGTCGGCACGGACGACCAGGGCCGGCGGGTGGCTGCCGTTGGCCAGACTCAGCGCTCCGGTCTCCGGGTTGATCCGGGCAAGCAGGACAGTGGCCATGATTTCGGGGTCGAACGGCACGAGGATGTCGTGGGTGCGGGCGACGATGGATTCCAGCGGATGGCCTTCGAGGGCCAGGGTGCGCACGGCGTGCGTGACATTGAGCGCGCTGCGGGTACTGCGCACGCCGTGGCCCAGCGCGTCCACGACCGTGATGTGCACCGTGCCGTCGGGTAGCAGGAGCCAGTCGTAGAAGTCGCCTCCCGTGGGTGCGTCCGTATCGGCCGGCGCGTAGTGAACGGCGAGCTCCAGCCCGCTGACGGTGATCGGCGGGGGCCGTAGCGCGTCCTCCAGCTCGCGCAGGATCTGGCCATGCGCCCGGCGCAACTGCTCGTCCCGTTCCTCCAGTTGGACATAGAGGGCGAGCACGCCGCTGTTGGTTTCGGCGAGTTCGTCCTTGAGCCGGTGCAGTTCCGTGCTGAGGGCGTCGACGCGGGAGAGTGCGACAGCGAGATCGCTTTCGAGCGCCGCGATCTCCGCCTCGTACGCCTCGGTGGCCGCCCCCTCGCGGGTACGGGCCGGGGCCGCGGCGGTTCCCTGGGGCGCGGGCAGCACGGCGGAGAGCGGCGGGGGCTCCCCTTCACTGAGAGGGAGGTGCCAGGCCACGGTGCCCTCGGGCATGGACCGGCCGGGCAGCGGCAAGTCGGCCGGGCTCGGTGCCGCCGCTGCCGGTCCGGCGTGCAGTGTCACGGCCAGCAGGGTTTTTCCGCCGGGCGCGGTGCGCTCAACGGCCTCCAGGCGAACCGGGCCGCCGGCGTCGAGGGCGGCCGTGGCCATCCGGGAAACGGAGAGCAGCAGCCGCGCTCCGTTCTGGGAGGGCAGGCCGTGCGCCTCGCAGATTCCCCGGACGGCGCGGCGCAGGCTCGGCAGGGTGTGGAAGGTGTGGGGGCTCACGGAAGTCTCTGGCTGGGTCGGGCGGCGATCACGGTCGCATCGTCGCGGCTGAGGCGATGGCTGTGGGCGAGGGACGCGGCGAGCAGGAGCGGCGGCAGCCGGTGCACGAAGGCCGAGGGCGACCGGGCCCATCGCTGGTCGATGCCGTCGGAGTGGAGCACCGCGGTGGCACCGGGCGGTACGGGAAAGGAGCGCACCTGAGGCGTCGCCATGTTCAGACCGGCTATACCGGGCTGACCGGTCAGACGGTGGCCCACGTCGAGCGGAGTCAGCGTCATGACCCGTACGTTGCCGATACCGCTGTACTCCGCCCGGCCGGGGTGCAGGCGCAGCAGCCCGACCGCCGCGCCCCGGGTGCGGCGCAGCGCTCGATGCAGGGCCGTGAGGAGTTCGGGCAGCGGCAGGTCCGGGGACCGGTGAAAGGAACGTATGGCCGTCTGCGCGGCCTCGGCCGCTTGCGGGCCGTGCCCGAGGCCGTCGACCACGATCGCGGTGCGGGCGGTGCCCTGGTCGACGACGGCGCAGGCGTCGCCGCTGAGCTGCTCGCGGTCCGCGGGCAGGCAGATGGCGCCCACCTCCTGGTCGGCCGGGTGGGTGGCGTCGGGCGCGGTGAGGCGGGCGCAGACGAGGGTGCCGGCGCCGGGCTGCGTACGGATGGTGAGGGCGGTTGCTATCCGCTTCACGGCGCCCAGCCCGGCCCCGAGGGTGTTGCTGGTGGTGTAGCCGTCGGCGAGGCACTGCTGGAGTGCGCCGATGCCGGGGCCACGGTCCGCGGCGATGATCTCCATCCCGCCGCCCAGCGGCAGGGGCTGGATGAACAGCGAGCCGCTGCTCGCGTGTTTGGCCAGGTTGCTGGCCAGTTCCGAGGCGATGACGGCGGCCTGGTCGGGCAGGGCGCCCGGCAAGTGGCAGCGCCCGGCCACCGTACGGGCGGTCTCGGCGGCAAGATGGACGGCGCTGTAGTGGTCGACGGCGATATGTGCCGTCGGCGAGGTCTCGGGGGAAGTCACCGCCCCGCCCATCGCGTGGCGATCACGGTCGTGCCCTGTCCTGGCACGGTGTGCAGTTCGAAGTCGTTCATCAGGCGTCGGGCACCCCCCAGTCCGTGGCCCAGTCCCGCGCCGGTGGTGAAACCGTCGGACAGCGCCGCGTCGGTGTCCACGATGCCGGGGCCCTCGTCCTTGACCGTCAGACGCAGCCCGGCGTTTCCCCCCAGTGTCAGCTGGTCGATCGTCACTATTCCCCCTCCGCCGTGGATGTAGGCGTTGCGGGCCAGCTCGCTGGCGGCGGTGACCACCCGGGTCTGGTCGACGATGCTGAATCCGGCCCGCAGGGTGGCCGCCCGCACGGCGTGGCGGACGGTCAACAGGTCCTCTTCGGTGCGCACGTGGTGGACCGTCCGCTCCGTGTGCGCCGCAGGCCCGGCGGCGTCGGACGCCGTGGGGGCGAATGTCACCGTGTGGTCAGTGTTCCGGGCGGAACTCACCCAGGCCCCCTCCGGACGGTTGCAGGCTCTGATGCCAGCCCATCGCCGCCATCGCCTGCTCGGCGTTGAGTGCTGTCTCCACCCCGGTGAGCTGGATGCCCAGCTCGACGAGGGTGATGGCGACCGGCGGCCGCATGCCGGCGACGATGACCCGGGCGCCCAGCAGCCGCGCCATGGTGGTCAGCTCCATCAACGTACGGGCCACGAAGGAATCGACGAGCTCCAGCCGGGAGATGTCGATGAGCACACCACGGGCTCCGTCGCTGCTGATCCGGCTGGTGAGCTCCTCGGTGAACGCCACGGCGGTCTTGTCGTCGAGTTCGTTGAGGAGACCGGTGACCAGCACGTCCCCCAGCCGCAGGATCGGGACTCCGCCCGAGGCCGGCGTGCTCATCGCTTGTCCAGCGGCGCGTGGTCCGATCCAGCGGCGTCGGTCAGCTTCACGGCCTCTCCGAGGGCGTCGGCGAGAGTGGCGCGCGTCAGGATCGTCGACAAATCGATCCCGAGCTGCGCGATGGTCTGGGCGATGGGCGGCCGGATGCCACTGATGACGCAGTCCGCGCCCATCAGGCGCACGGCGTTGACGGTGTGCATCAGATGCTGGGCGACAGCGGTGTCGACGGTGGGCACACCGGTGATGTCGATGATGGCGACCAGCGCCTCGTGCTCCTGGATGGCCTGGAGGAGGTTCTCCATCACCACCTGAGTGCGTGCGGTGTCGAGGGTGCCGATCAGCGGGACGGCCAGGACCTGGCGCCACAGCCTGACGACCGGCGTGGACACCTCCAGCAGCTGCTGGCTCTGCCGGCGGATGATCTCCTCGCGGCCCTCGACGAAGGTCTCGAACGAGAGCGCACCGGCGCTGTCCAGCAGGCGGTTGATCAGCACCGCGCTGGGGAAGAGGTCGTCCCCCTCGCGGGTCCGCCGCTGGACGGCCTCCAGCAGGGCTTCCTTGAGCGACAGCACCGCCAGGGAGGTCGCGGTGGGCGAGACGCCCCTGCGGGCACGGCGCATGGAGATCTCGGACACCGTCCGGTGCATCTCCTCGTGCGAGGTGACCACGCGCTCGACCGGGAGCCCGAGATCCAGACCGGACAGCAGGGCGCCGACCAGGGCGTCGGCCTCCTCGCCGAGCTCGGCCTCGCTCACCTCCCCGTCCAGCGACGGCTGCGCCAGCTGCAACTGCACCCAACGGTCCGAGATCTCATCGGCCTCTTCGCGCAGCACGCTCGTGACACGCTCGCGTGCGGCAGCTTCAGCGGAAACCAACTCTTCGTCCTTTCGGTCCGGCCGACCCGTGGTGACCGTCGGACTGTTCGCCCGACGGGGCGGCCGGGCCGAGCCGCGCTCGTCAATAGTTGCCTTCCGGCAAATGTTATCGAGCGCGATCAAGCCCGGTAACCCACGGGCCCCCTCTTCACCCGCCGAGGCGGGGAATGGCCGGACGGCCGAATCAGTGCGGTGGTTTTGCGGCCGGAGAGCGGATATGAGACCCCTGCGCTTTCCGGGATCCGGCGCTACGGCGCCCCTGTGGGCGAGCAGCGGGCCGCACCTCGTGGGTGATCTCACAGCGGCGACCGGCGACAAGAGCCGTAGCAGGTCGGCGGCTACGGACCCGGGACACGGCGCGGAGTCCGCCGCCCGCGCAGGGTCCCGGCGGCGGACCTCAAAGGGACGGTGAACTCAAGGACGCCGACCAGTGCCGCACAACGATCCGCGCTCAGTCCAGACCGTCGCCGAACCAGTCAAAACACAGCACCAAGGCGTCATCCAGCGTCTCCGCCGCACGGTATTCGGCCACATCGCGCAGCAGCGCACCCGGCACCAGCGCGGCCGGCAGCAGCCGCGTGGCGTGCAGCCCCCGCGCGAGCGCCGCCTCGACGTAGTTTCCGCCGCGTGGCGAGGGCGCCTGGTACACCCCGTCGCTCACGAAAACCAGCCGGTCCCCCGGCTCGACCGCGAAACTCTCGGCCGTGTAGTGGGACTCCTCGAACATGCCCAGGGGCAGTTGTCTGTCCAGCTCGATGCGCTCGACGGTCCTGCCCCGCAGCCGCCACATCTGCGGCGACCCCGCGTCGATGACCTCCATCCGCCCCGTCGCGAGTTCCACCCGCACGAGCAGCGTCGAGACATGGGACGCGCCCCGGTAGTGGTCGTACACCGCCTGGTCGGCCAACGCCGCCTGGTCCGCGAGGCCGACGCCGGCCCGCCGGGCGTTGCGCAGCGCGCTGACGGCGAGGTGGGTGAGGAGCGAGGCGTCGATGCCCTGCCCCATGCCGTTGGTGACGGCGAGGGTCAGTTCCTCGCCGTCCGAGGCCCAGTCGAAATTGTCGCCGTGCACGGCGTAGGCGGGCTCCAGCTGGGCACCGAGGGCGTACTGCGCGGCGGTGCACGCCCGGGCCGGCAGCAGCTGCCACTGCATCTCCGCCGCCAGGGTGAGGCGACTGATACGGCGTACCCGCTGATAGACGTCGGTGTCCCGCTCGGCGACCAGGATCTCGTGCCCCAGCTGGTCGACGACTTGCCTCAGCTCATCCAGGACCGCGGGGGTGGAACGGTCCCCGGGAAGCCGGACCGTCAGAATGCCGATCCGGTCGCCACGCACCGTCACCGGGAGATGGTGGTCGACGGCGTCACCGTGCGGCACCTGCTGCGCGCGGCGCTCCTGGCTCCCCAGCGCACGCCCTTCCGGACTGCTGGCGATGCGCAGCGGTCCGTCCCCGTCCCCCGCGGAGTCGCACGGGCTGAGAACCGTGCCGCCGTAGTCCGTCAGATACAGGCGCACCGAAGTGGCCCCGTAGGCCGTGGCGAGGTGATCACGCACGGTGTCGAGCAGGGCGTGGGGGGCCGATGCACGCAGTGCCCGGCCCACATCAATGCCTTCCGTCATGCCTTCGCTGACCCCCTTCGTGCCGCGCCAAGGGCAGGGTCGGTCTGACAACAGGACGCACAGGGTGACAGAGTGTTCGTGTGTCCCGTTTCACCAGTCGGTCCCCTTCCCGCGAGCAGGCGAGCGCGGCGGCCCTTGCCGCCTCCGAGCTGCTCGAGGTTCTGTGGGGACGTGGACAGGAGGCGGCGCGCTCGGCGGAGGTCTCCCCTTCCCAGCTCCGCGCACTCCTCGTGCTCGAAAAGCGGGAAGGCACGAACCTGCGCACCCTCGCCGAAGCGCTCGCCTCGCGGCCGCCGGCGGTCAGCAGACTCTGCGACCGCCTGGAGGCGATGGGCCTGGCCGAACGGAGCCCCAGCGCGACGAGCCGACGCGAGGTCGAGCTGCGGCTGAGCCTGCGCGGCAGAGTGCTGCTGGAGGAGTACCGCGCGGCACGGAGCCGCGACGTCACCGCCACCCTGGAGCAGATGAAACCCGCCGATGTCGCCAAGCTCGCGGCCGGCCTGGAGGCCTTTCACGCGGCATTCGCCCGGCGCGCGGCCGACGAGGGCGGCGCTTCCGTCCGGGACGACAGCGTCGCGGACAGTGCCTAGCCTCACCTGAACTCCGCCTCCCGAGCCGACATCCCACCGGAAACGCTCTGCGCGGACGGAGCAAACGGATCTTCGCCGCACGAGGGACGCTATCAAACCGGCCTTGCGCCACCGGCCGTTCGGACGAACGGGGCGTGGATGCACTGGAAGACCTGGTGAGGTGGTGGTGGACCTCGTCACGGCTCCACGAAATCCCCGCCGCGGTGAGCCGGGCTCATGACTCCGTCACGAGCTGGATCTTGGGCCACTCGCCGCCTGTGACGCGGCCGTAGCCCCCGCGGGGTCCGTTCTCGCCGTGGCCAACCCGGGCGCCGAGCCGGCGCAGATGTGGGTCACCACCTGCACCGGCCTCAGCGCCAAGCTGGCCCACGGCAGCACCCTGACGCCGCCGTGGGCCACTTGAGGCGGGGAGGGTGAAGGGACCGGGCCTCGCCCGACGCCTTGCCCAGCGCCCTACATCACGCGCTTGAACCAGGTGATCGGACTGGTCGTGTCGCGGGCCTGGACATAGACGCGGGCCGGCACGGCCACCATCCTCTGCTCGGTGTCATTGTTCTGCCGATAGACGATGTAGCCGGTGTAGTACGCCCCGTTCCCCCGGGGTTCCAGCCAGCCCTTCTTCTTGCCGTCGGGCACATTGATCTCGACGTCGGTTTCCAGGGTGCTCTGGAGCTTCTTGGTGGAGGTGGCCGCGTAGCTGTAGGCGAAACTTGCCTCTACCGGAATCTCACTCTTTCCGTCGCCGATCTTTGGCGTGATCTTTCCACCTATTGACCAGCCCTCCGTCTCGCTCTTTTCGTCAGCCACAGAGCTGGAGATCTTGTAGGTCAGCTTCCCGCCGCCGGCCAGACCATCACCGGCCGACCCCCTGACCGGATATTTCTCGGTGACCTTGCCGACGAACGCGCACGGCGGCTTCTGCCCCACACGCGCCGAGTCGTGGTTCTGCCGATTGCAGAGCTGATCGAGGTTTTCCTGGGTCCACTCGTCCTTGTAGGCGCCCTTGCCGGTGAAAACGGGTGCCGTGTAGTTCGCCGACTCCTTGAGCCCCGAGATGGGCTCGTAGAGCCGCTTGGCGCTCTCGCGGGCAGGTTCCTTGGTGTTGGGGTCCTCGGCGAATGTCTTGGCCGCCGCCTGGGCGTCCTGGATGGCCTGACCAGGGTCGTAGTTGACCTGTCCGCCCTGCACGTCCGAGAGGTTGACCTGCTTGTCGTCGAGCCCGGTGGGCAGGCCCATCACGCTTTCGGAGTCCTTGACCGGAGTCCACTTGGCCAGGTCCGCCATGACCTGGTCATCCGTGTCATACATGTGGTCGGGCACTGCGGGCTTTTCGTCCGCGAAGGCCGGCGACTGCGAACCGAGTACGGACGCCCCGGCGAGAAGTGCGGTCGTGGCAGCGATTGCCATTCTTCTGCTTCTGCTTCTGCGCTGACGCCGGGCGGCAGCGGAGCTGGGTATGGACATGCGACTCTCTCTTTCACCTGGAACCGACCCCCTCGGTCGCGCACGTGCGCATGACGGAGGCGCGACGGAAAAGGAGGAAGAAGAGGAAGAAGACGGCGCTGTGTACGCCTGGAGCTTTCACCAAGGGCACGGACTTCGAGCGTGTGAAATCCTGGTGCCCTGGCCGGCTTCAGAGCCCTGTAGGTCTCTGTCGATGAAAGAGACGGAAGTCCTTTGCACACGGTTGCGTTGAACCGACCGGTAGCTTCTGAACGTTTACCGGCACGCATTGCAGGCGCACAATCAATGGCGATGAGCTCGGGAGCCACTGCCGCCTTCGCCGCGGCCGGCGATCAGACCCGGCAGGGCGCCCCGCGCCGACTCGGAGCGATGGGCCGGTCGGACCTCGGTGCGTAGTCCGAGGGCGGTCCGCGCCGGACGGTCTGCCAGGATGACGCGGTGCTGTCCGAACTCGCTGCGCCGGAGCCCGTCACCGTCGAGCCGCCCCACGCCCTCGCGCCGGTCGTGCTCACGCAGAGCTGGCTCGATCTGGCGTTCCTCCACTGGGCCGTTGATCCGGCGGAGGTGGCTCCCCTGCTGCCGGCCGGGACGGTCCCGGACACCTTCGACGGAGCCACCTACGTCGGGCTGGTGGCGTTCCGGATGCATCGGGTCGGATGGTTCAGGCTTCCGGGCATCCCCTACCTCGGCACCTTTCCGGAGACGAATGTACGTCTCTACTCGGTGGACGGCAGCGGACGACGCGGGGTGGTCTTCCGGTCCCTGGACGCCTCCCGGCTGATACCGGTGGCCTTCGCGCGAGCCGTGGTCCGGCTGCCGTACTTGTGGTCCCGGATGTCCGTCCGGCACGACGGCGACACCGTCAGCTACGCCAGCACCCGGCGCTGGCCAGGTCCGCGCGGGGCACACTGCCGGATCACCCTGCGCAAGGGGGCTCCCGTGACCGCGCCCACCGCACTCGAACACTTCCTGACCGCGCGCTGGGGCCTGCACCACACGTTTCACGGGCGGCCGTCCTATCTGCACAACGCCCATCCGCGCTGGCCACTGCACCGGGCGGAACTACTGCACCTCGACGAGAACCTGATCGCGGCGGCGGGCCTGTCCACGCCGATGGGGCAGCCGCTCAGTGTGCTGTACTCCCCCGGTGTTCCGGTGACGTTCGGCCGCCCCACCCAGGGCGGCTGAGCCCGCCCGCCCGATGCAGGGCGGGCCTGCCCTGCTGTCAGTGATGCCTGCAACGATGATCGGCATGACCAGCACAAGTAGCCCTGCGACTCAGGCCGCGGACGTAGCCGAAGCCCTGTTCATCTCTGCTGGGGGCGTCGGCTCAGCGCCTGTCCCCGTTCTGGCCTACGCCGCGGGAGCGGACCGTCTTGCCCGACGCGAGGCGCTGCGTCCGGTGTACGAGGCGATCGTGGCGCGTATCGGTGCCCCTACCCTGCTCGGCGGTGCCGCCGGCGGGCCGAGCGTGCGCTGGTGCACCCGGGAGAAGATCCTGCTGCTGTCCGGCGATCACACGCGCGCCCAGCTTTCGGTGCACGCGGCCGATGAGTTCGAGCGGGACGAGTGGTGGACCTTTGACCGGACTCACCTCGGGTCGGCCGGGGAGCCGCCTCGCTTTGATGCGCTGCCGTACATATGGCAGCTCGACCGCAAAGGCCCTGGAGCCGCTCCGTCGTGGACGTACAACGGGGTGTTCGTCGCAGGCAGTTGGGACCATGCGACCACTGGTCTGGAGCTGATGCTTGCCGCGTGGGTGGAGCAGTATCCCGTCCAGGCCCCCGGGGACTGGATCGGCTTCACGCTGTGGACCGCCCGCGACTGGCGCCGGGACATGATCGTGTCGTACACCCCCGCCGACCACGGGCGCGAACTGGCGGTTTGCATCGACGACCGGGGCGTCGAACAGACCGAGGAGCGTCGGGTGCGGATGCACGAGCGCGGCTGGCAGACCCTGGACGAACACCAGTGGTGGCGTACGAAGTTGCCGGAGACCGATCCTGCCGCGCCCCGGCTGATCGCTGAGCTGGTCATCGCCGAGTGCCGGGCCCGCAAAGCCACCTGTCCGAACGAGCTGCGGGCTCACGACATCAGCGCGGGTGATGACGGCGCTCTGTGGCTCACCGGGCTGGGTCTTCCGACGCATCCCTCGCGTGGCGAGCACTACTGAGTCCCTCGCCCCCGCGTGCCGGTGGGCGAGCGTGCAGCGATGCCGGGGTGCAACCGTGCGCGGTCAGGATGTGCGGTGGGGCGCAGGGTAGGCGAGGAGCGAGTCGGCGGGGCGGCGAGCACCAGGAGCGCCATGGCGACGCCGGCAGCGACGGAGCACACGCGGGGCCCAGCCGGTCGGCGCGGAAGAAGCATGCACGGGACGGTTAGGAGTACCACCTGCGCCATGGCGGGGACCTGATCTGGGAGATCGGGACCGGGTACTTCGGCTGCCGGACCGCCGACGGCGCTTTCGACGAGCGGGAGTTTGCCGCCAAGGCAGCTCACGAGCAGGTGAAGTGTGTGTCCCTGAAGCTTTCGCAAGGGGCCAAACCCGGCATCGGAGGAGTGCTGCCGGGAGGCAAGGTCAATGCCGAGATAGCCCGTGTGCGGGAGGTACCGGAGGGCCAGACCGTCATCTCGCCGCCCTACCATCGGCAATTCAGCACTCCGCGCGAGCTGGTCGGTTTCATCGCCGGAATGAGGGACCTGGCCGGTGGTAAGCCGACGGGATTCAAGCTGTGCGTCGGCTCGCGGCAGCAATTCCTCTCGGTGTGCAAGGCGATGCTGGAAGAGGGCACCACGCCGGCCTTCATCGTCGTCGACGGCGCCGAGGGTGGCACCGGTGCCGCCCCGCTGGAATTCGCGGACAACCTGGGCGCCCCGCTCACGCATCCAGGACGCCGGCGAACTGACTCCGCACCAGCTGCGTCGACGGCTGGACCCACGCACCGTCTGCTCGTACGCGGAACTGTACGACTGACTCGCTCCCGGTCAGCTCCTGGCAGACCCGCCGCGGGACTGGAGGCAGGACTGGGAGGCAGCCGACCCCGAGCGCTTCACGGTCTGACGAGGGCGGGCGAGGACGGGCGAGGACGGAGGAGCACTCGGAGTGGGGGTTCGAAACGAGCGTCAATTACAGGTTGACGGCCCTCGATCGTCAACTTAAAGTTGACGCATGAGTCCACTCGACATCAGCCTCGCCGACCTGATCGCCCGTCTCGACGAGGAACTCCCCGGCGCCAGCGAACTGGCCCGGATCAGCGAGGCGCGACTGCGCGCCCAGACCCTGTCCGACCTCGGTGACCAGCTCATCGACCACTACGTCAGCAAGGCCAAGCAGACCGGCGCGTCGTGGACCGAGATCGGCGACGCCATCGGGGTGTCCAAGCAGGCCGCCCAGCAACGCCACGCACCCGGTCCCTTCGAGCGGTACACCAACCTGAACCGGCACAGCATCGTGCTGGCGCAGGAGGCCGCCCGAACGCACAAGCACGACTCCATCGGCACCGAACACCTCCTGCTCGGCCTGCTCGGTGAACCGCGGGGCCTGGCATACGAGGTGCTGATGGCGAAAGCCGAGTCGGAGCAGCGCATCCGCGACGCGATCGAGGAAGCGTTGCCGCCGGCCGGGGAGAAGGCACTGCGGGGTCACATCGCGTTCCGGCCGGAGAGCAAGGAGGCCATCGAGCAGGCCCGCCGCGCGGCGGCCGACCTCGGCCACGACTGGGTCGGCACGGAGCACACCCTGCTGGGCCTGATCCGCGCCGAGGAGAGCCCGGCCGCGCAGATCCTGCGCAGCCTCGGCTTCACGCCGGACGAGCTGCGCGAGACGGTCAAGACCGAGATCACCAAGCGGTCCGCCGCGCGCGATCAGCAGTAACGAAACGGTCAGTCACCTCGGTGGACCGGGCCGGCACAGCCGTCCCGGTCCATACGGGATGGCGGCGCGCTCGGGCCGCCGCCCGCCCCACCCGACGTCGTCAAAAACCTTGTAGTGCACGGCGGTTGAGAGTCGCCGTGCACGACGACTCATGCGGGCAGCACCTAACCGATATCGGGCTCGGACCGTACCTCGATCCGGTCCCCGGTCCGCTCCATCTCCAGCACGACGAGCTCGTTCCGTCCCCGCCGCCACAGATGGCTCGGCGCGTACAGGGTGACCTGCGGCCCGAGGGACCAGTACCGGCCGAGCGCGAAGCCGTTGAGCCACACCATGCCCTTGTCCCAGCCCGGGAAGGCGAGGAAGCCGTCCGCGGGGGTGTCGACATGGATCCGGGCCCGGTGGAACGCGGGGCCGGTCGGCACGTCTCCGCTACCGAACCTCACCGACGAGAGGTCGTCGAGAGGCAGCCGCCGGATCTCCCAGTTGCTCAGTTCGTCCTCGCCGAGGAGGACCTTGCCGCTGATTCCCTTCGGGTCATTCAGTCCCTCCCCGAAGTTGATCCGCCCGGTGGGATCGACCAGGAGGTCGAGGGTGCCGGACGCGCCGACCACGGTGAAGTCGACGGTGTGGTCCGGCTGGTTACGGTCGAAGGTGCCGATCCGCTGACCGTCGCCGAACACCAGCGCACGGTCGCCCAGGCCCGTGAGCCTCAGAGCCTTGGTCCCTTGCGGCCCCCGCACCCGAGTGCGGTAGTGGATCAGTCCGTAAGACTGCCCGACCCCCTCCATATGAGCGGGAGCGGTACGCCGCACCGGAGTGCTCAGCGCGTCCAGGGTGTCCATCAACGGCACCGACCCGCGCACGGCGACCCGCTGGGCCGGCATACGGCGCGGCGTGGCCGGCAGGGGCGTGCTGGGCAGGGTGGTGTACTTGGCCAGTACCTCACGCACCTGGTGGAATTTCTCGGTGAGTTCGCCGGATTCGCTGATCGGGGAGTCGTAGTCGTAGCTGGTGACGGTGGGCTGATAGTGGCTGCCGCTCAGGTTGGCACCCGCGTACCAGCCGAAGTTCGTTCCGCCCACCGCCATATAGAAGTTGATCGACGCTCCCGCTTCGAGGAGCTTCGCCACGTCGGCAGCGGTCCGCCCGGGATCCGTGGTGTGGTGCGGTTCTCCCCAGTGGTCGAACCAGCCATCCCAGAACTCCGTACAGAACAGGGGCTTGTCCGGCTGGAACTTGCGCAGCTCGGCGAAGGGTCCGGTCGGATCCCCGGCGAAGTTGACGGTGGAGAGGAGGTCGGGGAGGCTGCCGTTCTTGAGCATTTCCTGACTGGCCCCGTTGGAGCAGAACAGCAGGCTGTCCACGCCCTGCGCCCGCATGGTGTCCCGCAGATGTGCCAGGTGCGCATGGTCGTCGCCATAACTGCCGTACTCGTTCTCGACCTGCATGGCGATGACGGGCCCGCCACGCGTGGCCTGCAGATCGACGAACCGGGGCAGCAGTTCCGCGAACCAGGCGTCCACCGCCCGTTCGTAGGCGGGGTCGGAGCGGCGCAGCGGCGCGTCCTTGTCCTTGAGGAGCCAGGCCGGCAGGCCGCCGAAGTCCCATTCCGCGCAGATATACGGTCCCGGTCGCACGATCACCTTGAGCCCGACCTCGTCCGCGATCCGTACGAAGGACACCACATCGCGCCAGCCGGTGAAGTCGGCCTTTCCCTCGTGCGGTTGGTGGAAGTTCCAGGCCACGTAGGTCTCCACCGTGTTGAGGCCCATGGCCCGCATCCGCAGCAACCGGTCACGCCAGTCCTTGGGATGCGTCCGGAAGTAGTGGAAGGCCCCCGAGAGGATCCGGAACGGCTCACCGTCCAGCAGAAATTCGTTCCCGCGCACGGTCAGCCCCCGCGGACTGTCGGCCTGCGCCAGGGTCGTACGGCCACCGCCCAGGGCCACGCCCACGGACGCGGCCCCCACCGCGGCCGCACTCACAAATCTCCGCCGGCTGAACTGCGTCATCTCTGCTCTCCTCGACTCGACCGACCGTCATTCAAGGTGTGAACATGTTCAGTGGTGCGCGGTTCTGTGCCTTGAGAGTGTCATGTGGAACAGAATCGAGCACAAGGGTTCGTGACGGGGTACGCCGGTATGGCCAGACCGGCCGGGACAGCGGCCCAAGCCGGTATGACCGTGGCGGCCCTTCTCATGCCATCGACCTCACCGGCCGAGCACCAGCCGAGCGCCAGATGAACACCAGCTGAGAGGAGCGTCACAGGGCAACGGGTCATTGCCCACGGGCAGTTCGAGGAGACTTCCTGAATGCTCGAAACGTTGTGGACCGTCATCGTGCTCGCTGTGGTGCTGACGGGAGGCGCCTTGGTGCTGACGGGACTCGTCTGGATGCTCATTACGCTGCGGAGGATGGATCCCGAGGACCGATGGCGGGACCCAGCCCCCGTGCGCTCCCGGGTACGCGCCCTCGCGGACCGGACGTTCCACTTGGTGTTGTGGGTGCATGCCCACACGGTGCGCCCGGCAGCGCGCTGGTATGTGCGGTGGGGTGCCCGGGTGACCACGCGTCATCTGCGGTGGGCCCGGCATGGGTTCGGTCAGGACGCGGAGCGGCTGGTCCCTCGTTCCCATGCGGTGCGCAGTGCGGTGTTCGACTGGTACTGCACCATGCCGCTGGCGGGCATCGCCTACGTCATCAAGGCCTGCGTACTTCTTCTGGTAACGGTCAACACAGGCGTCATCGTGACCAAAGTGGTGACCGGCGTGACACACCTGTGGGAGAAGAGCAAGCAGGCGAACGCGCCGTGGTGGGCCCCCGGTGGCTCGCCTTCGGACCATGTCGTCGAGGGTGGTGGGAGCGACCGGCCGGACCCGCTCCTCGCGCTGATGGCGGCAGTGCGCAGGGCGGGCGCGGTGATCGCGGAGAAGGTGGGCGCCTCGCTCTCGGCCCTCACCGATCCAATGAGCAGGCCCATGGAGGCGCTCATCGCGGCCGCTTCGCTCGTTCTGGTCGCGATGATGCTGCTGGCGTTGCGCGTCGCCTGGCTCGCGCTCCGGCAGGTGGCGAGACCTTCCTACCAGGAGCACGGTCCGCATTACGCCGAGCCCCGCACCCGGTTCACGTGGGCCCGGCGGCTGCTGAGTCTGCGGGTGGGGCCGAACAGGGAGAACCGGCCGGTAGTGGTGTGGGTGAACTGTCTGGCCAGGGTGGGAGCCGCCCAGTCGCGGCACCGCTGGTCACTCCGCATCCGTAGCCCGCTGACGGCACCACGGGTACATCTGGCGGACGCGGAACGGGTGGTGTGGTCGGCGTGGCGGACCCGGCACACGACGGTCCGCGGTGTGCTGCGGGCCCAGCACAAAGAGCACGCGGCAGAGGTGGTGGGGGCGTTGCGCATGATGGAGACCCGGCAGGACACGGATGCCGATAGAGGGCGCGTATTCGAGGACATGGCGCGGATGCTGGCGAAGATCGCCGAGCGTTACGCACAGGGCCGCACCCTTGCGCTGTTGGACCCCGACGACCTCGCCGGCGCCTCCCGGGCGGTCAATCGCGAATGGGTGCGCATGGTCATCCTCGGCGTCGTCGTCATCGGGTCGGCGGTGGGAGCCGCCGCACTCGGCGTGTCGGATGCCGCGATCGCCCAGGTCGTGGGCATCGTCAGCCTCGTCATGGTCGGTCTGCTGTACGGCGCCCGGCTCACACCGACGGACCTCCTCGACGTGGTCCGTGGGCAGAGCCGTAAGTGAGCGGGAGATCGGGCTACGGGCCGGGCTACGGGTCCGGTCCACGGCGCGGCCCACGCCAGTGGCGGACACCCTCTAATACACCGGCAGCGCCAGCAGTGTCGCGCGGTTGAGGACGAAGAGGCGGTTGGCGGCGGCGGCGAGGGAGCGGGCCTGGCCGCCGGTGAGGGCGTAGGTCTGGGGCCGTCCCTCGCCGGCCCGGGGCAGGCCGCTCACACCCGTGTCGCCGCTCTCCACGATCCAGACGCTGTTCCCCTGGACGACCGGTGGCCGCCAGGGCGGGGCGACGCCGGCAACCATCATCGGGTCGGCGGCCTGGCTGCCGTCGGCATGCAGGGAACGCAGTGCCTCGCAGTCCAGCGCATGGATCACTCCCCCGGCCACGGTGGGCGGGCCCCACCCACCGGTGCCCCGTCTGGGCGGTCGCATCGGGTTCTGGGCCCACAGCTCACGGCCGTCGGTGGCCTTCACCGCTGCCAGGCTGTTGCCGCCGAGGTAGACGGTTCCGCCGTCGATGGCGGGCCGCAGCGCTGCCGCGGCCTGCCCCTTGCGGACCCATGCGCGGGAACCGTCGCGGGCCCGGACCGCGGCCACGTCCCCCGTATCCGTGCAGAGCACCAGGTGGCCGGCGCCGAGGGCCGCGGCGGGGTGGCCACCCGACAGCGTCAGCGGTGGCCGCCGTGTCCAGCGCACCTTCCCTTCGGTCCCCACACAGCGCAGCCGGCCGTCGGATGTCAGCAGGTAGACCGCGTCGGCGTCCGCGGCCAGCAGGGCGCCGACCCGCGCGTCCACCGTCCACCGGGGGGATCCGGTGGCGGCCACCCAGGTGCGCAGCGTCCCCTCGCTGTCGGCGGTGGCCACCAGCCGGTCGCCGATCGACAGGTAGCCGGCCTCCGCTTTCGCCTCGTCGATCCGCCACCGCTCCCGGCCGTCGGTGACCCGGCGGGCCGCGATGCCGCCACCGGAAGCCGCGAACACCACCACGTCGCGCACCGGCAGCGGAGCCGGCGACGCGGCGTCGGCCACGTCCTGGACCGGGCCCCACAGCGGTTCCGGGGAGCCTTCGGCGGAGCCGAGCGGTGCGGCCCGCACCTTTGCGGCGGGTGGAATGTCGAAAGGGTCGGACGGGGTGTCGCCCCGGCCGAGCCACCAGGCGGTGCCGCCGCCCGCCGCGGCCAGGAGCGCCCCACCACCGGCCGCCACCAGCAGCCGCCGCCGGGTGAGGTGGAGTGCCCCACCGGCCGCGCTGTCGGGGGCGGTCGAGGGACCGGCCGGGCGGGCCGTCAGGCGGCGGGCGGTCGCTTCCCGTTGCCGGATCTCCTGCCCCAACGGGCCGGACTTCCATAGCCGTTCGGGCTGCCGTGGGGCCGCTGCGGCATCGGCGACCTGGGTGGGCAGCGGGCGGGCCGCCGGGTCCTTGGCGAAGCACGGTGTGACGAGGTACCGCAGGGCCTCCGGAACGGCCGACAGGTCGGGGCTGCCGTGCACGACCTCGTACAGGACGGCCGTGACCTCGGCGCCGGTGTATGCCGGCCGGCCGCCCGCGGCGAAGGCGAGGACCGCGCCGAGGGAGAAGACATCGGCGGCCGGTCCGACGCGCTGCCCGAGGACCTGTTCCGGCGCACCGTAGCCCGGTGTGACCGGGATCTGTCCGGTACGGGTGAGGGTCAGGCCGTGCTCCGGGCGGGCGATACCGAAGTCGATCAGGCGGGGGCCGCGCGAGGTGAGGACGACGTTGGGCGGCTTCACATCGCGGTGGACCAGCCCGGTGGCGTGCACATCCTGGAGCGTGCGGGCCAGGGACCGCGCCAGGTCCCGTACGGCGGCGTCGTCGAGCGGCCCGAAGCGCGCGACGGCGTCGTCCAGCGTCGGGCCGGCCAGGAACTCCGTGGCGATCCACGGCCTGCCGCCCTCCAGTTCGGCGGCCAGGACGCGCGCCACGCCCTCGCTGGTGACCGCCTGCGCGGTCCGCGCCTCCCGGAGGAAACGCTCGGCCAGGTGCCCGTCATGGGCGAGTTCCGGCAGCAGGACCTTCACCGCGGCGGGGCTTCCGGAGGCGTCCGCGCCGAAGTACACCTTGCCCATGCCGCCCTCTCCGAGGACGCCGTGGAGGCGGTAGGGGCCCAGGCGCAGCGGATCTCCCTGGCCGAGGGGTTTCACAGTGGGTCGTCTCCTGGATCGTGGAAAGGGGGAAATGGCCGGGCCGGGCTCGGCCGGGTTGGGCCGGGCCGGGCGTCAGGCGAGCGGGAGGGCGATGCTCCGCTGTTCCTGGCGGACGTACAGCCGGCCGCCCTCGGGGTCGGCGGTCAGGACGAGCGGGTCGGTCTCGTACGTCCAGACGGCCTTGTGGGCGCGCAGGTCGATGGCGCGCAGGCCCCTGTCGTCGGCACAGTAGGCGTACCGCTTGCCGACCGCCGGGGCCACGTCCCGCTTGTTCTTCCGGCCGGACAGCCCCTTCTCCTGCCAGTTGAGCGTGCCGGAGGTGGCGTCGACGGCGATCAGCCCGCGGTCGGCCTCGGTGCAGTAGACGACTCCGTCGTGGACGAGGGGCGCGCCGTAGCGCCGTTCCTCGCCCGCGCTGTCACCGACATCGCGCCCGGTCCCGAAGAGCCACTCCAGCTCGCCGTCGGACAGCCGGCGGGCGGTGAGGTGCTCGGCGCCCATGTAGAGGTTCCGGTCGTCGAGGACCAACCGGGACGGCGCGGTGCCCGCGAACGTCTCGGAGAGCCTCCACAGTTCGCGGCCGTGGCGCTTGTCGTGCACGGAGAGGCGGATGAACTTCGAGTCGACCCCCGGGCTCCCGCACAGCACCACCCGGGAGCCCGCCACGGCGCCACTCAGCGCGGGCGGAGCGCCCTCGGCCCGCGGTGCTTCCACCGGGCTGCGCCAGCGCTCCTTGCCCGACTTCAGGTCGGCCGCGACCAGGAACCAGCGGGCGCCGGAAGCGAGCCGGGCCACCAGGTACGCGATCCCGTCGGCCACGCACAGCAGCTGGTTGTACTGCTCCTTGCCGGTGAACGCGGAGAGTTGCACCAGGGGCTTGCCCAGTTGGCCGTCGCTCTGCCCGACCTCGCACACCGCCAGCGCCGCGCCCGCCTCCTGGTATCCCCGCAGGGCGTAGATACGGCTGCCTTCGGTGGCCGAGCGCCAGGGCTCGGCGACGTTCGCCTGCCAGGTCGACGCGCCCGACTCGGCGTTGATGCCGCACAGCACGATCCCCGCACGCATGGCCAGGTTGCGGCCCACCCGCATCACCTCGCCCCCGGAGTCCGGGCAGCGCAGACCGGCGCTCCACAGCGGTGCCGGCGGTTTCGGCCGGTCGACGGCGTCCTTCTTCGTGGTGCCGCCGCCCCCGCCGGAGCCCGCGAGCAGGGCCCAGCCCCCGCCACCGAGAAGGCCGCCCCCCAGGAGGGCGCCCCCGGCCACGGACAGCAGCCGCCGCCGCGAGAGGCCCGGTACGGGGGCGGCCGCGGCCGGCGGTGCCTCGGCGGGCACCGGTGGCGGCAAGCGGTGCGGCGGCTCACGCCACACCTCGTCGCTACGCCGGGCGATCTCCCGCAGCACCGCGTCGGGCAGCAGCTCCGCGAAGCCGCCGCGGTCGGCGGGGAGGACCCCGGTGCCGCCCAGCGCGGTTCCCAGCTCGGTGGTGGACGGGCGGTGCGCGGGGTCCTTGGCCAAGCAGCGCATGAGCAGGGGGCGCAGCGGCTCGGGCACCCCGCCGAGGTCCGGCTCACCGAACCGGACGCGGTACAGCAGGTCGGTGGGGGCTCCGCCGCCGAACGGTCCGCGGCCGGTGGCGGCGAAGACCAGCACCCCGGCCAGGGCGAACACATCGCCCGCCACCGCGTGTTCCTGGCCCGCCGCCTGCTCCGGCGACATGAACGCCGGCGTCCCCACGGCACCGCCCACGCTCGTCAGATGCTCGTCGCCGAAGGCCCGGGCGATACCGAAGTCGATGATCCGCGGGCCCTGCGCGGTCACCAGGACATTGGACGGCTTCAGGTCGCGGTGGACCACCTCCGACCGGTGAAGCTGCTCCAGCCCGGCGGCGAGTGACGCGCCGAGGGCACGTACGGCCGCCTCCGGCAGCGGCCCGCCCGCTTCGACGGCCGTGTCCAGCGGCGGCCCGAGGACGTACTCCGTCGCCAGCCACGGGGTCGGGGCCTGGGCGTCGGCATCGACGACCGCCGCGCCATACGCGGAGCCGATGACGCGGGCCGCGTCCGCCTCCAGCCGGAAGCGGGTCCGCAGGGTGGTGTCCGCGGCGAGACGGGTGTGCAGCGTCTTCACCGCGACCGTGTGCCCACCCGCCGAACGGGCCAGGTAAACGGTGCCCATACCGCCTCCACCCAGGCGGGCGAGAATCCGGAACGGCCCGACGGTGTGCGGGTCGTCGTGCAGAAGTGGGGAGATCATGGCCTCAGCGCCCTTGGGTGGGGAGTGCCGCGGCCAGGACCTCCGCCGACTGACGGGACAACGCCTCGACGACGCGGCCGGGAAGCGACACCGGCTCCGTGGCGCCGGCCAGCGCGCCGTATGCCGCGCCCGGCAGCAACTCCCCCAATACTCCTGCCGGTTCGGGCCGGTCCTCCGGGGCACGCGAGCGGCACGCCGTGACGAGGTCCCGCAGTCCGGCCGGGATCTCCTGCCGCTCGGGCACGGTGTGCCCGGTCGCCGCGTACGCCAGCACGGCGCCCAGGGCGTACACGTCCGCGGCCCGGTCCGGCGCACCGCCCGCCGCGGTTTCGGGAGCGAGGCAGCCGGTCTCCAGCCCGGTCGCGTGCGCGGGGGAAGCCGCTGCCACCGGGTTCGCGCGGGTCGCACCGAAGCAGCCCAGCAGCGGCCCGCAGGCGGTCAGCAACACGCCCGCCGGGCAGACGCCACCGTGCACGATGCCCAGGACATGGGCCGAGGCCAGGGCCTCGGCGAGCGTGCCGCCGAGCGTACGGACCAACGGTTCGGGCAGCGGGCCGCCGTACGCGGCCAGGGCGGCGGGCAGCGGCAGCACAGGCCGGTAGGGCGAGGCGTACCAGGGGAAGGCCGGCGTCCCCCCGGTCTGCCCCACCGGCCAGAACCCCGGTTGGGTCAGTCGGGCCGCCTGCTGCACCTCGCCCGCCCACCGCGCCGGGTCACCGCCGGGCGGCGGCAGGCACGCCAGAACGGTGTGCCCGCCGTCGGCACCGCGGGCCAGATAACGGCGCTCGGGAACGCCTCGACTGCCCTCGGCGTCAAGACGCGCCAACGCCACGAAATCCCCGATCCGCGCAGGATCGTCCTGCCGCAGCCTCTCCACTCGGCTTCTCCCCCGTCAGGCTCGCTAGGGACGTGAGCCTATATACGGCGGGGCAGCGGCCCGGCAGGGGGGCGGCGTGCGGATGGCGGCTGCCCCGGAGGGAAACGGAAGAGGCCGGCCCGCCACTCCTCCGTCTCCTCCGTCTCCTACATCTCCTAGGCGGACTTGCGATAGGCGCGGAATGCCCGGGTGGCAAGGAAGCCCATGACCAGGACCGCCGCCGCGAGCAGTCCCAGTCGTGCCCAGACCGTGCTCCAGTCGGCGGGTACCAGCATCGCCCGCCGCGCCGCCACGACCGCCCATTCCACGGGGTTGTACGCGGCGACCCGCCCGACCCAGCTCGGAGCCACCTGCAGATCCATCACCGCAGAGCTCAGGAACATCAGCGGCAGCGTGGTGAACTGGGAAATCGCGATCAGTGTGGCCTGCTGACGGGAGAGCAGCGCGACGGCATTGGAGAGCGCCGAGAAGATCAGCACCAGCAGCACCGCGGCCAGAACGGTGACGCCGATACCGACGACGCCCCCCGGGAAGCGGGCGCCGGCGATCAGCGCGATGACCACGATGACCAGACTCTGGATGACTGTCTGGACCGCCTGGTAGGCCATGGTCGCGCACATCATGGCGCCCCGGCTCGCAGGAGAGGTCAGCAGCCGGTCCATCACGCCGCGGTCGATGTCCTGCAAATAGGTCGTCCCTGCCCACGCGCTCGCGAACAGCGCGGTCATCATCACCACACCTGGCGTCAGGAACTGGAGAAAACCGCCGCTGCCGCGCGCGAATCCGGGCAGCTCGACGACCGAGTGGAAGAGCTGCCCGAACAACAGCAGCCAGATCACCGGCTGCACGAGCCCGACGACAAGAAAGGTGGGCATCCGCCACAGGGTGCGCAGCAGACGGCCGGTGAGGAGGGCGGAGTGTGTGAGCACGGTCAGCGGTCGCGTACCGGCGAACTCCCTCTGCACTGTGCTCACTTCGCCGCCTCCAGAGCCTTGCGGTCCTCGTCGGCCGCGGCCGCGAGACTCCGTCCGGTGTGCCGGAGGTAGACGTCATCGAGCGAAGGGCGGGACAGCGTCGCGGACGTCACGCCGATCCCTGCCTCTTCGAGTGCCGCCAGCACCGGCGGCAACGCCCGCGCACCGTCATCGGTACGGCCCCGGACCGTGCACCCGTCCACGGTGATCTCACGTAGCTCAGGCACCCGTTCCAGCACCGCTCGTGCCCTGCTGTCGCCCTCGGCCAGCCCGACCTGCACCGCGTCACCGCGCAGCGCGCTCTTGAGCTCCTCCGGGGTGCCCGCCGCGACCACCCTGCCGTGGTCGACGATCGCGAGCCGATCGGCGAGGCGGTCGGCCTCGTCGAGGTAGTGCGTGGTGAGCAGGACCGTCATCTGCTCGTCATCGGCCATCCTGGCGATCTCGTGCCACATCTCGCTGCGGGCCTGGGGATCGAGCCCCGTCGTCGGCTCATCGAGGAAGAGCACCTGCGGGCGGTGCATCAGCCCGAGTGCGACATCCAGCTTGCGCGCCATGCCACCGGAGTACGTGCCCACCCGCCGGTTCGCGGCGTCGGTCAGGCCGAACCTGTCGATGAGCTCACCGGCCCGCGCCTTGGCGTCAACGCGGGACATCCCGTGGAGACGGCCCGCGAGCAGCAGGTTTTCGCTCGCGGTCGCCATCGGATCCGTCCCGGGCTTCTGCGCCACGAACCCGATCGCCTGGCGCACCTGATCCGGCTTCGCCGCAACGTCGATACCTGCGACGCGCGCTGATCCCGAGTCAGCAGCCGAGAGCGTGGAGAGAATCTTCACCGTGGTGGATTTGCCTGCCCCGTTCGGGCCGAGCAGCCCGAAAACGGTCCCCTTCGCGGCAGCGAAACTCAGCCCCTGCAACGCGGTGACCGGGGGTTTGTTCCTGCCGGTCGAGTAGGTCTTGACCAGATCAACGGCTTCCAGAGCCGTTTTTGCTCGCCGAACCGCAGCCATCGCCGCACACCCTTGTCAGAATCTGGTGTGACTCCCACCTTCCTGGTGTCACCGGACACAAGGAGGCTGAATGGCGAGGGCGGAACCCTACGGTGAGATGTCGCGAGCGACGTTAACAAGGGCGCACGAGCAGCTGCAAGCGAATCTTCGCCGGAGATCCGGTGGCGCGGAGGCCGGGGCGTCCGGGCAGGTCACGGTGACGGTGACGGCGCGGTGGTGACATCGCCCTGCGGTCCGGCCGCAGCGAATGGGGCCTGCTGACAGGGTGTCGGCAGGCCCCGGGCGCGGTACTCAGCAGTTGGTGCCGAGCACCTCACCGCCGTTCGGCCAGAGGCCGGTGGTCTGGTAGCAGTGGTTCTTGTCGGAGCTGAGGTCGTACAGGTACTCCTTGGCGCCCCCGTTGCCCATGGCGAAGGTCACGGTGGCCGTGGCTCCCGTTGCCTCTTCGGGGAAGTACGCCTTCCACGTCTGTCCGACCGGCTTGGACGTGTGGCAGTAGTTCTTGCTCTCGATGCCGTCCGGGCCCTTCCACTGGTAGCAGGTGTCGACCAGGAAGCCCGAATTGTTCGAGAACTGGATGTAGTTGCCGGAGCTGGCGGAGGCGGTGGGTGCCGCGGCGACCGTTCCCATGAGGGTCAGGCATGCCATGGCAGCAAATGTCATCGACTTCTTGACAGCGCGCACGCTGGAATTCCTTTCCTTATCCCTTCCTCGTCGCCGAGAAGGGTCAGCAGCTCTTCTCGGTGATGGACGGGCCCCACGTGTAACCGCTGAGCTCGTAGCAGTGGTTGCGCTTCAAGTCGGTGATCTGCGGCGCTTCGAGATCGCCGATCTGCTGACCGTGGACAAGCACCGTGACCTCGACGCCGGTGGCATCGGCGGGAATGTCCACGCCCCAGTCCGTGCCGATGGCCTTGTTGTCGTCGCAGCTGTCCGGAGTCGCCGAACCCTGCCACTTGTAGCAGGTCTTGGCGAGGAACCAGCCCTTGTTGGAGAACGCGATATGACCCGAGTCCTGGGCAGCGGCGGGCGAAGCCGTTACGGCCGTGCCGCCGAGGGCGAGCAGCAGCGTGGCGACACCGTAGGCCATGGATCGCTTTGTCTTTGGCACAGGATTACCTTTCTGAAAGGGAGAGAACTCAGCGACCGTTCAGCAGCTTCTGGTCGCACGTGACAATGTCCTGGCCTACCCGCTTCCCTCCCGCGAGGGGGGTCTCGGTACGGAGGCCGGTGATCTGTGCGCCGCCAAACTTTCCGCCCTGGATCGACACGTTGGTGACCTTGCGGTCCATGTCGTAACCCATCTTGAGCATGCCCTTTTGGCCGGGCTTCACAGTGATGCCCACAGCACCCGAGCTGGTCTCGGTGTGGGACTGGGTGAATCCCGCACTGGCACCAATTCCCAGTCGGTCCTTGACCAGGGTGACGTCGACACTGGCGCCGATGTTCCACCCCCAGGAGAAGGTGTGGAGTGCGGTGATCGTCTGGGTGATGTCATTTCCGTTCGGCGCACAGTTGTCGATCGGTCCGGTACCCAGGTCCTGGTTCTCCGCGTCATACCATTTGGTGACCTGGCCGGCGTCCTCAGTCGTCGTGGAGGCACACGAAACGGAGAGGCTGCCGCACTGCTGGAGTGCTTCCAGAACGTCGGCCTGCCGGGTCAGCGTGGTGCCGTTGTCGTACTTGACGGTCGCGCTTCCCTCGTTCAGCCAGTTGTCGGTGTGGCCGTTGATCTCTTGCAGGGACGACGCCGCGGATGCCGTCGGCGCAGCCACGGCAAGTGCCATCACGGACGCAGCGGCGGCGATTCCTGCCCGGTATCGAAAGGTCATGGGACGTGCTCGCTTTCTCGGCAACGGGAGCCTTACGGCTCAAGGGTTGTGTGAGGTACCGACACCAGGCGTTTTCAGCAACCGACTTCCAGGAGCTTCGCGTTGAAGGCGGTTCCGCTCACCTCGACACAGCGGTTCTTGTTCGGGTCCACAGCGATGCTGTCCGCGGGGCGTTCCCAGGGGAAGGTCTTGAGATCGATCACCACTTGGGTGGTGTTCGCCGGGACCCCCACCGTGACCGAATCGCCCATCGGGCGGGAGATGTTGCAGTAGTTCTTGTCCTCCGCACCCACGAACGTGTAGCAGGTGGTGGCGGCTATCGCGGCGTTCTGCTTGATCTGGATGTGAGTGCCCTCCGCCGCGGACGCAGTGGTGGCGAACGCCCCCAGCGGGAGACATGCACCAGCTACTGTGGCCAGGCCGAACAGGACCTTGCTACGCCTCTTCATACGACTCGATCCTTTCTGAAGAATTCACGAGGGCGACACCATCCGCTGCACAACCCGTTTCCGGACGCCCATCGTGTTCGCGTCATCAGTGATGGTGTGACAGGTCCCATTGTCGGCAGCCGGTCCCCTGCCCGAGAACCCCTGTTTTGGCTATGAGCTCATAGCCAAAGCAAGGGGCCATGGACGATGAGCCATTAGCCATGAGCCAGCGACGGCATTCCCCTGCCCCCTGCCCCCTGCCCCTCGCCAATGTGGTGCCACATAAGCACTTCCACATCAGGCCCTCGGCGAGACAGCGAGACAGCGAGACAGCGAGTCAGCTATTCCTTGAGGTCGAAGAGAAGCTGCGTGAAAGCCTCTTCCACGCAGGAGAATTTCCGGCCGAGGAGGTGCGCCATCACGATCGGGTGGCTAGGGGGCGGGGGGACGAGGTCGACCAGCGCGAGTCGTCCATCACCCACTTCTTGCGCCACGCAGTGCCAGGACATGAGAGTGGCGCCCAGCCCGGCGGACACCGCGAGCTTGAGTGCTTCGTTCCCCCACGCCTCCCCCTTGTCGACGGGCTGAATGTTCCAGCGGCGTAGGGCGGCGTTCTGTAGGTGACGGGTTACGGAGCCGCTTTCCCGCAGCAGCAACCGCTCCGTTGTCAGGTCCTCCGCCGTGGCCTGACGGTCAGCCAGCGGATGTCCGCTGCCCACGACGAGGACGAGCCGTTCGGACAGAATGGGCTCGATGACAAGTCCCGGTGTATTCGGCTCGCCATCGAGCAGTGCCATGCCGACCACCCCGTCGATGAGCTGCTGCGTCACCTGCTCCATTCCGCCCGTGTGGATGTCCCACCGCAGTCCGGGAATCCGGGCGGTGAGGCGGGCGAGTACGGCCGGAACCAGAAAGGAGGCCGCGTCGTTGGTGGTGGCCACCCGCAGCCGGGGCTCAGACGAAGACACCGTCATCCGTACGGCGGTCAGCGCTTCTTCGGCCAGGGGTATGAGGCGTTGGGCATACGACATAAAGGTCTCGCCCTTGGCGGTCAGCCGGATACGCGCCCCCGACCGGTCGATGAGGGTGGTTTGAAGAGAGGCTTCCAATCGCCGCACCTGGTTGGAGACCGACGGCTGACTCATGTACAGCTTCCGTGCGGCAGCGGAGAATCCCCCGCACTCCACCACCGCAACGAAGATCTCTAGACGACGCAGGCACAGTGTGGTCACGTGTCGGCCTTTCTTCGGCCCTTGTTCACCATGGGTATGGATCTGATCCGTCGTTCATCCGTCTCTGTTAACCGGTGGCTGCGGCGGAGTTCATCGCGTGTTGCGCCCAAGTCGCCCTGGTGTGCGGCCGCCTGGCCCTTGGACCGGCCGGAGCTGGGGGCGTGGGAGATAAGCGCCGGCACACAGACGTCGGCTAACGACGCGAGAGGAACGTGGAGCGCAGCGGTGGGGGGATTTGGGCCACGGAGGGGGTTTTGCGTGGTCATGAGGTCATGCTTGAAACCCCATGTCATGGTTTTTCTGCCGCCACATGATGAGAACGTAACAATGCTTCGGAAAAGCGCGCCGCGTTGGCGGGGAGAAGTCGACGATGCTCTCGCCGCGCGATTCGACGCCATGAAGCCGCATCAACGAGTGAGCGGCGCACAGTTGACGCCCCACCACCTTCATGACTCGCCCCGCGTCGCCCCGCCCCGGAGGCCGACGCAATCCCACGAACGGGTGGCACCCACCGTTCGAGTCGCTGCCTGACCCCATCATCAGGGCCACGACCGGCCTCCACCACCCAATAGAACATGCATCCACGATCTGCCCCCTCGTCACCCGTTACGGGGAGCCAAATCGACCGTTCTTTAGAGCACCTGTGCCCACGACTCGCCCTCCTGGAGACGTCATGGATCCTGTGCCCGTCCTCGTGCATGGCCCCGCCGGGTTCGAACGGCGGCAGCCTGGGCTCTTACCGGCCCTCCGTCGCAGGCGCGCGCTTGACGCTGCCGCATGGCTCGTTGAGCGCTCGTCCCGTATGGCCATGAGGTGGTCTTCATGAGCGCGGCGCAAGGGGCCGCGTCCCCGTCACCGAATGAGCGAGCCGGCGTGCCGGGCCCCCGCCGTGCACCACTGGGACTGCCACCGACGGCGGTGCCCACCGGGCCGGGGGACGGAGATATGGCCGATGAGTTGGAAGAGGCGTACTGGTCGGTCTACGACGGCGCCGCGGCCCAGTCGACGGTCCGCGAAGTCCTGGTGCGGCTGCCGCGCATCGTCCGGCAGATCGGCCGGCTGGCATGGCAGGCCGACCGTTCGGCCACGCTGGCCGTCGTGGTGCTTCAGCTGGTCTCCGCGGCGATGGCGGCCTTCGGCCTGGTGGCCTCGGTTGGCGTGCTGCGCGAGCTGTTCGGTCACGGACCGACGCCCGACAAGGTCCGCAACGCGGTGCCGCAGATCCTGCTCGTGGTGGGCTTCCTGTCCGCGCGGGCACTCCTTGAGGCCGGGGTCGCCGTCGCGCAGGCGCGGGTGACACCGAAGATCCGCACCGCGCTGGAATGTGACTTCCTGCGGCTGACCGCGCACGTCCGGCTGGAGATCGTCGATGACGCCGACTGGCACGACGACGCCTACCGCGCTTCCGACCGCGGCCTGTTCTACGCCCGGCAGATCGTCGGCCAGGTCGTCTCGCTGGCCTCCACTCTCCTCGGACTCATCGGCACGGCCGGCGTCCTCACCTCTCTGCACCCCGTCCTCCTCCCCCTGCTCCTGCTGTCCGTCCTGCCCGTGGGTGCCGCGGCCGTCCGCACGGCACGGGCCCGGTTCCACAGCTTCAAGCGGTGGAACGCGCTCCAGCGCCGGGTACGGGTCTTCTCCTGGCTGCTGCTGGAGCGGGACGCCGCCGCCGAACTGCGCTCCGACACCGCCCAGAACGCCATCCTGGACGAGCACCGCCGGCTGACCGCCCGGATCGCCGAGGAGGACACCCACCTCGGGGTGAGTTCCGCGCTGCTGACACTGGCCGGCCGGGCCGTGGGAGGCGTCGGGACCGGCGTCACGTACGTCGCGCTGGGAGCCATGCTGATCGCCGGTTGGCTTCCCCTGGCGGCCGGTGCCGGCGCGGTGCTGGCGATCCAGACCGGACAGACCGCGTTGACGCGTTTCGTGGATGTGGCGCATCTGGTCTATGAGCACGCCATGTGGGTCGATGACCTCCTGGCGTTCCAGGAACGCTGCCGTGGGCTACAACCCCGTCGGCGTGCGGTGACCGCGCCCGCGACCGTCGCCACCCTCACGCTCGACGATGTCAGCTTCACCTACCCCGGCAAGGAGACTCCCGCGCTGAGCAGCATCTCGATGACGCTGCGGGCCGGGGAGACCGTCGCCTTCGTGGGCGTCAACGGCTCGGGAAAGAGCACCTGTTCACGGCTGATCGCCGGGCTGTACGAGGTGGATGAGGGTGCGGTCCGCTGGGACGGCGTGGATGTGCGGGACATGGACTCCGAGTCGCTGCAGGCGCGCGTCGCCACCGTGTTGCAGGACCCGGTGCACTTTCCCTTCAGCGCGCTGGCGAACCTCACGGTCTCGCGCGGCACGCTGACGGAGGCCGATCCGCAACGGGCCTGGGACGCCGCACGGGCCTCCGGTGCCGAGCAGGTCATCGCTGGCCTGCCGGGCACCTGGCAGGCGGTGCTGTCCAAACGGTTCCGGGGCGGCCAGGAGCTGTCGGCCGGCCAATGGGCCAAGATCGCCGTCGCGCGGGGGCTGTACAAGAACGCTCCCGTGCTGCTGCTCGACGAACCGACCGCGAGCATGGATCCCAAGGCCGAACACGCGGTATATCAGGCGGTGTTGCGGAACAAGAACCGGGCGGATCAGATCACCGTGCTGATCTCGCACCGGCTGGCGAGCGTCGTGGAGTGCGACCGGATCTTCGTCTTCGACGGCGGCCGGATCACCGAAGCCGGCTCGCACCAGCAGCTCATGGCCCTCGGTGGCGACTACGCCCAGATGTTCACCCTCCAGGCAGCCGGCTACCAGGCCGTGTCCACGGCCGCCGACCCCGAGCCGAGAACAGCACACCCGTGAACGACCAGACTTCCCAGACCGGGTCGGCCCCGTCGCCACCACAAAACGACCAGACTTCCCAGACCGAGTCGCGCCCGTCGCCACCACAAACGGCTCCGCCCGCGCACCGTCCATCCCGCCGACGCTCCCACCGCAGCTCGCACCCTCAGCACCCCTCCCACTGAACCCCGCCCACTCAACCCCGCCCACCAGAGGAGACGCCACCATGCACAGCGACACCTGGGACACCGTCGCCCGCCTGGCCCGACGGTTCAACGCCCATGACGACGCACGCGGTCTGGACGCCGCTCAGCAGTGGACCCTCCAGGTGCTGAAAATCGCCGAGGAGACCGGCGAAGCCTCCCAGGCCGTCATCGGCGTCCGCGGCACCAACCCCCGCAAGGGCGACAGCCACACCTGGCAGGACGTGCACGCCGAGGTCGCCGACGTCATCATCACCGGCCTGGTCGCTCTCGCCCGCATGCGCCCCGACGACGCCGCGCCCTACCTCCACCGGCAACTCGCCGCCAAGTCAGCCAAGTTTCTTCCGCCCGAGCCCGGCGCAGGTGCCACCTCTTGCGTGCGGACGCAATGAGCAGCATCCGGCCGGGCGGGCGCACAGCACGCACCTCGGGGCGCGCCATCGATTGATTTTCGATCGAAACCAATCGATAATCGATACATGCATCGTTTCTACATCGCCGCGCTCCGGGTCGGCATCGCCGCAGTGATCTTGTTCGGCCTCTTCGGCCAGATCGTGGTCATCCCGACGACGGCAGCCGATGAGGTCGACCGCTTTCCTCCCTACGCCCCGTTCGCCGCGCCCTACGTGACGGTGGCGATCGCCGGTATCGCCTGCGTCCAAGTTGCGCTCGTCGCGGTGTGGATGCTGCTCACCATGGTCGAACGCGACGCGATCTTCACGCCGCGGGCCTTCCGATGGGTCGACACCATCATCGGGTGCTCGCTCGTCGCGACACTGCTGGCAATCGGTGTCACCGGACACCTGGCCCTCACGGACATCCCCTCCCCCACCGACGGCATGGAGGTCCTCGGCGCACTGGCGGCAGCGACCGCGAGCGTGGGCGTGGGGGCAGCGTTCGCGATGCTCATCGTCATCATGCGCAGCCTCTTGCACAAGGCGACGGAGCTACAGACCGAGATCGCCGAGGTGGTCTGATGGCGATCATCGTCGATCTCGACCTCCAACTCGCCAAACGCGGCCTGTCGGTGGGCGAGTTCGCCGAGGCCGTCGGCATCACCCCCGCCAACATCGCCGTACTGAAGAACGGCCGCGCGAAGGCCGTGCGCTTCACCACGCTCGACGCGATCTGCCGCACACTCGACTGCCAGCCCGGCGATGTACTGCGCTGGGTACCTGACGAGGGCACGGATGACGCCTAGCGTCTGTCGGGAACGGCTGGTCACAGCCCCTCCCCTTAGGGGCTGTGACCAGCACCGTTATCGACAGGCGCACCGGGGCCGGTGGCGGTCGACAACCGTGCCCTGTCCACCCCACTCGCCTTAAAAGCTGAAGCTCATGAATGCTCCATACCCGCGGTCGGCCGCCTCCGAGAAGAAGCCGACGAGTTCCTCATAGGCGCACTCAAGCCAGGCCAGTTCACCCTCGGGGTCGAACCTCCAGGTGTTGGGGTACACGTTCTCCTTCGTCATCTGCGCCGGGTCATAGTGGACCGCCAATTGCTCCCACGGAGTCGCCCGCAGTTGTCGGGCCACACTCTCGATCTGCTCAGCGGTCCAGCCGAACAGGGTGCCGTCCTCCAGGATCGGGAACCCGTCCATCAGGAAATCGAGCAGCACGTCCGTCTCGTCGAGCAGGAACTGAAGACCGGCAAACGCCTTGTCCGGGCCGCCGTAGGGTCGATCCGACTGCGGGAAGGTGTCGCTGGCGTACAGCTCGTAGTGGAAATCGTCGGCCCAACTCGGCTCCTTCTCTGCCCTGTTCAGCTCCTCCGTGGTCACGCTGATGAATCCGATGCTCACACCCATGAAACCCAAATCCCCCTTGGTCTACCGCTTGATCGAGCCTGGCTCGGACAGCGGTCTCGAACAGCGACGGCGAGTGTTCCACGCGGGTCTGACAACGGGCTGCGACGCGGCCGCGCGGTTCGACGAGCGCGCGCGTAGATGACTGTTCGTCCAAGCCTCGCTGGGCAGGAGCGGGACAGCCCATTGTCAGTGGCTCCCGGCGTTGTCAGTGGCTCCCGGCATCATGGTTCGCATGACACAGAGCACTGCCGATGCGCTGCACGCACTCGCGCGCGAGCACTTGCCCCAGGAGATCGCCGAGCGGTGGATCGGGCTGTTGCGGCCCGGGCTGCGCCTGGAGAAGGCTGAGGGGGCGGGCTCAGTCGTCGGCCGGCTCGGCGGGTTGCCGGGGCTGCCGGAGGGCGAGGAGTGGCCTGTCTGGGAGGGGCACGGTCCGCTTGCCTTTGTTGCTTCCCTCGACTGTGCCGTGCTCCCCTCGGCCGCCCTCGACATCGCCCTGCCGACGGACGGCACGCTGGCCTTCTTCTACTTCGACGGGCAACTGGACGACGGCTGTGCCGTTGTCGCTCCCGATGAGCCCGACAGTTGGGCGGGAGCGCGCGTCCTGTACATACCTGCGGGTGTGCCCGTTGCCGAGCGGACGGCGCCGGAGGGCATTGAGCCATATCCCGAGGTACCGCTGACGGCACGCGTGGAGACGACGGCACCACACCTCTGGCACCCGGTGGTCTACCGGGAGTTCGCGCCGATGCCCGATGACCATCCGGTGTGGGACGAGGACTTCCAGGACGCCCTGGGGGAGCACTTCGAGGGCACGGAACACCGCATCGGTGGCCATGCGCACCCGGTGCAGGGCGAGGTGGAGACCGAGGTCGCCCACGGCGCGCTGGGGAGCCCGCCGTGGAATGACCCCCGCATCAAGGAGGAGGCCCTCCGGTGGGTGCTGCTCGCGCAGTTCGACTCGGATGACGACGCGGACATGATGTGGGGTGACTGCGGTGCCCTCTACTGGCTCATACGCCCCGAAGACCTGGCCGAATGCCACTTCGACCGCGCGATGTTCACCTGGCAGTGTTGCTGAGGAGCCTCCTCCGACCCCCGATCAGTGTGACGCCGACCGGCGCTTCCCCCATATTGCTCATGAACGTGATCGTTGCATGTGTCCGTATCGGAGACGAACCGTATGCAGCGGCGGGCAGCTGAGCTGACGGGGCCGGTGCGGTGGGTGGGCCGCGCGGCATGCCTGGTCGGTGGGGACAGCCCCACCCATGATGCGGGGGTGGGGCGCATGGCCACCGGCCCGGCCGGCAGCAAGTCTTGAGGGATGAGACAACACAGGTCAGCCTTCCTCGCATTGCTTCTTTCGTTCGGTGTGGTGGCCGCCGCCGCGGCCCCCTCTCCGGCGCAGTCGCCGGTACCCGCGCTGGAACGTGACGCGCACCCGCTGCGCACCACCGAGCCCCACGGGAGCCTGGACGATCTGCGCCCGGTCGGCCGTATGGTGAAGGACGCACGGGTGGTGGGTCTGGGCGAGGCCACCCACGGTTCGCATGAGTTCTTCGCCATGAAGCACCGGGTGTTCCGCTACCTCGTCGAGGCAAAGGGCTTTCGCAGCTTCGCCCTGGAGGGGAGCTGGAGCACCGGACTACGGCTCAACGACTATGTGCTGCATGGCAAGGGTGATCCTCGGCAGATCATGTGCGAGGAGTTCCAGAGCAACTACCTCTGGTGGAACAACACCGACTAGCCCTGCGGACCCACGACCCGAAGCACTATCCCAAAGTGCAAGGGAGCTTTCTGCGCGACAGGTTGGGCACCCGGTATGTGAGCATCGGCATGACCTTCGACCGGGGTTCGTTCAACGCCACCGGAGCCGATGGGAAGGTCCGGGCCTTCGCTGTGGGTCCGGCGAAACCGGGCAGCAATGAGTACACCCTGGACCGGGTGCGCCACCGCGACTACGTCCTGGACCTGCGCACCGCCCCGTCCGCTGCGCGTACCTGGCTGGCCACGGCCCGTACGACCAAGTGCATCGGCACGGAGTATCCCGGGCCCGGGACGGAGTACCGGATCGCGCTCGCGCGGTCGCACGACATCGTCGTGCATCTGCACCGCGTCCGGGCCGCCCGACTGCTGGCCACCCCCGCGCCTGCCGGGAAGTGAGCTGTCGGCGTCCTCCGCTGCGGGCCTGTCGCCCTGGTCGCCAAGCCGGTGACCAGGGCGGGCCGGACAGGTGACCGGGGCCAGGTCACCCCGGTGTCCGGCCGCTGGTGCGCGCGAGGGCCGGCCCGGCTCAGTCCACCGTTTGGTCGCCGTCGGGCAGATCCTCGACCGTCACCTTGCCCCGCGGCTCCCCGAGCCCGTCCGCCACCGCCCTGGCCAGGCCCTCCGGGTCGGGCCCGGTGGGTACGGGCACCGGCTCACCCGCTGCGTAACTCTCGATCGCCCTGGTGAAGTAGCTCGGATTCCAGGCACCGACCGCGCCCCTGACCTCCACCGTGCGTACTCCCCGCGCCCCGGTGCGCTGCTTGACGGCGGCGAGGATCCGGTCCGACCGGTACTCCCCCGGCACCTGGAACAAGCTGGCGTGCGCGCCGACTTTCCCACCGTTCCTGAGGCGGACGGTCACCGTCAGACAACTGGTCACGCTCGGGTAGCGGATCGTCCCACCGGGCCCGACCTCGCCGACCTGCCCCTCGGTGATGCTGAGGGGCGCGGCCGTGGGTGTGACGGGCTCCGTCATACGGGCCGCCGGCGTCACCGCTCCCGAGCGCACCTCGTTCGCGACCGCGGGCTGAGCCTGGGCCACGACCACGCCACCGCCACCGCCACCGGCACCGGCACCGGCACCGGCACCCAGGGAAAGCGCCAGCAGCGTGGTGACGGGTAAGCCTGCCGGGCCGTTCGCTCGTAGCCACCGCGCCTGCCGTATCTGCCGCATCCGCGCCACACATCCTTTCGTCGCCATGGTGAAGTCCTTCTTCACGTCCTGCGTCCATGAGCAGTCGCCTCCCGCCCGGCCGGCCGTTGAGCGCCGCGCGCGCTTTCGGGAGGGTCCCGCCCGCCCCAGATGATGCGCTTCGCCGCCTGTGACCGTGCAATGGAAGGGGGAAGGCTGCGGAGGCGGCGGGAGGCGTATGCGGGTGGACAGGCGTTGGGCCGCACGTCTGGCGCTGGTGGCGGGGGCGGCGGCGCTGCTGGTCCTGC
The DNA here is from genome assembly GCF_055574515.1 of Streptomyces sp. NPDC029466. NCBI lineage: Bacteria > Bacillati > Actinomycetota > Actinomycetes > Kitasatosporales > Streptomycetaceae > Streptomyces > Streptomyces sp. NPDC029466. The sequence goes on from NZ_JBVHZH010000036.1 coordinate 90,110, forward strand.
TGGTGTTTGCCGGGCTCCGGAGCATCGCGCTGGTGGGCGTGGGAGCGGCCGGGCTGGCGGCCACGGCGGCCGGGCTGTGGTGGGTGCTCGCGCACACCGGGGTGATCAGGATGCTCGCGCTCATCCTGGCGACGGCCACACCGGTCGTCGTCCTGGTGCTCTACGCGATCGCCGGGCTGCTGTGGGTGGTGCTGGTCTCGCTCGCCCTGTGGACGCTCGCCGTCTTCACGGGCAGAACAGCGCTGGCACCGCACATCGAGCCGGCGCGCACACCGGAACGCCGGGTCGCCCCTCCGAGACGCCCGTTCCTCATCATGAATCCGCGCTCGGGCGGCGGTAAGGTCGGCAGGTTCCGGCTGGCCGAGCAGGCCAGGGCTCTCGGCGCCGAGGTCGTCGAGCTGGATCCCGCGCAGCCGCAGGACGTGGCCGAGCTGGCGAGGCGGGCCGTCGATGAGGGCGCCGATCTGCTCGGTGTCGCGGGCGGCGACGGGACACAGGCGCTGGTCGCGGGTGTGGCGGCGGCTCGCGACGTGCCGTTCGTCGTCATCTGCGCGGGCACCCGCAATCATTTCGCCATGGACCTCGGTCTCGACCGCGAGGATCCCGCTGCCTGCCTTCAGGCGCTCACCGACGGTGTCGAGCTGCGCCTCGACCTGGGCTTCATAGATGTCGGGCAGCCCACGGCAGAGGGCCGGGGGCGCGTCTTCGTCAACAACGCCTCCTTCGGCGCGTACGCGAGTGTGGTGCAGAGCCCGGCCTATCGCGACGACAAGGCCAGGACGATCCTCCAGATGCTGCCGGACCTGCTGACCCACCACAGCGGCCCGTTCCTGAAGGTGCGTACGGACGCCGTGTCCGTCGACGGTCCCCAAGCAGTCCTGGTGAGCAACAACCCCTACCGGATGGGCGATCCGGCGGGGCTGGGGCGGCGGGAACGGCTGGACTCCGGCGTCCTCGGCGTGCTCGGTGTCACGGTCGACAATGCGGTGCAGGCGGCCGCGATGCTTCGCGGCCGTCGTGGGCCCGGCCTGACCTCGACCACCGCCCGCGAGGTGGTCATCGACGCCGATGCCCCCGCCATCCCGGCCGGTGTCGACGGCGAGGCCCTCACCGTGCCCACCCCCGTACGCTGCTGGATCGAACCCGGCGCCTTGCGCGTACGGCTGCCCCGCCGCCGCCCCGGCACGCCGCGCGGCAAGCCGCCGATGGATTGGCGCAGGGTACGCAGGCTGGCCCTGACGGTGGGACGGACCGCGGCGGGGCGGGAATCCGGCTGATCAGCACCGGCCGCTCCGCAGCGCAGCGGAGTCCCGGCATTGTGCCGAATCTCGCCCATCGGTGACTGGATCGCGACCCTCCGTGGCATCGTGGTCCACTTTTTGAGTTTCGCCGCCGTAACGGAACCCCGGCATCCATCAGCCCCTCTCTCTGGGCGCCCACTGGGGCACTTCAGGGCGAATAAATGCGATGAGGACCGTTATGCGTGATTACAGTCGGCGAGGCATGCTCGGACTCGGGGTGGGAGCGGCGGCTGCTCTGTCCGTAGCGGGCTGTTCCCCCTCCGAGTCGTCGGAATCCGGCAAGGTGGCGGCCAAGCCCGGGCAGCAGAAGCCCCGGTCGAAGCCGATCGGTGACGGCTCCACCGCGTACACCGGCAAGCAGCCGCATCAGCCGCCCAAGCCGGAGCGGCTGGCGCCCGGCCAGAAGCCGCCGCAGTTCGTGGTCTTCTCCTGGGACGGGGCGGGCGAGGTGGGCAACGGACTCTTCCCCCGGTTCCGCAAGCTCGCCCGCGATCACAACGCCTCGATGACCTTCTTCCTCTCAGGGCTGTATCTCCTGCCCGAGTCGAAGAAGCGCCTGTACCGGCCGCCGAACAACCCCGTCGGCGCCTCCGACATCCCCTATCTCACCGACGACCACATCAAGTTGACGCTGAAGAACCTGCGCGCGGCGTGGCTGGAGGGCCACGAGATAGGCACCCACTTCAACGGCCACTTCTGCGGCACCGGCAGCGGCTCGGTCGCCCACTGGACCCCCACCCAGTGGGACTCCGAAATACAGCAGGCCATGGACTTCGTCACCAAGTGGCGCACGAACACCGGCTTCACCGACCTCGACCCGCTGCCCTTCGACTACACCAAGGAACTCGTCGGCGCCCGCACCCCCTGCCTGCTCGGCCAGGAGAACCTGCTGCCGACGGCGAAGCGGCGCGGCTGGCGCTACGACGCCAGCTCACCCGGCGGCCTGCAGGTCTGGCCCACCAAGAAGCAGGGCCTGTGGGACTTCCCGCTCCAGTCCATACCCTTCGGCAACCTCCCCGCCGGGGTCCTCTCAATGGACTACAACATGCTCTACAACCAGTCCCAGAACTCCACCAAGGGCCCACCGGCCAACTACCCGCGCTGGCGCAAGCAGGCCGCCGACGCCTACATCGCCGGCTTCCAGCGCGCCTACGAGACCAACCGAGCCCCCCTCTTCATCGGCAACCACTTCGAGCAGTGGAACGGCGGCATCTACATGGACGCCGTCGAAGAAGCGATCAAGCACATCGCCGACGAAAAGCACAAGGACGTCCGACTGGTCTCCTTCCGCCAACTCTGCGACTGGCTCGACGCCCAAGACCCCAAGGTCCTCACCGACCTGCGCCAACTCGGCGTCGGACAGAAGTTCACCGGCCGCGGCTGACAGCCCCGGAAGGGGGCGAAGAGTCGCGCCCCCCGGCGAACAAAGTCCGTGCGGGCCTCCCGGTCACCGGTGGCGGATCTCGCAATCACGCAGCACCGCGCAGAGGCAGGTGGTGAAGCCCTCCATGCCTGGGTCGGCATCGGAGATGTGCGGGAACGCTCCCGGCATATGGTGGGTTGGCCGCGGCCGCCGCCGTGGGGCGCGGCCGGCCGCGCCGGTCAGCTCGGCGACCTCCAGCAGCAGCTCGGGGAAGTCGACCTTCGGCAGCATGCTGTTGACCAGCTGACGGAAGGGAGGCGTGAGCGCGAGTTCGTCGGACTTGCCGAGCTTGGCCGGCTTCAGCTTTCCGCTCACCATCTCTCTCAGTGAACGCGGCTGCCTCTTACACCTGCTGATGAATCGTCATAGCGGTCCGGCAGATTGCCGGCGGCGGCGTGCTCCAACAGCGCAGCCTGCGACAGGGGCCAGGCGCGCCGCCCGCGCAATGCCAAGCTGCTCCAAGAAGTCGTTCTTCTCCCGGGAACACCGCGACCATGGGGGAGCGGTGGTCCAGTGGCTCCCCAGGCACCACGCCTGAGTGGTCTGAACTAGCAGATCCAGGGTCGGGACCGTGACGAGGACACGGCCCACGGAAAGCACTCCAGCGCGGACGTAGCAGCCGGGATCGTCTTCCCCGACCCGGTCGCAGACACGATCGTGCCCGGAGCCCCCTGAACGGGCACCAGTGATCTTGCAGAGAATCCCACCCATTTTCGGAAATTTGCTTTCTGGTCCACCTGGTGCTCGCGACGCTGAATAGCGGACATTTCTTACCCCCCTGCCTTTTCGCTCCAACCGCGTAATGGTTGTTGGGAGAAGTGGGTTGCCCTGCGTGCTGTGTTGGGGAGTCAGCCGCCTAGACTGCCCTGGTCCCACAGTTTGATCGGAGCACGACATGCGTCGCCTCACTCTCGTCCCCGTCCTCGTGGCAGTCGCCGCCCTCGCACTCGCCGGGTGCGCGCAGGACTTCGGCCACGGCCCTGACGGCCGGGTCACCGAAAAGACCAAGGACGGGAAGAAGTTCTACTTGGTCGTCGATCCCGCGAAGGGGGGCAAGGAGACGAAGTTCCGGGTCAGCAAGTACGACTACCACGACTGCAACCGGGGCTCGAAGTACCCCAAGTGCATTGACGATTAGCCCCTCGCAGGACCTCCCTGCTTGGCCACCTTGCTCCAGGGGTCGAGTCGGGCGCAGTCCCTGTTGCCAGTCAGATGAGGGTGGTCTTCCACGTCCCCATCACTCAGCGCCGAAGCCTCGATGGTTTCCTGTCGCGGCGCACTGCGCTGTCTGGCAACGCCCTGGTGGGGTGGGCGACATGCTGGTTCGGTCGCCGCGCGGTGGCCGGCACCGCAAACTCCCCGCCAGTGGGCCCTGGTCACACTCGTGTGTCTCCTAAGGCACGACCCCCGAGCCCCTGACGCCGTAGGCAACGCACCCTCGGCAGTGTGCCACCGCGCATTGCCGAGGGTGCGTTGCTTGCTCTGCCGTGACCTGTACGGGGAAGTACGCATTGGCATCCTGGGCGATCGTCCCGCACTCGCGGCAGATCATGGGGAGTGGAGACTTGATCAGCGTGAGGCCGTCCGAGGACTGCTGTGCCTCTGGTCCGAGAGCACGCAGTTTCCCGAGGTTGTCGGTGTAGCGGACGAGGAGGTCCCGGCCGTCCAAGGCGTACCAGGCTTCTGCCTGCGCTGACGCTTCCTGGGCTACGAACTGTGGAGGTGTGGCGGGTCTCGCGGTCGAGGCTGCGGTGCTGTTGGCAGCAGGGTGTGGGCCTGGTGGGGCCCGTGAGCCTTGAGCCCCTCATCTGCGGAGATCCTTAGCTACCGCCAACCTCATCCCATACAGTGCCGAAGACATGACGGCTCTTGCATCCTTCGACTTCGTGCGTCACATCGATGGGCTTCGCTACCACTTCGAGCGCGACGGGGAGCAGCACGGTCGACCCGCCTACCGGCGAACGGACGGGCAGGTGTGGTGCGTCTGGTCGCCGGCCGATGGGTGGCACTGCGAGATCGCCGACGGTCTCGTCACCGCCCACCCCCTGACCGGCCTGGGCGACGAACCCGAACCCCCTGCCACCGTCTGGCGTAGCTTCAAGAACGAACGCTCCTACCTCTACGATCTCCGTCCACTCCGACCTCAAGCGTGATCCGCGGGACAGGAGCGGGAGCGCGCTGAGGGCGCCGCCCATCCTTGGTGAGGAGAGTGGAGGGCCGGCGCGCTGGCGAGCCATCGCACCGCGATCCTGCGGCGTGCGGGCCGAACAGGTCGGCCGGACGTCAGCTGTCGGCTTTGAGGGCGTCCAGGTGCCGTCGCAGTACCTGTCGGAGCAGCTTGGGCGGATAGCGGTCCGGCAGCAGAGTTGCCTGGAGATTGAGTCCGTCGAGGAGGGCGGCCAGCCGCGTGCTTTCCAGCTCGATGTCGATGTGGTCTGGAAGTCCGCCGGCCTGCCGGGCTTCGTGCAGCACGCGCGACATCAGGGTGTGCAGGTTGGCCTGCATTTCGGCTGCGCAGGGCCGCAGTTCGGGGCGGGTGTGCGCTGCGGCGGTGAAGGCGAGCCAGAGCGCGGACTCCTGGCGGCGGACGTCGTCCAGAGGGAGGAACTCGGCCAGGAGCTCTTCTGTTGCGGCCCGGCGGTCGGTGCGGCCGTCGGGAGCCAGGAGCCGCTCGGCGTGGGTGCGGATGCGGTCGCCGATGCGCCGGCTCAGCTCCCTCATCGTGAAGGTCATCAATTCGTCGTGGTCGGCGAAGTAGTGGCGGACCGAGCCGATGGCGAGTCCGGCTTCATCGGCGACGTTGCGCAGTGACGCATGCTCCAGCCCTTGCCGGGCGGCGACGGACAGGACGGCTTGCGCCACCGCTCTGCGGCGGGCCACGGGATCGACGATCTTTGGCACATTGCTGTTATAGCACGGCTGGGCTAACATCGATTTAGCTCAGTCGTGCCATAAAGAATGGTGGTTATCTGCGTGAACCCCTGGCTACTCGCTGCGATCATCGCGGTGGTCGTGATCGCGGTGGTGATCAAACGGATGATCGGTGAACCGGTCAATGCAAGGGACCTCTTCGCGGCCCCGGTGATTCTGACCGGGATCGGCGTCCTGTCCCTCGTCAAGAAGGCGGATCTGACCGGCACCGACCTCGCCTGGGTCATCACGGGCGCCGCCCTGGGCGTGGTACTCGGCGCACTCCGCGGTGCCACCGTTCAGCTCGTCGACAAGGGTGGTGTCCTGTGGCAGCGGTACACCGGCCGCACCTTCCTCGCCGTGATCGGCACCCTGGCGGTCACGGCCGGCTTCAGTGTCCTGGCGGTGAAGATGGGCATGCACGAGAACGCACGCCCGGTCCAGCTCTCCATCGGCGTGAGCTTCCTCGGCGAGTCCCTCATGGTCGGCCGCCGCGGCATGGCTTCGGGAATCCCTTTCGCCCCGGCACGTACTCGCTGACTCACTGCCGTACACCGTGCCCGCACATGTCGGACCCGCTCGGCCGGCCCGTCCGGCAGGCCATGAGCGGAGTCAGAGGCGAATGGCAGTAACGGTCACGGTGCCATGGAAGATGTACGCCCGCTTGTCGAAGCCGGGGGGGGGGGGGGGGGGGGGGGGGGGAGGGGGGGGGGGGGGGGGGGGGGGGGGGGGTGTCTTTTGGAGAGCTGGGGGGTTCCCCCCCCCCTCTGCCCCGGGGGGGGGGCTCCTGGCACGCTGATCCTTGCGCTCGGGAATCGTGTGCTTGATCTGCCGACGCCGCAGATGGCGGCGATTCCGCCCAACACCCGCCTCGTCCCGCGGCAGGTGCGGCGCCAGCCGCCGAGTGAGTTGGTTGGGCGAGCGTGATCACTTGCTCCGGCGGGTACGGCGGCGAGCGGGCCAGGCGGACCCTCGCGTATTTGTCCATGACGCGGCACTTCCGCCCGGCGCGGGCGGTGGTGGACGAGCGAGCGGACACGGCCTCGGGCTCGCGGCGCGGTTCGAACGGGGCCGTTCGGCGGGCTGACCGTGGCCAGGCTGTGTCGTTCGGGTCATTTCGGGGCCGTTCCGCCGGCTGTGTCCCCTCGCCGCCTGCTCGGCGGAAACAACCCTTCCGGGAATGCGGCGGTCTTACCAGACGTCGTGCTCAGAGGGGCAAGTTCTGTCGACTCGTACCGGTATATCGACCGGAAAGGATGTACTCATGGCGCTCGATCCGCACTTCTGCCTGGACGTTCCGGAGGGTTTCGATGATTCGGATGCTGAGACCGGGGTGCATCCCATCGCCAGGAAGCTGTTCCTCGGTGCAACTGCCGCGGAGCTTTCAGAAAAGCCCATGAGTGGCTGCGGGAACAAAGCGTCCGCCTGGTAGACGTGTCGTGGACTGTCTTGCACGGTGAGGACGAGCCCTACACGCTGAGCATCTATTTCACGTTCGAGCTGGATCCCGAAGACACCTGACGAACGACGGTGCGGTTCGTTTGAATCAGCCGCCATTGCTCTGAGAAGCCATCCGCACAGCCGGCTGGCAGCGCCGGGATTGAGGCGGCGGCTGATTCGGCGGCCTGGGCCGGAAAAAAGACCGTCCGCAGCCTTCAGGGATGGTGGAGACTGTGGGGCAGTTCTCCGCGATGTGATCAGGAGCCCAGTGGACGACGTGGACGACATGGAATTCGCCGAAGCTCTGGAGGCAGTCCTGCGGGACCTCCAGGCGCAGTGCGCGGTGCAGCCGCAGATACGCGCGGACGACGAGTTTGGGATCACGCTCTGGGCCCCGGACGGGTCAGGTCAGGGCCTGACCCCACATTCGGATGGCACCGCCGCAGAGTTGCTCGTGCACCTGGCAGATCAGGTCCAGGACTGGGCGGTGGAGGCACTGTGGTCCGAAGGCGCCTCGGCGGTCTGGCCACAGTGCCCGACGCACCCGGACACGCATCCGTTGACGGCGAGAGTCCGCACGGACACAGCGGTGTGGGTATGTCCGAAGAAGGAAACGGCAGTGGCACGGATCGGGGAGCTGGAGACCCAGTAGAAGCGGGCGGGGTCTGCTGCCAGCGACAACTGGGGCCAGCTGTGCAGCAGCGGCTGTGGCCCTGGTTGCCGTATGTGGGTGGCTTCTCAGCTCGAACCAGGCGCCGGCATCTGCTTGAGGCCACTGCGCACCGCATCCGCATTCTGACAACGGTCAGTTAGGCCTGGTCGGTTCCAAGGGCGTTGCGCAGGAACGTCGTTGCCTGGTCGATGGCTCCGCGGGCGGCTTTGGAGTGACTCAGCGAGTTGAGCATCATGAAGTCGTGCACCGTGCCGTCGTAGCGCACCGTGGTCACCGGAACGTCGGCTGCTCGGAGCTTGGCGGCGTACTCCTCGCCCTCGTCGCGCAGCACGTCGGCCTCGTCGACGATCAGCAGGGCGGGCGGCAGGCCGGCGAGCTGTTCGATGGTGGCGTGGTTGGGGGACGCGGTGATTTCGGCGCGTTGGTTCGGGTCGGTCGTGTAGGCGTCCCAGAACCATTCCATCAGCTTGCGGCTCAGGTAGTAGCCGGTGGCGAATTGGTCGTAGGAACCGGTGTCCATGGCCGCATCCGTGACCGGGTAGTACATCGACTGCTGCACGAACGTGACGTCACCGCGCTCCTTGGCCATGAGGGCGAGTGCGGCGGTCATGTTCCCGCCGACCGATTCCCCGGCCACTGCCATGCGTTGTGCGTCCAGCCCCTTGGACGCTCCCTCGCGGACGATCCACTGCGCAGTGGCGTAGCCCTGCTCGATGGCCACCGGATAGTGCGCCTCGGGCGACGGTGTGTACTCCACGAAGGCCACTGCCGTACGGGCGCCGACCGCCAACTCGCGCACCAGGCGGTCGTGAGTACCGGCATTGCCCAGCACCCAGCCACCGCCGTGCATATACAACACGACGGGCAGCGTTCCGGTGGCGCCCTGCGGCTTGACGATGCGTACCCGTACATCGCCCACCGCTGCCGGCACCGAAACCCACTCCTCGTCGACCGGCAGTTTGTCGACCGGCGCGGCCTGGAGGTCATCGAGCACCTTGCGCGCTGCGGTCGGCTCCAGCTCGTACAGGAAAGGATGCTGTGAGGTTGCGTCGGCGAGCGCCTGTGCCTCGGGCTCAAGGACGATTGAGGCGGTTTGACCAGCCATGGGAATGCTCCCTGGAGCGCATCGTGACGAGCGCAGGGCGCTGGAGAGCGCCGCGCTGCGCTCGGGCTGCCGGGCGGTCAGCGGAGCCTCCGCCCTTGTTCAAGCCCTGATGGGTATATATGCCCATTGTAATTGCCCATCCTCCGCAGATGCATTCCAAGGACCCGCCTGATCCGTCCCG
>NZ_JBVHZH010000037.1:0-51460 GCF_055574515.1 Streptomyces sp. NPDC029466
ACTCACAACAAGGGCTTGGGGCGGGGGGGGGAGAGCTATTCCGTGCCCTTTTTCTTCGCGCCCTCCGGCTTTCTCCTCGCCAAAGGGGGGGACCCCCCCCCCCCCCCCCCCCCCCCCCCCACGGCGCGGCACACGGCTCAGCGCAGCGACGAGAACACGAACGAGAAGCGCGCCGGAGCCGGCTCCAGCCGGTGCTGCGGCAGCACCCCCGGCCCGCACGACTGACTGCCGATGCCGTGCAGCGCGTGGTCGAGATGGACCCACAGATCCTCGCCCGGCCGCAGATCCGTGGTGTGGCGGGCCGCGGTCAGCTCCTCGGCCGGCCACCGGCGGGCGGTGAAGAAGAAGTCCGGGGCACCCTCGATCCGCAGACCCGAGCCGTCCGTACGGGTCAGCTCCGCCCAGCGCACGCCGGGCCGCGCCCCGTTCTCCTGCGGCCGGACATACGGCGTCTGGAGCGCGTCCACCGGCATCGACCAGCGGCCGACCCGGGCGGCGGCCCGGGTGTCCGGATAGGCCTCGCCGGGCCCGCCGCCGAACCACGTGGCGAGACCCAGACTGCCGCAGACCCGCATCCGCACCCCCAGCCGCGGCAGCGGAACCGGCCAGTCGCCTTCCGGTTCGACGCTCAACTCCAGCCGCAGCAGGCCGGGTTGTGCCGTCCAGTGGTAGACCGTGCGCAGCGCCAGCGGCGTGCCGGCCGGGGCGACCCGGGTGCGCACCACCAAGGAGTCCGGGCCGGTCTCGACGGCATCGACGCGGTGCCGCATCCGGTGCAGACCGAGCCGCCGCCACTCGGTGGCCGGCCGCGGCTCCGGCTGCCAGGGCGCGGCCTCGTCGTTGTCGGTCGGCGCCCGCCACACGTCCAGCCGGGGCCCGCCGAGCCGTACGCCGCCCAGATGGTCCAGGCTTCCCGTGGTGGCGTCGAACGTCCCCGGACCGAGGACGATCACCTTGCCCTCGCCGCGGCGCGGGGTGGCGGTGGCCGCCGGGGGAGTGGCGGCGGGGCGCGGCGCGGCCGGGAGCTGGCCCCAGGCGACCTCGTGCCCGGCGGGCGCCCATGCGGTGTCCCGGTCCAGTACGGCCTGGACCGTCCAGATCGCCTCGCCCTCGTCGCCCGGTGCGCACGGCGGGGTTGGCAGCTCCACCACGGCCGACGCGCCGGGCGCCAACGGCGGCACCGCCAGCCGGCCCTGCCCGCGCGGCTCGCCCTCCACCTCGTGGACGTAGCGGAAGTCGAGATGCTCCAGGCCGGCGAAGTCATACCGATTGGTGATCCGGACCGCGCCCGCCGTGCCGTCGTCGCTCGCGGCCTCGATCCGCACCGGTTCGATGACCTTCTTGAACTCCAGCAGGCCGGGGGAGGGCACCCGGTTGGGCAGGACCAGCCCGTCGCAGACGAAGTTCCCGTCGTGCAGCTCCTCGCCGAAGTCGCCGCCGTAGGCGTAAAAGACCTCACCGTCGGCCGTGTGCTGCCGCAGCCCGTGATCGATCCACTCCCAGACGAAACCGCCCTGGCAGCGCTCATGGCGCTCGAACAGCCGCTGGTACTCGCTCAGTCCGCCGGGGCCGTTGCCCATGGCGTGCGCGTACTCACACAGCAGGAAGGGGAGCGCCCGCCGCCGGGCGTCCAGCTCCGGGTCGGGCAGCGGTGCCTCCTGACGGCGCCCGATGCGCTCCACCTCGGCATGGTCGGCGTACATCCGGGAGTAGACATCGGTGTCGGCGCAGCTGGGATCGCCCTCATAGTGCAGCGGCCGGGACGGGTCACGCTCGCGCATCCAGGCGGCCATCGCGGACAGCCCGCGCCCCGTGCCGCACTCGTTGCCCAGCGACCACAGCACGATGCAGGGGTGGTTCTTGTCCCGCTCGACCATCCGCCGGGCCCGGTCGAGCAGCGCCGGCTCCCAGCGCTCGTCGTCGACCGGATTGTCCCGCCGGCCCTGCTGGGCGAAACCGTGCGTCTCCAGATCGCACTCGTCGACCACCCACAGGCCCAGCTCGTCGCACAGATCCAGAAAGGCGGGGTGCGGGGGATAGTGGCTGGTGCGCACCGCGTTGATGTTGTGCTGCTTCATCAGCAGCAGATCACGGCGCATCGTCTCCGGCCCGAGGGTGCGTCCGGAACGCGGATGGAACTCATGCCGGTTGACGCCGCGCAGCAGGATCCGCCGGCCGTTGACCGTCAGCAGGCCGCCCTCGACGCGGACCGTACGGAAGCCGATCCGCAGCCGGATCCGCTCGCCCGGGGTGACCAGCTCCCCGTCGTAGAGGTGCGGTTCCTCGGCCGTCCAGGGACGCACCGGCACCGTGGCGCTCTCCCCGGTCGCCAGATCGAGACCGAGTGCGGGGACGGTCACCCGGCCGGCCGGTTCGCATGCCACCCGCAGGGTGCCGTGGCCCGTGACGTGATCGAATCCGGCGTGCACGAAGTGGTCGGCGACCGAGCCCTCGGGACGGCGGTGGAGCGAGACGTCCCGGAAGATGCCGGGGAGCCACCACTGGTCCTGGTCCTCCAGATAACTGCCCGACGACCACTGGTGGACCCGCACCGCCAGCACATTGCCGCGCGGCCGCAGCAGCTGCCCGACCTCGAACTCGTGCGGCAGCCGGCTGCCCTTGAAGTGCCCCAGCTCCACCCCGTTGAGCCAGACCCGGGCGCAGGACTCCACCCCGCCGAAGTGCAGCACCGCGGGCCCGTCGCCCCATTCCCCGGGCAGATCGAAGCCGCGCCGGTGATCACCGGTCGGGTTCTCGTCCGGGACCCGCGGCGGATCGACCGGGAAGGGGTAGGCGGTGTTGGTGTAGACGGGCGCCCCGCCGAGCTGCGGCCGGTCCCCGCCCCCGTACGAGCCCTCGGCGGCGAAGCGCCCCTGGAGCGGCCAGTGGCCGGGCACCCGCAGCTCCTGCCACTGCGTGTCGTCGAAGTCCGGCCGGGCGAACGAGTCGTCCTCGGCGGTGGCGCCGGCCGAGAGCCGGAACCGCCAGGTGCCGTGCAGCGAGATCCGGGCGGCGTCAGAGCCCGCGTACCAGGCGCGGGGCGGCAGTACCCCGCTTCCCGGCGAGCGGTCCTCGTAGTACGGCGGGCGGCCGGGGCGGGGCGGTGCGTCATCCGTCCCGTCGGGGGTCCGTGCGGGCGGTGCGGACGAGGTGGGGTGCGGCGCGTGCGGCGAAGTGCCGGTCACTGGTCCTCCTGCTGCGGGCGAGGTGCCGGGCGGTGGGGGATCGGTTCAGCGAAGCACGAGCGGCGGCCCGGCGCAGGCGGATGGGGGGATTGGGCCGGGCCGGCCTACGAGCTGCCCGGCCCCGGTCAGCGGCTGGCCACCTGCTGAGCCGCCCGCCCGGCCCCCGGCGGCCCGCCGCCGAGCCGCCCGTCCACCCGGCCCGCCCCGCCTCAGCGGCCGCCCCTCCGCCGAGCCACCCGCGAGGCCGTCCCCGGCCGATGGCTGCCCCGCCGCACCTCTTCCCTCCTCACCCCTCCGCCGACAACCCCGCCAGCGCGCCCGCCGGATCGTCCGTGGCCGGCCCCGCGGGCACCCACCGCCCGCCCTCCCGGCGATACGGCCACCAGCGGCCGTCCCGCCCGTAGCGCAACTGGGCCGCCCCGCCCACCACCGTCCAGCGGTTACGGGTGACCCGCAGCCGCGGCCGGGTCTCCTCGTCCTCCCACGCGGCCGCCAGCCGGCTGGTGGCCCGCGCCAGCGCCTCGGGCTCCGGTGTCCAGTCCTCCTCCAGGACCGCCAGCCCCGCCGCGCCGCCCAGCTCCCAGGCCCGTACGGCCGACGCCAGACCCCGCGTATCGCGCCCCGAACCGGCCGCCAGCCGCGCCGATATGGCCGCCCCCGGTAGGGCCGCCGCCAGCCGCACCGCATCCTGGGCAGGCGTCAGGACGGGCGGCGGCGGACCGTCCGGATGCCGCGGGGACAGCGCCTCCGCCAGCAGCCGCTGGGCGCGCGCCGCCGCGTCCCCGATCAGGAACTCCAGCGCGGCCACGTCCACCCCGGCCGCGGGCGGGGTGCCGCCACCGAGCACCGGCGGGGTGCCCGGCGCGGCGACCGGCGGCGGGGGCGCGGGCAGCGGCGGCAGAATGTCGCGCGCCGCGTACGCCTCGACCGCCGGCACCCCCGCACCGGAAGGCTCCGCCACGCCCGCGCCCACCGGTCCCGCCGCCCGCGACGCACTGCGCGCCTGCAACTCGTCCAGCAGCTCCCGCTCACCCCGGCCGCGCATCAGCAGCAGCACGAACGGATCCTGGTCCAGGAGCCGCGCCATCTGGTAGCACAGCGCGGTCGAATGCGCGCAGTGGTCCCATGCCCCACAGCTGCACTCCGGCTCCAGGTCACCGATGCCCGGCAGGAGTTCGATCCCGGCCGCGGCGGCATCCTCGACGAGCACCGGCGGCATGTCACGGTCCAGCAGCGCCGCGATGTGCCCGGCCCGGTCCGCGACCAGGTCCAGGAAGCGGTCCCAGTCCGCCGCGCTCAACTGCTGGAGCAGGACATCGGAACGGTGCCGCGTATGGTCCGGGTCCTGCACCACCGCGGTGATCCGGCCGGGACGCACCGACACCGCACCGACCGCACCGGCCCGCGCATGCCGCCGCCCCAGCTTCACCTGCGCGCCGTCCAGCGCGGTGTCCTCCAGCGCCTTGAGCCACGCCTGCCCCCACCAGCTGCGGGCGAAGGCCCGCCCGGGCGCCGCGGGCAACGCCTCGAACGTCCGCTCAACGGCGGCGGAAGCCCCCTCGTCCAGATACATCCGTCCCTCATCTCCCCGCATGTTCATCGCTCGTTCCCCCGCAGGGCGACCAGATCCGCCAGCTCGGCGTCGCTGAGTTCGGTCAGCGCGGCCTCGCCGGACCCCAGCACCGCATCGGCCAACTGCTGCTTACGGGCGAGCATGTCGGCGATCCGGTCCTCGATCGTGCCCTCCGTGATGATCCGGTGGACCTGCACCGGCTGGGTCTGCCCGATGCGGTAGGCGCGGTCGGTGGCCTGCGCCTCGACGGCCGGATTCCACCAGCGGTCGAAGTGCACGACATGCGCCGCCCTGGTGAGGTTGAGACCGGTACCCGCCGCCTTCAACGACAGCAGGAACACCGGCGCCGCCCCCTCCTGGAAGCGCCGCACCATCTCCTCCCGGCGGGCCACCGGCGTCCCGCCGTGCAACAACTGCGTCGGCACCCCGCGCGCCGCCAGATGCCCCTCCAGCAGCCGCGCCATCTGCACGTACTGGGTGAACACCAGCACGCTCGCGCCCTCGGCGAGGATGCTGTCCAGCAACTCGTCCAGCAGCTCGACCTTTCCCGAACGCCCCGCGATCCGCACCGCTTCCGCCGCACGGCCGTCCGCGGCCGGGCCGCTCTCCTTCAGGTACTGCGCGGGGTGGTTGCAGATCTGCTTGAGCGAGGTGAGCAGCTTGACCACCAGCCCGCGGCGGGCGAACCCGTCCGTCCCGGCGATCTCGTCGAGCCCCTCGCGCACCACGGCCTCGTACAGCCCGGCCTGCTCCTTGGTCAGCGCTACCGCACGGTCGGTCTCCGTCTTGGGCGGCAGCTCCGGCGCGATCCCCGGATCGGACTTACGGCGGCGCAGCAGGAACGGCCGCACCAGCCGGGCCAGCCGCTCGGCCGCCGCCCCCGCCTCCGGGGACGCCGCCGCACCGCCCTCGATGGCCCGCGCATAGTGCGTACGGAACCGGCCCAGCGGCCCCAGCAGGCCCGGAGTCGTCCAGTCCAGGATCGCCCACAGCTCCGACAGATTGTTCTCCACCGGGGTACCGGTCAGCGCCACCCGGGCCTTGGCGGGCAGGGTCCGCAGCGCCTTGGCGGTCGCGGAGAACGGGTTCTTGATGTGCTGGGCCTCGTCGGCGACGACCAGCCCCCAGCCCACCTCCGCCAGCTTCCCGGCATCGAGCCGCATCGTCCCGTACGTGGTCAGCACGAACTCACCGGCCGCCGGCCCCGCCAGACTGCGCCGCCCGCCATGGAAGCGGCGTACCGGAGTGCCCGGTGCGAACTTCTCGATCTCCCGCTGCCAGTTGCCCATGAGGGAGGCGGGACAGACGACAAGGGTGGGGCCGGCCGACTCGGGAGCGGTCTGGCGGTGCAGATGCAGGGAGATGAGCGTGATCGTCTTTCCCAGCCCCATGTCGTCGGCGAGACAGGCGCCCAGCCCCAGCGAGGTCATCCGGTGCAGCCAGCCGAGCCCGCGCAGCTGATAGTCGCGCAGCGTCGCGGTGAGCGCCGCCGGCTGCCGGAGGGGCGCGGCGTCGTCCTCCGGGTCGGCGATCCGGTCGCGCAGCCGGGCCAGCCAGCCGGAGGCGGCCACCGCCACCCGGCCGCCGTCCCCGTCCTCGGCACTGCCGGTGAGCGCGGCGCCGAGCGCGTCGAGCGGGGTGACCTTCCGTTCCTGCCGGTCCCGGGCGGCCCGCACCGCCGCCGGATCGATCAGCATCCACTGACCGTTCAGCCGCACCAGCGGCCGCCCCGCCTCGGCAAGCCGGTCCAGCTCCGCCTTGTCGACCTCCTGGTCCCCCACCGCGAACCGCCAGCTGAACGACAACAGAGCATCCGCCGACAACAACGAAGGAATCCCCGTCCACTGCCCCCCGTCCCCGTCCTCGCCCCCACCGGGCGGCCCCACCACGGCACGGGCGGTCAGCGTGCGTGCCAGCTCCTTCGGCCAGTGCACCGCCACCCCCGCGGCGGCCAGCGCACCGGCGGCCGGCCCGAGCAACTCGGCGATCTCCTCATCGGCGAGCTCCAGCGCATCGGGCACCGCCGCGGACAGCAACGGGGTGAGCGGCGCCCAGGCGGCCGCCGCCCGCCGCAACGTCAGCAGCGTGTCCATCCGCGCCCCCGCCCCGAAAGCCTGCCCCGCCGCCGAAGCCCCCGCCCATACCTCCGCGGCATCCGCGACCAGCGCCGGATCACTGAGACCGTGCAACTGCACCACGGCCCTGAACGTGAAGTGCACCCCGTCGGAAGCCCCGTCGGAAGCCCCCTCGGAATCCCCGTCGGAACCCCCGTGGGGACCCCCCTCAGGACCGCCCTCGGCCTCCCCGGCCACACCGCCGCGCAGCAGCCGGCCTGGGCGCACACCCGCCTCACCGGCCTGCTCCCCGCCCCGCACCTCCACCCGCAGCGAGATCCGTACCCCCGCGTCATGCCCCGCGGCGACCTCCGCCGCCCAGGCGCGCTGTTCGGGGATGTGCTGCGGCGCGGTCACCGCGAAGGCCGGCGCCCCGGTGGCCAAAGCGGCGCCGGGGGAGCGCGGCAGCCCGTCCGCCACCGCGTCGAGGAAGGCCCGCACATGCCGTTCGGGCTCCGGCAGCTGCAACGGGTCGGTGTCCGGGAGCGGGCTCGCGTGCGCGTACGGCGGCATCGCGGCGGCGAGATCACGCAGCCGCGCCAGGTCCGCCGGATCGAGCGGACCCAGCCGCCAGGCGTCGTACCCCGCCGGACTGACCCCCGGCAGTATCCGCCCACGGGCCGCGAGCTGGAGCGCCAATACGGACGCTGCCCCCCAGAAGGCGGCGGCCGGATGGGCGTCCCCACCGGCCCGCGCACGGGTGAGCACCGGCACCGCCTCCGCCACCGTCAGCACCAGGGCCGGAACCTCGCACAGGGAAGCCCCGCCGTCGTCATCCGGCAGCGCAACGCTGAGCGACGCGTCCCCCACGCCTTCACCATCAGGCCGCCAGAACGCGATCCGCCCGGCCCGCGGCGGATCCGACGGCAGAAAAACCGCTGCGCAGTGCGTGAGTACGGAGAGCTGAGCGGGGCTGGCCGCGGGGAGGGATGTCACGGGGTTGCGAGCTCCTCAAGTTTGACTAGTCGCGCCTGGAGCGCCCGAGAGTACAGGACGACGTGCCCCCGGCAGGAACCTGCGGCGCGAAATCGGCGTTCAATGGAGTACACAGAGCGCGGCATGCGCCGCGGAAGGGGCGTGAAGATGTCCACTCAAGCGAAGGTCGCGGTCGGCGGCGTCGCGGTGGGAGTGATCCTGCTGTGGCTGCTGCCCTTCTGGGCGGCCCTCTTGGTCATGGTCGGAATCCCGGCCGTCGCGTATCTGACCCTCGACTCCTCCCAACGCCGCCGCCTACGCCGCGTCAGCCGCAAACAACTCGGCCGCTGAGGGGTTTGCCGGTGGCTGGGGCCGGTGCGCCTATGGCTTGTGGGTGGCGGGTCGGAGGGGACGCCCGGTAAGCCTCCCCCAGCCTCCGGCCGGGAGGTGCCCCCACGGCGCGGGCGACGCGGGTCCCAGAGGTTCCTCACCCCGTTGTCCGCTCCGGGTCCTGCGGGCGGCTCACCGGACATCCCCTCCGACCTCCGTCCATGCGCGGCCGCCCCGCCGTACCGATGACCGTTACGGCGGCCATGCAGCGGCACCTCTTGGCAGGCATCTGGTCCCCGCAGGACGGGCGCGGGCCGGGCTGGGCTGTGAGGCGCGGTGTCACCGCCCGGCGGTCGGCAACGGGGGACGGTCGGAGGGGATGTACCGGGGCCCGCCCGCAGGACCGGAGCAAACGCCGGGGTGCTCTATCGCTCGTAGCCGCGTCGCCCGCGCCGAGGACGGGTCCCGGTGCGTCCCCTCCGACCCCCGCGGCACCCACGGACCCCGCAACGGCGCCAGCCACAACGGCGCCGCACCAAACAACGCACGGCGCCAACACAGGGGCGCGGGGAACTGCGCGCCCAGCCACAGCGGCGCCGCACCAAACGACGTACGGCGACCTAACAGGGGCGCGCCCAGCCACAGCGGCGCCGCACCAAACAACGTACGGCGACCTAACAGGGGCGCGCCCAGCCACAGCGGCGCCGCACCAAACGACGTACGGCGACCTAACAGGGGCGCGCCCAGCCACAACGGCGCCGCAGCCAAACAACAGCCGCACCCACCGCCAGACATCGCCCCAAGCGGAGGGCACCGACTTTTCAAACGGGCCGCGCCGCCAACTCGTCAAGCGCCGCCAACAGCCCCGGCAGCTCGGGCCCCCGCCCCACCGGATGCACTTCCCCCGGTTCGTCATCCAGCAGCACGAACGCAATGTCATCGGTACGGGCAACCATGCTCCACCCGGGCCCATCCACCCGCAGCGTCCGCGCCTCCCCCGCCGCGAACGACGACCGCACCCGCCCGGGCGGCGGCGGCTCGTTCACATAGCCGCGCGCCTCCTTCAGCACCCGCCGCACCCCCTCGTGCGCCTCATCCCCCGGCTCGGCAAAGCTGACGTCGCCCTCCACCTGCTCACGCCACGCCGCCCATTGCATGGCGATCTCGTCCGCGCCGAGCCGCCGTTGCGCGGGCCCCCACTCCTCGGCGTCCGGAGGGGTGAGGGGCGCCGGGTCGCCCTCCTGCGGCTCGGGATCGTGCGGCTTCGGCACACCGGGTGCCGCCACGGCGAGCGCGAGCGGCCAGCCGGGCAGCGCCCCGACGATGCTGTCCTCGCCGGGCGAGAGGTCGTACTCCATGCCGCAGTCCCAGGCCGCGATCGCGCAGGCGACGAGTGACACATCCTCCGTCACCACGGTCCAGCGCCCGCCGTCACCGTCCTGACCGAGGACCAGTCCGTAGCCCTCCGCGTACGGTTCGAGCCCCAGGCCCGCGCACACCTCGGGGTAGTCGTCGCCGAGCACGCTCGGGAACTGCGCGGGCGTCAGCAGTACCGCCGTCAGCACGAACAACTGATCGTTGTCGGCGCTCTCGGTCGTGGGCACGCGGGCCTCCCCATCGGGTCCATTGCGGAGTACGTCGGCGCACCCTAATTGCCTTGGTACGGGCTTGTCACCAGCCGTACGCTGCGCGGATGTGTTTTTACAGCCGCCGGATGCACTTCGTGTGCCTGGTCTGCCGGGCCGCGTGGAAGAAGAGGCCGGCCTCGCGGGGACCGGGCCGCTGCCCGCAGTGCCGTGGTGAGCTGATCAACGCGGGCGCGGACGTGGCGGTGCGCAAGCGGCGCGACAGGGCCGGGTGGCGCGCGCTGGAGGCCGTGCTGCGCGCGGGGCTGACCTTCCACGGCGGGTGCTGCGGTACCGGACCGGGCTACCGCCCGCGCACACCACGCGAGGTCAAGGACCGGCTGGCGCTCGCCGGCCGCACCGGTATGCCGGTCAGGGCGGCGCTGGCCGTAGTGGATGCCACTCTCACCGACCGCTACGGTGCCGACGCCCGTACCCCGGGACGCGGCACCCGCAGCGCCCGGCAGCCGGCCGATGTGCCGAAGCGCTCACGGGAGACCACCCGGCGCGGCTGATTCCGGCCACCGCGGGGCGCGATCTGACACCCCGCCACACCGTTCAAGTGCCGCCCACGCCCGTAAAATTGGCGCTTCGGCGAACGAAGGGACGGTTGTCAGGTGCGGCGCTACGACTGGTTGAGGGAGATCCGGCGACTCGACCCGGAGCGCGACTTCCTGCGGATCTACCGCATCATCGCGACCCATGAATTCCCCTGGGACATCACCCGGGCCCTGGAGCTGGCGCTTTACCGCACCTATGCCGTGCCGAGCATCGGCCGGCTGCTCGCCGAGACGGCGGAGCTGACGGACCGCACCCAAAAGCGCTATGACGACACCGCCCTCCTCCTGGACGCCGTCGTCGAGCACGGCTTCGACAGCGAGGACGGCCGGACGGCGATCCGGCGCATCAACCAGATGCACCGCAGCTATGACATCAGCAACGAGGACATGCGCTATGTCCTGTGCACCTTCGTGGTGGTGCCCAAGCGCTGGCTGGACGAGTACGGCTGGCGGCGGCTGACCGCACATGAGCAGCATGCCGTGGCCACCTATTACCGTACCCTCGGCCGCCACATGGGCATCACCGAACTCCCGCGGACCTACGAGGACTTCGAGCAGTGCCTCGACGCCTACGAGGAGGCGCACTTCGGCTGGGACGAGGGCGCGCGACGGGTCTCGGACGCGACCTTGGACCTGATGGCGGGGTGGTACGGCCCGCTCGCCCCGGTGGTGCGCGGTGCCAGCATGGCCCTCCTGGACGACTCACTTCTGGACGCCTTCCGGTACGAGCGGCCCAAGCCGGCGGTCCAGAAGACGGTGCGTACCGCCCTGAAGCTGCGCGCCAAGGCCGTACGACTGCTGCCGCCCCGCCGCACCCCGCACTACGCCCGCCAGAACCCCGAGATCAAGGGCTACCCGAACGGCTTCCGGGTGGCCGAGCTCGGCACCTTCCCCACCTCCCGTCCCACCGGCACCTGCCCGGTTCCGCACGGGGAGGGCCCGGCGTCCTGAGACCGGTCCATCCGAGCGGGCGTCCCGTCCGGGTGGGTGTCCCGTCCAGTTGGGCGTCAGCCCTGGCGGACCGCCAGCGCCAGGTAGCGGGAGTCCTCGTCCTCGTACCGGATGAGGTCCCAGCCGCAGCCGGCGAGGAGGGGCCGCAGATTCGGCTCGGCCCGCAGATCGTCGGGCGTGATCGGGCGGCCCTTGCGCGCGGCGAGGGCGGCCCGCCCGATGGGGTGGAAGAGGGCCAGCCGGCCACCGGGGCGGACGGTCCTGGCG
The DNA here is from genome assembly GCF_055574515.1 of Streptomyces sp. NPDC029466. Taxonomy (NCBI): domain Bacteria; kingdom Bacillati; phylum Actinomycetota; class Actinomycetes; order Kitasatosporales; family Streptomycetaceae; genus Streptomyces; species Streptomyces sp. NPDC029466. The sequence goes on from NZ_JBVHZH010000037.1 coordinate 11,521, forward strand.
AGTTCGGTGAGGCCGCCCGCCGAGTCCGGCAGATGCGACAGCAGCCCCGCGGCAAAAACGGCGTCCAGCGCGGCATCGGGCAGCGGCAGCCGGGCCACGTCCGCGAGCAGCAGCGCCGCGTCCCGGTCACGCCCGGCCCGTACGGCGGCCGCCAGCATCTCGGGCGTGAGATCGGCGCCCAGCACCGTTCCGCGCGGTCCCACGGCTGCCCGGAGCGCGGGTAGCGCGCGTCCGGTACCGCAGCCGGCGTCCAGGACCCGTTCGCCTTCCTGGAGGCCCAGTTCGGCGACGCCGGCCGCATAGGCGGGGCCGTCGTCGGGGAACTTCGTGTCCCAGGTGGCGGCGCGGGACGCGAAGAACGCACGGACCTCCTGCGGACGGTCGGCGTGGTGGTCGGTCATCGGGCTCCTCCGGGGATGCGACGGGCGGCGGAGACGGCGAGGACGGCGACGCCGTGGCACTCGACGGCACCCGGCGAGACATGCGTCACGAGCGGTGATCCGCGCCGCTCCGGTGCCTGCTGCCGCCTCATGAGCCCATGATCCCGCACGGCCCGGCCGGTCACCGGGCGAACGCCGCCGCGGACGGCCCGGCCTCCGGCGGCGGATGCCGCTCCTCGGCCCAACTATCACGAATCCGGAGGCTGATGGGCTTCTTGATCGGATGACGTGACGGCTTTGGCAATTCCGGGAAAATCCCTGTCAGCGGGCGGTACGGTCCTCGCCATGGATTTCGGGCGGCCCTCTGCCGCCGAAGGCTCCCCCCCGTCGAGCCATGGATCCGCACACCCCGTGACACGCAGGACCCTGCATCCTGGAGGAGACGGCCGATGAACGCCGCACAAGGGGCCCCGGAGGGCGCAGCCCCGGGCCTCGACGCCGAGTTGACCCTGAAGATCTTAGTCGCGGGCGGCTTCGGCGTGGGCAAGACAACACTGGTGGGCTCGGTCAGTGAGATCCACCCGCTGCGTACGGAGGAACGGCTCAGCGAGGCGGGTGAGACGGTCGACGACACCGGGGGAGTGGACCTCAAGGGCACCACCACCGTGGCGATGGACTTCGGCCGCATCACCATTCGGCAGGGCCTGTCGCTCTATCTCTTCGGCACCCCGGGGCAGGACCGCTTCTGGTTCCTGTGGGACGACCTGTCGGAGGGCGCCCTGGGCGCCGTCGTCCTGGCCGACACCCGGCGGCTCCAGGACTGCTTCCCGGCGGTCGACTACTTCGAGCGCCGCGCGATCCCGTTCCTGGTAGCCGTCAACTGCTTCGCGGAGTCCCGGTCCTACGGCGCCGACGAGGTGGCCCGCGCGCTGGATCTGGACCGTGGCACCCCCGTCGTGCTCTGCGACGCGAGGGACCGCGACTCCGGCAAGGAGGTGCTGGTACGGCTCGTCGAGCACGCGGGGCGGCGGCACTCCGGCAGGGTGCTGGATTCGGTGGGATGACCGCGGCGGCAGGTGGCGCGGCGCGGACGGGCCGCGCCACCTGCGCCCTCAGTCCGCCACGGCCGCCAGGGCGACGACCTTGTCGATCCTGACCCGCACCACCAGCTCGCCCGGCACGCCGTTGCGGGCGCCGTACTCCTCCGCCCGCTCCTCGCCCATGTAGCGGGCCGCGATCCTGGCCGCCCAGTGACGGACCTCCGCCAGATCGCTGCTGATCTCCGCCGTCCCGTGCACCACCACGAAGGAAAACGGTGGCCGGTCGTCGTCGACGCACAGTGCCATCCTGCCGTCGCGGGCGAGGTTGCGGCCCTTGACCGTCTCCTCCCCGGTGTTGAACACCAGCTCGTCACCGTCCATGAGGAACCACACCGGCGCGATGTGCGGGCTGCCGTCGTCCCGTACGGTCGCCAGCTTGCCGGTCCGGGTCCCCTCGGAAAGGAACCTCTGCCACTCGTCCTTCGTCATCTTGTGTGCCATGCCGACATCCTCGGCCATGCGGCACGAACCGGTCTCCCCTGGCACGCCGGTACGAGGGGCCGCTTGCCGAGACGGCCGAGGTGGGACAGGCTGGCACGACGGCCTTCGAACGGACCACGGGCCGCGGTCCGGCCACGAGTGCGGGCACAGACACGGGGAGGAAGCAGCAATGGCATTGAGCAGCGGACTCGACTGGCTGCTGGACGACCTGACCAAACGGGTGGAGAAGGTACGGCATGTGCTGGTGCTCTCCAACGACGGTTTGGTGACCGGGGCGAGTGAAGGACTCCAGCGCGACGACGCCGAGCATCTCGCGGCGGTCGCCTCGGGACTGCACAGCCTCGCGAAAGGTTCTGCGCTCCACTTCGGCGTCGGGCGGGTGCGCCAGACCATGGTGGAGTTCGACGACGGCTTGTTGTTCGTGACGGCGGCGGGCGACGGCAGCTGTCTGTGCGTGCTGGCCGGGGCCGACGCCGATTTGGGCCAGGTCGCCTACGAAATGACGCTGCTGGTCAATCGTGTCGGCGAGCATCTGGGCGTCGCGGCCCGCCAGCCGGAAAGTTATCCACAGGTCTGAGGCGGGGGTTGACCCGCTGTCATCGCCTGCGGCTACAGTCGTCACTGTCAGTGATCGACCGAGTTGCGGGGGAAACGACATGACAGTGATGTGCGACGGGCAGCAGACGCTCACGATGGGACGAGCGGCCCGTGAACTGGAGCTGAGGAACGGCGAGTTCGAGCTCGCCACCCAGCTCGGAAAAGTGCGGACGGTCCCGGCCGGGCCCGACGGCCGGCCGGGAGCCGCCGGATCGCTCGGCCGCCGCCGGGTCCCGGCGGAGGAAATCACCCGCCTCCAGGCCGAGCCCGGCTTCCCGGACGCGCTCCGCGAACGGATCCGCACGGTCAGCACGAACGAGGCCGCCGCGCTGATGGGCATCGGCCCCGGCCGCGTCCTGCGCCTGACCCGGGCCGGCTGCTTCGGCCCCGTCAGGTTCTATGTGAACCGCTTCGGCGCGGTGGTCTGGCTCTATCTCGCGGCCGAGGTCTCCGACTTCGCCGACCGTGAACCCGACCTGATGCGGGGCAACACCCCTGCGGCGATGCGGGTGATGCTCGACAGCGGACAGGACTGGCGGGCCCGCCAGTGGCGCAGCCGACGGGTCGCCCAGCTCATGGGCCAGACCGACGACCCCTGGGCAACGGCCGCGGTGATCGCCGCCGTGCTGCCCCCGGAGGAACTCGCCTCGGTGGCCGAGGACCCGCGGGAGCGGGCCCTGCTGCGCCGGCTCAGGCCCGTCCTGGCATCCGTGATCACGGTGACCCCGGCCGCCCGGGAATCCTACGAGCGCGTGCTGACGGCGGACGACTTCGACGAGGTGATGTGGTACCGCGTCAACCTCTCCCGAGAACTCGAAACGGCCCGCAGGGAAGCCCCGGGACGCCTGCGGACACCCGCCGCCGCGACCTCCGCCGCTCGCCCCGGTCAGCCGCCGAGTTTCCTGAACAACCCCTCTTGGACTACTGACACCAACAGCCTGCCCTCCCGGTCGTAGATCCGCCCGCGGGCCAGGCCCCGGCCGCCGGTGGCGATCGGCGACTCCTGGTCGTAGAGGAACCACTCGTCCGCGCGGAACGGACGGTGAAACCACATCGCGTGGTCGAGTGAGGCCATGTCGAACCCCCGCGGTCCCCAGAGCGGTTCGATGGGGATGCGGACCGCGTCCAGCAGCGTCATATCGCTGGCGTAGGTCAGCGCGCAGGTATGGACTAGCGGATCGTCGCCCAGCGGCCCGACCGCGCGCATCCACACCGCGCTGCGCGCTTCCGCGCCCTCGATCTCGTCCGGCGTCCAGCGCAGCCGGTCGACATACCGGATCTCGAACGGCATCCGGCGCGCCATCCGCTCCAGACCCTCGGGCAGATCGCGCAGGCGCTCGCGGACCTCGTCCGCGACCGTCGGCAGTTCCTCCGGGTCGGGCACCGCCCGACGCATCGGCAACTGATGATCGAAGCCGGGCTCCGGCTTGTGAAAGGAGGCGGTCAGATTGAAGATCGTGCGTCCCTGCTGGACGGCGACGACCCGTCGGGTGGTGAAGGACCGCCCGTCCCGGACCCGCTCGACCTGGTACACGATCGGCACTCCTGGCCGGCCGGGCCGCAGAAAGTACGCATGGAGCGAGTGGACCGGGCGGTCCCCTTCCGTGGTCCGCCCGGCCGCCACCAACGCCTGGCCCGCGACCTGCCCGCCGAAGACCCGCTGGAGCGATTCCTGGGGACTGCGGCCCCGGAAGATGTTCACCTCGATCTGCTCGAGATCCAGCAGATCGACCAGCCTCTCGGCGGGATTGGTCATGACCGGTGGCCCTCCGTCATATCCTCCGGTGGCTTCGGCCGAAGCCACCGCCTTACAACTGACCCACGTCCGTGACCCGCACGACCGCGCGCCCCTCCTCGTCGGAGGCGGCCAGATCCACCTCCGCGGAGATGCCCCAGTCGTGATCGCCGTTCGGGTCGGCGAAAGTCTGCCGCACCTTCCACAGCCCGTGCGCGGCATCCTCTTCAATCTGAAGCAGCTTCGGGCCGCGCGCATCCGGGCCGGTGCCCAGCTCGTCGTATTCATCCCAGTAGGCGTCCATCGCCTCGCCCCAGGCGTCCACGTCCCAGCCGGAATCGGCATCCATCTCGCCGAGCTCCTCGACCTTGTCCAGCGCCGCCAGCTCCACCCGCCGGAACATCGCATTGCGCACCAGCACACGGAACGCCCGCGCGTTGGACGTGACCGGCCGGACCTGATCCGCCCGCTCCGCGGCCTGCTCCGCCGTCTCCAATTCCGGATTGGCGAGCTGCTCCCACTCGTCCAGCAGACTGGAGTCGACCTGCCGCACCATCTCGCCCAGCCAGGCGATGATGTCCTCGAAGTCCTCGGACTTCAGATCGTCCGGCACGGTGTGATCCAGCGCCTTGTACGCACTCGCCAGGTAGCGCAGCACGATCCCCTCGGTGCGCGCCAGCTCGTAGAAGGACGTGAACTCCGTGAAGGTCATGGCGCGTTCGTACATATCGCGGATGACCGACTTCGGCGACAGCGGGTGGTCGCCGACCCACGGGTGACTCTTGCGGTAGAGGCCGTAGGCGTGGAAGAGCAGCTCTTCCAGCGGCTTGGGGTACTCGACGTCCATGAGCCGTTCCATGCGCTCTTCGTACTCGACGCCATCGGCCTTCATCTGGGCGACGGCCTCGCCCCGGGCCTTGTTCTGCTGCGCGGCCAGGATCTGCCGCGGATCGTCCAGCGTGGACTCCACCACCGAGACCATGTCCAGGGCGTACGACGGCGACTCGGGGTCGAGCAGGTCGAACGCGGCCAGGGCGAACGTCGACAGCGGCTGGTTGAGGGCGAAGTCCTGCTGAAGGTCCACGGTCAGTCGGACGATCCGCCCCTCCGCGTCCGGCTCCGCCAGCCGTTCCACGATCCCGCCGTCCACCAGCGAGCGGTAGATCGCGATGGCCCGCCGGATATGCCGGAGCTGGTTCCTGCGCGGCTCATGGTTGTCCTCGAGGAGCTTGCGCATCGCTTCGAAGGCATTACCCGGCCGGGCGATCACGGACAACAGCATCGTGTGCGTCACCCGGAAACGGGAGTTCAGCGGCTCGGGGTCGGAGGCAATCAACTTCTCGAAGGTGTTCTCACCCCAGTTGACGAAGCCCTCCGGCGCCTTCTTGCGCACCACCTTCCGGCGCTTCTTGGGGTCGTCGCCGGCCTTCGCCAGCGCCTTCTCGTTCTCCACGACATGCTCGGGAGCCTGCCCGACCACAAAGCCCGCGGTGTCGAAGCCCGCCCGGCCGGCGCGGCCGGCGATCTGATGGAACTCCCGCGCCCGCAGCGTCCGCACCCGCGAGCCGTCGTACTTCGTCAGCGCGGTGAACAACACCGTACGGATCGGCACATTGACGCCCACGCCGAGCGTGTCCGTACCGCAGATGACCTTCAGCAGACCCGCCTGCGCCAGCTTCTCGACGAGCCGGCGGTACTTCGGCAGCATGCCGGCGTGGTGCACGCCGATGCCGTGGCGGACATACCGCGACAGGTTCCGGCCGAACTTCGTGGTGAACCGGAAGTTCCCGATGAGCTGAGCGATCTCGTCCTTCTCGGCACGCGTACACATATTGATGCTCATCAGGGCCTGCGCCCGCTCCACGGCGGCGGCCTGAGTGAAGTGCACGATGTAGACGGGAGACTGGCGGGTCTCCAGCAGTTCGGTGAGCGTCTCCGTCAGCGCCGTCGTGCGGTACTCGTACGACAGCGGCACCGGCCGCGTGGCCGAGCGCACGACCGACGTCGGCTTCCCCGTGCGCCGGGTCAGATCCTCCTCGAAGCGCGACATGTCGCCGAGCGTCGCCGACATCAGGATGAACTGCGCCTGCGGCAGTTCGAGCAGCGGAATCTGCCAGGCCCAGCCACGGTCCGGCTCGGCATAGAAATGGAACTCGTCCATCACGACCTGGCCGATGTCGGCGTCCTTGCCGTCCCGCAGCGCTATCGAGGCGAGCACCTCGGCGGTGCAGCAGATGACGGGTGCGTCGGCGTTGACCGATGCGTCACCGGTGAGCATGCCGACGTTCTCGGTGCCGAACAGCTTGCACAGATCGAAGAACTTCTCCGAGACCAGCGCCTTGATGGGCGCGGTGTAGAAGGTGACCTGATCATTGGCGAGAGCGGTGAAGTGCGCGCCGGCCGCCACCAGGCTCTTACCGGAGCCGGTGGGGGTGGACAGGATGAGGTTCGCTCCGGAGACCACCTCGATCAGCGCCTCCTCCTGGGCAGGGTAGAGCGAGATGCCCTGCTGCTCGGCCCAGCCCGAAAAGGCTTCGAAGAGGGCATCGGGGTCGGCGTCGTTCGGCAGATGATCGATGAGGGTCACGCCCCCATACTGCCTGTCTTCGGCCCAGATCAGGGAACCGGCGGCCAAAGGGGAGCCCAGCCAAAGATCGACAGCGCCGTACACGGGTCCCCCTGCGGCCCGGCCCTTCCTTGGAAGGCCGCAGACGTAGCCCTGGTAGCTGCCGCGATATCTGGCCTGACCTGCGGAAACGTAGGCCGTCGCACCCGGGGGTGGTCACTTCTCGCAGGGGTGAGCGGACCTGCGGCGCCGAGGGAAGCAAGATCGCGGCGGTGCCTGGATGCTCCGAGTAGCCCCGGCATAGAGGGAGGCTTCCATGCAAGGTCTTTACAACCCGTACACGACTGCGGACGCACTGTCGCGGTCAAGGCGCCCTGGCGCGGCAGCGCGCTCGGTGCGTGTCGGAGATCACCCGAGGTGGGCGGTGCAGAGGCGGCGGGAGGGTGTCCGTTCCGGGGCGGGGGCGCGGGGGGTGTGGCGCTGTCGGGGCGTCGCGGGAGCGGTGCATCGTGCGATGGGGGGTGCCTTGTCGCGAGCGTGAGCGGTGAGGGCTGGGGTGGAGGTGGTGGCGGGAGGGGTGGGGAGGGGGAGGGGAGCCCCCAAGGAGCCCGCCCCATCCCACCTCACCCACCCCCTGCCCCAGGCCCCCGACGGTCGTCCTGTCTCCGGCTGTGCGCCACGCCGCACCCCGAATCCGCCCCCAATCCCGCCCCCGCTCCCAACCCTCATCCTCGCCGTCCTGGTCGCGTAGCGCGGTCAGCACGGGGTGCTGGTCTCCGCTGCGGAACAGCAGCACGTGCGGGTAGACCGGGGTCGGGTCGTGCAACGGGATGCGCCGTAGGTCGTGGGTCTCGGGCCACAGGTATCGGTCCCCGCTGCCGACGAGGGCGGCCAGCGAGGCCGAGCCGGCCAGCGCGTCCATCAGGGCCTCGTCACCGAAGTTGGGGCCGAGAGCGTCGATGCTCAGGCCGAAGGCCTCGGACAACGCCTGGTAGAACGCCGCCCACTCCGTGCCCGGCCTGATCCCGGGGATCCAGATGCGGTGGCCGGCCAGGTCCGCAGGACTGACCCAGGGCGCGTCAGCCAGCGGGTGGCCGGGTCCGACTAGGAGCTCCAGGGGTGCGTCCAGGAGTCGTTCGGCGCTGACCCCGGCCGGGACCTGGTCTGCCGGCAGGGCACGGAAGGACGCGTCGACGGTCCCTTCGAGCACCGCCTGGGCGGCCTGGGCGGCGTTCTCCTTGCTCAACGTGACCGCGTCTAGGTCCGTCTCGGGGTGGGAGCGGTAGAACCGGTAGACGGCCTGGGCCGGGGAGATGCGCCGATTGAGGACATCGACGCGCAAGGGACGGCTGCCGGGGCGCACGGCCTGCTCGGCCTGCTCGATGGCCGCCAGGACCTTCTTGGCGTGCGGCAGGAAGACCTGCCCGTCCAGGCTCAGCCGGGAGCCTCGGGAGGTCCGCACCAGGAGCGTGACCTCGATGTGCCTCTCCAGGGCCGCGATCCGCTTGGAGACCGCCTGCTGGCTGATCCCCAGCTCGTCGGCCGCAGCCTGGAACTGGCCGGTCTCGGCGACGGTCAGGAACGTCCGCAGCGCTTCAACATCCACACTTACTTCCACAACCATTGGTTGTGTCTGGTGTGATGCAGGGTTGTTTGATCGGGTGTTCTGCGCGGTGGTGGGATCAACGCATGTCTACCCGCACAGAGCAGGTTATGTATGTACAGACGCCTGAGTTCGCGCGTCATGCGGAGCGGATCGTGGAGGTGTCCGATGCGACGTCTCGACTGAACGTGCTTCCGTTCAGCGACAGCGAATGTCGTGCGGAACTACTTTCTGTTGTGTTCGGTGGCCCGCTGCCGGAGTCGGTGATGATCTACCCGCCGTTCTTTACCGAGTACGGGCTGAACACGACGTTCGGTGAGAACGTCTTCGTCAACCAGGGATGCACCTTCATGGACAAGGGAGGCATCCGTATCGGCAATGGCGTCATGATCGCCCCGAAGGTCAGCCTCATCACCGGAGGCCATCCACTGTCCCTGGCCGAGCGCCGCGAGTACCTCTCCTTCGCGCCGATCGTCATCGAGGACGACGTCTGGATCGGGACGGCTGCCGTGATCACGCAGGGGGTGACCATCGGTGCCGGTGCGGTGGTCGCCGCCGGTGCGGTGGTCACTCGTGATGTTCCTGCCGGCACCGTGGTCGCGGGAGTGCCTGCCCGGGTGATCAAGACGATCGACTGAGCCCGGCCAGGCTGCCGGCTCAGGTGCACCGCACCTCTGCGGTCCGATCCTGATGCCTCGTCACGCCCGGCTGACCGACCGGCAGTGGGACCGCATCCGACCTCTGCTGCCCTCCAGTACCGGTCGTCGTGGCAGGCCGTGGGCCGATCACCGCCGCATTGTGGAGGCGATCGTCTACCGGTACCGCACCGGTATTCCTTGGCGAGACCTCCCAGCCAGGTTCGGATCCTGGAAGACCGTGTGGGCCCGCCACCGCCGCTGGGCCGCCGACGGGACCTGGGACCGCGTGCTCGGTGTCCTGCTCGCCCGCGCGGACGACGATGGGCTGATCGACTGGCGAGTGGCGGTGGACTCCACCATCACCCGGGCCCACCAGCACGCCACCAACACCCGCCGCCCCAGGAAGTGCCAGGCTGCAGCCCGAGGGCAGGGCCTCGACGCCCACCGAGAGCCCGCCGGGCACGCGATCGGCCGTTCCCGTGGCGGGCTGACCACGAAGATCCACCACGCCGTGGACGGTCAGGGCCGACCGCTGGCCGTCGTCGTGACGCCCGGGCAGGCGAACGACGGCCAGACCCTGCCGTTGCTGCTGGGCGACCTGCGAGTCCCCAGGACCGGAGCAGGCCGCCCGCGCACGACCCCGACCATGCTGCTCGGGGACAAGGCCTACTCCTCCCGCGCGATCCGAGCGGCGCTCAAGGCCCGCGGGATCACCGCGGTCATCCCTGAACGGCGTGACCAGCAGGAGCACCGTCGCCGCCGCGGTTCAGCAGGCGGGCGTCCGTCGAAGTTCGATCTGGTGGCCTACAAGAACCGCAACGTGGTCGAGCGGTCCTTCGCCCTGCTCAAACAGTGGCGGGGCCTGGCCACGAGGTTCGACAAGCTCGCGATCGTCTACCGCTCGGCTGCGGTCCTCGCCGCAGCGCTGGTCTGGGCTCGCATTTAACGGACACGCCTTAGTCCTCCCACCCCGGCGCGTGGTCGCTCTCTTCGTCCTGCGGCCTTTGCTCGCCCTTCTTGGGCACTCGCCAACGTCCGCTCGTCCCCGCCGCCCCGCCTTTGCTCGCCCCTCTCGGCCCCACCCTCCCCACCTCCACCTCCCCGTTGCTCCCCCCTGACCCCCGCTCGCCCCTTCGCCCCGCTGCGGCTCCCCTTGTTCCTCGTTCTCGCCCCAGCAACGCGCTGTAGTCGGCGACCTTGTGCAGGAACTGACGTGGCGTTAGGGCTGCGTCGTCGATGGCCAGTGCTCCCCAGGCACCCCACGCCTCCGCCCAGCAGCAGCGGGTTGGCCCGGCCCAGCAGGGAGGAGTTGGCTTACCCGCTCCTCGGGTGGAGATCATCTGGCGCTACGCTGAGTCGCCGACCGGGCGTCAGTGGCGCGGCTCAGCAGTGCGGGATCGACGTGCCGCGCAGGTGGACATGCGCGAGAGAACAAGGGGTGGGAGTAACCATGATGGGACCGGCGCACTCGCTGTCCGGGGCCGCGGCCTGGCTGGGGGTGGGTGCGGCGGCGGCTGCCGCAGGACATCCGATGCCCTGGCCGGTGCTCGTGTGTGGGGCTCTGATCTGCGCCGGAGCGGCGCTTGCCCCCGACCTCGACCACAAATCCGCGACCATCTCCCGGGCTTTCGGGCCGCTGTCGCGGATGTTGTGCGAGGTGGTCGATGCCATCTCGCACGCTGTCTACAAGGCGACAAAGATGCGCGGCGACTCGAACCGCAATGGCGGTCATCGCACGCTCACTCACACCTGGGTCTGGGCCGTGCTGGTCGGCGGCGGTATGTCGTTGCTGGCAATGCAGGGCGGACGCTGGGCGGTACTCGGCATCCTGTTCGTCCATATGGTGCTCGCCATCGAGGGGTTGCTGTGGCGGGCGGCACGGGTCTCCAGCGACGTACTGGTGTGGCTGCTGGGTGCGGCCTCGGCGTGGATCCTGGCCGGCGTTCTCGACCAGCCGGGCAATGGTGCGAGCTGGCTGTTCACCGAGCCGGGGCAGCAGTACCTCTGGCTGGGTCTGCCGGTCGTCCTCGGCGCGCTGGTCCATGACATCGGCGATGCCCTGACCGTTTCCGGCTGCCCCGTCCTGTGGCCCATCCCGATAGGCCGTAAGCGCTGGTACCCCGTCGGCCCGCCCAAGGGCATGCGCTTCAAGGCCGGCAGCTGGGTGGAGCTGAAGGTGCTGATGCCGCTGTTCATGGTGCTCGGCGGCCTCGGTGGTCTGGGCGCGCTCGGCTACATCTGACCCGTCGGGCTGGGCCCGCTGCGTTGCCATCTGCTGAGCATCAGATGCCCCGAGCCGGCGCACTCCTCCGACGTAGGCAGGACAGCGGCAGGTCACCGATGCGGTGGTGTCGGCTCAGGGCGGCTGGCGTGATGAAGGTGGACCGGTTCGATGGCCGTCTCCAGGACGCTGTCTGGGGGCGGCGGTTGACCACTGCCAGTCACAGCTGACGCCTTCGCTCCCGCGCGGGGCTCACCGCCGCCGAGCCCCCCGCTGCCGAGCCCGACCATCGCAACCCACCCCGACCATCGCAACACCCCCCCCCGGGGGGCCGGACTGGGACTGGGACTGGACTGTCCTGCGACCCGCCGCGGGCCCGGCCGTAATTCGCTTGCCCCGGCACACGCATGAAGGCTGCACTGTGGCGGGGCATCACGAGTCGTGGTGCCGGTATCCCGGGGGAGGCAGCGGCAGCAATGGAGATCCGTTCCACGACCGACGAGGATCTCGATGTCTTCGTCGACACACTCCATGCCGCGTTCGGGCGCTTCCCGGAAATCCCGGCCGAGGGCGGCGGCGGGGTCTGGTGGTCGGCGCTCGAAATGGACCGCAACCTGCTCGCCATGACGGCGGACGGGCGGCCCGTCGGCACCGCCGGTGCTTACTCCTTCGCGCTCACCCTGCCCGGCGAGACCGTTGTCCCGGCCGCCGGAGTAACCGCCGTCGGCGTCCTGCCCTCGCACCGGCGCCAGGGCGTCCTCAGCGCGATGATGCAGCATCAGCTCGCCGAACTGCGGGCCCGCGGGGAGTTCCTCTCCGTACTGCTGGCCTCCGAGGCCCCGATCTACGGCAGGTTCGGCTACGGACCGGCGACCTACACGCAGCGGCTGACGGTGCCGCGCCACCAGGCCGCCTTCGCCCTCCCCCGAGCGCGCGGAATAGCCGGCGTCCCAGCGAGCGGATCGGACACGGGCTCGGTCGAGGTGCTGCGGCGTGCCGAGTGTGGCGAGATCCTGGAAGAGGTCTACGACCGGTACCGCCGTGCACAGCCCGGCGCGCTGTCCCGGCCGCACCGCTGGTGGGCCGTGGGCGCGGGGCAGCCCCCGCTCTCTCCGGCGCCGCGCTACATCGCCGTCCACCGAGATGCCGACGGCGTCCCGGACGGGTACGCCAGCTACTCGGTCGAGTCCGGCACCCTGACGGTCGACGAGACCATCGCCACCGACGACGCCGTCTTCACGGCCCTGGCCCGGTTCGTGCTCGGACATGACCTGGTCAGTCGGGTCGTGTTCAAGCACTTTCCGCCCGAGCACCCGCTGCGCTGGCAGCTCGCGGACTTCCGCGCCGGTGAGGTGAGCGACGACACCGACTGGCTCTGGGTGCGGCTGCTGGACGTCCCGCGTGCGTTGACCGCACGCGGCTGGTTCACGGACGGCGAGCTCGTCCTGGAGGTCGACGACCCATTCCTCGGCGAACACGGCCGCTACCTGCTGACCATTCGGGACGGCAAGGCGGACTGCGTCCCGACGGACCGGGAGCCCGATCTTTCCCTGGGCGTGAGCGACCTGGGCGCGGTTTACCTCGGCGGCACCGCGCCGAGCACGCTCGTACGCGCCGGACACATCCGGGCCCACCGCCCGCGCGCGGCCGCCCTCGCCGATGCCCTCTTCCGCGCCGACCGTTCCCCGCACTGCCTGCATTGGTTCTGACCGCGCGCTCGCCGACCCTGCACAAGTCTCGTGAGGCCGGGTACGAGGGGGCTTCGCGGTGCTCGCTCAAGATGCCCGCGAGCTACCTGGCAGGGCTCCGGCAACGTGGCAGGGCTCCCGCTACGTGGCAAGGCTCCCGCTACATGACTGGGCTCCCGCTACGCGGATCCATCTTCGGGATACGCATCCTCAACCCGGGCCGCGGTAGCGGCGCCCGATGGGCGGACCGGATGCCTCTGCCGCTCACCTTCAGGGCGGTGAGGTGGTCGTCTGGCCAAGATGCCGGGCGAAGAACCGCACCCACACCGATACAGCGTTCCTGGGTCTCACCTCCTCGGGCGGTGTCACGGCAACTGCCGCCTACCAGCCCGGTCTTCATCCCTTCAACGCTTTTCCCGCCACTGATCGCAACGCCCGCTAGGCCGGGAGAAGGAGAACGCGGAGGAGGAAAAAGAAAAGGAAAGGAGATATCCGCTCCTTTCCACTCTCAAGATATAGCGCACTGGGGGGCTTGCGGCAAGGCCCCCGTTGTGCCGCAGAATCACCGGCCTGAACCGGAATGCAGGAAAACGGGGCTGTGAAGTGCGTGTGGTGTGTGGGGTGTTCTCCACGTAGAGGTCGCGTGGGTCGCGCGGGGACGTTGAACCGCTGGTGGGGAGACCCTGGCGAACTGAATCGCCCACCACAGCGGGCTGAATCAACGACGCCCCGTGCCCTGCCCGCCGAAGCGCAGCTCGCCCGTCACGCCGCCCGCCAGTTTCCGTACCCCATTCCGCACTCCATTCCCAACACCTTGCCGCGCGCCATGACCGCGCGCCCGCAGATCGGAGTCCATGCCGTGAACCCGCTGACCACCAGCGTGTTTGACCTTCCCGAGCGTCTTTCCGCCAAGGCCGACCCGGCGCTGATCGGCGGCGATGAGCAGCACTTCGCGGCTCTCGCGGAGAGCCTGGAGCAGGTGATCGCCGAGTTGTCCGACCGTCTCGATGCCGAGCGCAGGGCGCCCGGCGGGGTGGGCCGGCAGGCGATGGACCGGGACGCGGAGATCCATCGGCTGACCGCGCGCCTGCGCGCACTGCGTCGCTTCGGGCTGGACCTGTGCCTCGGGCACATGGTGGGCGCGGACGACCCCGAGCCGGTGTACGTCGGGCGGCTTGGCCTTACGGACAGCGCGGGGCGCCGGCTGCTGCTCGACTGGCGTTCTCCCGCGGCCGAGCCGTTCTTCGGAGCCACCCACGCCCACCCCATGGGTCTGGCCAGCCGCCGCAGATATCGGTGGACCCGCGGCCGGATCAGCGACTACTGGGACGAGGTGTTCACCTCGGACGTGTTTGCCGGGCATGCCGCGCTCGACGACCAGTCCGCCTTCATCGCGAGCCTGGGTGGCCACAGGTCGGCACGGATGCGTGATGTGCTCGGCACCCTCCAGGCCGACCAGGACGCCATCATCCGTGCGGGCTCCCGTGGCTCTCTCGTCGTTGACGGCGGTCCGGGTACGGGGAAGACCGTCGTCGCGCTGCACCGTTCCGCCTACCTCCTCTACTCCGACCCCCGTCTCGGTCACCGTCGGGGCGGTGTGCTGTTCGTCGGTCCGCACCGCCCCTACCTGGCCTACGTCGCCGACGTCCTGCCCAGCCTCGGAGAGGAGGGTGTGCAGACGTGCACCCTGCGGGACCTTGTCGCCGAGGGCGCGACCGCAGCGGTCGAGGCCGACCCGGAGGTGGCGCGTCTGAAGTCGTCCGCGAAGCTGGTGCAGGCGATCGAGGCGGCCGTCAGGCTCTACGAGGAGCCGCCCGCCGAGGGGATGACGGTCACGACCGACTGGGCCGACCTCTGGCTGAGCGCCGACGACTGGGCCGAGGCATTCGACGCACCGGAACCGGGCACCCCGCACAACGAGGCGCGCGAGCAGATCTGGGAGGAGCTGCTCACGATCCTGCGGGGCAAGTACGACGGTGATGTGCCGCCCGACGTTTTCCGCAGGTCGCTGCTGCGCGACGAAGAACTGGTGACCGCACTCCACCGCGCCTGGCCGCTGCTGGAAGCGGCCGATCTCGTCGGAGACCTGTGGTCGGTACCCGCGTACCTGCGGATGTGCGCTCCGTGGCTCAGCGCCGACGAGGTACGGAAGTTGCAGCGCAAGGACGCTCCCGACGCCTGGACGGTGTCCGACCTGCCGCTCCTGGACGCGGCACGGCAGCGGCTCGGTGACCCGGAGACGGCACGGCGACAGCGCCGGCACCAGGCCGCGGTCGCCGCCGAACGCGAGCGTATGGCCGATGTCATCGACAATGTGCTCGCGGCCGATGACGACGGCGAGGGTGCGGTGACGATGCTGCGCGGCCAGGACCTGCGGGACACCCTGGTCGATGAGTCCGCGTTGCCCGCCGTCGAACCGGACCTGCTCGCCGGCCCGTTCGCGCATATCGTCGTGGACGAGGCGCAAGAACTGACCGACGCGGAGTGGCGGATGCTGTTGCTCCGCTGCCCGTCGCGGAGCTTCACCATCGTCGGGGACCGTGCGCAGGCCAGGCACGGATTCACGGAGTCGTGGCAGGAACGGCTTGAGCGGGTCGGTCTCGACCGGGTCAGCCTGGCCTCCCTGAGCATCAACTACCGGACGCCGGAAGAAGTCATGACGGAAGCCGAGCCGGTCATCCGGGCCGTGCTCCCGGACGCCAATGTGCCGAGCTCCATCCGCCGCAGCGGCATCCCCGTCGTTCACGGCTCCACCTCGGATCTGGACTCGGTCCTCGACTGCTGGCTCGCCGCGCAGAGCGACGGGATCGCCTGTGTCATCGGCGACCCCACCGTCCGGACGACCTCCCGCGTCCGGTCGCTGACCCCGGAGCTGTCGAAGGGGCTGGAGTTCGACCTGGTCGTCCTCATCGATCCGGAGGAGTTCGGCCAGGGCATCGAAGGAACGGTCGACCGCTATGTCGCGATGACCCGGGCGACCCAGCGACTCGTCATCCTCACGAGCAGCTGACGCCGGCTGGACGAGCGTCGGTCACCGGCCGAGTGGGTGGCTGCCCGGTTGTTCCGCACCAGCCCCCTGACGTCGGTGACTTCGAGCGATGCGGAAGGATGTCCGGGCTCCTGCAACCGATGACGAGGGAACCGACAACTGTGACCCACCAGCCGCCGCAGACACCACCACCCGGATTTGGCGCCCCGCTGCCGTCCTACCCCGGCGCACCGGTCGCGCCGCAGAACGGCCAGACGCCGCCGGCCGGGCTGCCGGGCCAGGGTGGGGGCCCGGGCTTCGTGCCGCCGCCTCCGCCGCCTCCCCGGCGCCGCACCGGACTGATCCTCACCGTCGTCCTGGTCGCCGTCGTGCTGCTCGCCGGGGGCGGCTACCTGGCGTGGTCACAGCTCGGGGGCGGCGACGACCCCGAGGCGCGAAAGGGGCAAGAGCAGAGTCAGAGCGGGGAGCAGAGCCAGGAACGGGGACCGAGCCAGGGCCCGGGGCAGGGACAGGGCACGGGCGAGGGGGAGAGCAACCCCAAGGGGCTGGCCGTCCCCAAGGTGGTGAAGTCGGGTCCGACGGAACTTCGTTATGACGCGAAGAGCACCGCGCAGATGTACCCGCCGGAAAAGCGGAAGCCCGAGATGTACCCGGAGATGAAGGGCCTGACCCAGACCGACGCGGTCTACCGCCCGCAGGACAAGCCCTCGGTCACCCTCGGCGTCCACACCGGTACGGGTACGGTGACCGACCCCGCGCAGCGGGTGAAGGCGGCCTTCGGCCCGAACTCGATGGCCGTCGCGCCGAAGGACTTCGCTCTCCAGGGCCCCGACGCGAAGGGAGCCGTTCTGCGCTGCGGCGTCGCCCAGGGCGGTGGCGACTACATCCCCCTGTGCATCTGGGCCGACAGCACCTCGGTCGGTGACGTGATCGGCGTGGGCGGGGCGTCCACGCGTTCCCTCAAAAAGATCGACCTGAAGACGCTGGCGCAGCAGACGAGCGATCTGCGCACGGCCATGCGCGGCGGCTCCGCCGGCTGACCCGTCGTCCCGCACAGCGGAACGGCGGCGCGGACTTCAAGGTCTGCGCCGCCGTTCCGTAGCGGTCGCCGTACGGCAGCAACGACCGGCCACGGCCGGGCCCCACCTCAGCCGTGCCAGGACCGCCAGAGTGCCGCGTACGCACCGTCGGCGGCGACCAGTTCGTCGTGGCTGCCCAGTTCGCTGATCCGGCCCTCCTCGACGACCGCGATCACATCGGCGTCATGTGCGGTGTGCAGGCGGTGCGCGATGGCCACCACGGTACGGCCGTCCAGCACTCTTCCCAGTGAGCGCTCCAGGTGGCGGGCCGCCCGTGGGTCGAGCAGGGAGGTCGCCTCGTCCAGCACCAGGGTGTGCGGATCGGCCAGTACCAGCCGGGCCAGCGCGATCTGTTGGGCCTGGGCGGGAGTCAGGGTGTGTCCGCCCGAGCCGACCTCGGTGTCCAGCCCCTTGTCCAGGGCCCGCGCCCAGTCGTCGGCGTCCACCGCGCCGAGCGCGGCCCACAGTTCGGCATCGGCCGCTCCGGTGCGTGCCAGCAGGAGGTTGTCGCGGAGCGAGCCGACGAAGACATGGTGTTCCTGGTTGACCAGCGCCACCTGCTCGCGGAGACGCTCGGCCGGCATCCTGGAGAGCTCGGCGCCGCCCAGGGTGACACTGCCGACCCGGGGCCCGTAGATACCGGCCAGCAGCCGGCCCAGCGTCGATTTGCCGGCGCCGGACGGACCGACCAGCGCCAGTCGGCTCCCCGGGCGGACCCGTAGCGAGACCTCGCGCAGCACGTCGACGTCCGGACGGTAGCCGAAGCTCACCCCGTCGGCGTGGACCTCCCGGCCGTCCGGATGCCGGTCCGCGTCGGTGGCTTCCGGGGCGATCTCCCGGACGCCGACGAGGCGCGCGATGGACACCTGGGCCTCCTGGAGCTCGTCGTACCAGCGCACGATGATGCCGACCGGATCGATCATCATCTGCGCCAGCAGCGCCCCCGTCGTCAGCTGCCCGGGGCTGATCCAGCCCTCCAGGACGAACGCGCCGCCGAGCAGCAACACCGCGGCCAGGAGCAGCACATGGGACAGATCGATGACGGGGAAGAGCACCGAGCGCAGATAGAGCGTGTAGCGCTCCCACTGGGTCCATTCCCGGATGCGGCGCTCCGACAGCGCGATCCGGCGGGCGCCCAGCCGGTGGGCCTCGACCGTACGCCCCGCGTCCACGGACTCGGTGAGCACGGCGGACACCGCGGCGTACCCGGCGGACTCCGAACGGTAGGCGCCCGGCGCCCGCTTGTAGTACCAGCGGCAGCCGACGGTCAGCAGCGGCAGCGCGATCAGCACGGACAGGGCCAGCGGCGGCGCGGTCACGGTCAGCCCGCCGATCAGCAGCGCCACCCACACCACGCCGATGGCCAGCTGAGGTACGGCCTCGCGCATCGCGCTGGAGAGCCGGTCGATGTCCGTGGTGATCCGCGACAGCAGATCGCCGGTGCCGGCCCGCTCCAGTACGCCCGGCGGCAGCGCCACCGACCGTACGAGGAAGTCCTCCCGCAGATCCGCCAGCATCCGCTCGCCGAGCATCGCCCCGCGCAGCCGGACCATACGGACGAACACCGTCTGGGCGGCCAGCGCGACGGCGAACACCGCGACCGTGCGCCCCAGGGGGATATCGCGGGCGCCCGCGGACAGGTCCTCGACGATGCCGCCGAGCAGATACGGGCCGGCCATGGAGGCGATCACCGCGGCCGCGTTGACGGCGATCAGTACCGTGAACGCGGTGCGGTGACGGCGGATCAGGCCGCGGACGTAGCTGCGGACGGTGGCCGGTGAGCCGACGGGGAGCGTCGTAAGGGTCTGCGGGGCGTTCGGATCGTATGCCGGAGGCGCCAGGCCGATCATGCGGTCTCCTCGATCTGGCCGGTCGACAGCGCCGGCTCGGGGTCCGTTTCGCGGGTGACGACCGCGCGGTAGGCGGGGTGGCTGCGCAGCAGTTCGCGGTGGCCGGCTGTGGCGACGGCCTTGCCCTCCTGGAGGAACACCACCTGTTCGGCCCGGTCCAGGAGGAGCGGGCTGGAGGTGAACACGACCGTCGTCCGGCCGGTCCTGATCGTCCGCAGACCGTCGGCGATCCGGGCCTCGGTGTGGGCGTCGACGGCGCTGGTCGGCTCGTCGAGCACCAGCACCTCCGGGTCGGTGACCAGCGACCGGGCCAGTGCCAGCCGCTGTCGCTGCCCGCCGGACAACGACCGGCCGCGCTCGGTGATGTAGGTCCGCATCGGGTCGCCCGAGTCGTCCACCGAGGCCTGGGCCAGCGCGGTCAGCACATCGCCGCACTGGGCCGCGGCCAGCGCGTCCGTGGCGCCCACCCGCCCGGAGGCCGGGACGTCCAGCAGCTCGCCGAGGGTGCCGGAGAGCAGCATCGGGTCCTTGTCCTGGACGAGTACGGCCCTGCGGGCGGTGTCCCGTGGCAGGTCGTCCAGCGGGGTGCCGCCGAGGACGACGGACAGCCCGGCGCCGTCCGCGCCGTCCTCGTCGGCCCGCGGCGGGTGTCCGCCGAGGCGTTCGGCGAGCCGGCCCGCGGCGTCGGGGTCGCCACAGACCACCGCGGTCAGCCGGCCGGCCGGGGCGGTCAGACCGCTGACCGGATCGTGCAGCGCGCCGGTGGGCGGCGTCCCGCGGTCCCCGGTCCGTCCGCCGGCCGGGCGGTGCTGGGACAGGACGCGGGCCGTGCGCTTCGCGGAGGGTTTGGCGAAGGAGTAGGCCTGGGCGATCTCTTCGAAGCGGCGCAGCGGGAAGAGCAGGAAGGTGACCGCGCTGTAGAGGGTGACGAGATCGCCGACCGCGATGGTGCCGTCGAGGGCGAGCCGGGCGCCGTACGAGACCACCGCGATGAGCAGCAGGCCCGGCAGCAGTACTTGGAGGGCCGAGATCAGGGCCCACATCCGGGCGCTGCGGACGGCGGCCTTGCGTACCTCTTGGGAGGCGCTGCGGTAGCGGCCGAGGAAGAGTTCCTCGCCGCCGATGCCGCGCAGCACCCGCAGCCCGGCGACGGTGTCGGAGGCCAGCTCGGTGGCCTGGCCGGCCTTCTCGCGCTGGGCGTCGGCGCGCCGGGTGGCGGGCGGCAGCAGCGGCAGGACGGCCAGCGCGAGTACGGGTACCGCGACGGCCACCAGGATGCCCAGTTCCGGCTGGTAGAAGGCCAGGGCGACGGAGACGCCGAGGGTGGTCAGGGCTGCCGCAGCGAACCGGGAGAGGGCCTCGACGAACCAGCCGATCTTCTCCAGGTCGCCGGTGCTGACGGTGACGATCTCGCCGGCCGCCACCCGCCGGGTCATGACCGAGCCCAGTTCCGTGGTCTTGCGGGCGAGCAGTTGCTGCATCCGGGCCACGGCGGTGATCCAGTTGGTCACGGCCGCGCGGTGCAGCATGGTATCGCCGGCCGCGATCAGCGCGCCCAGGACCAGGATCAGGCCGCCGGCCAGGAGGAGCCGCCCGCCGTCGCGGTCCACCACGGCCTGCACGGCGAGGCCCACCGGCAGCGGGGAGGCGGCGATGGCGCCGATGTTCACCAGCCCCCAGGCCAGGGCCTTGAGCTGGCCGCCGAGCTGCCGGCGGCAGAGCCACCGGAGGAAGGCGCCGCCCGTACGGACGTCCGGGACGCCCGGGTCGGGGTGCGGAAGGTCACGAAGGTGCATGGTGTCCCAGCCGGAGTCGTGGTGAAGGGGCGGCAGCAGGCCGTCCCGGCAGGCGAAATGCCCCTCCGCGGATGTCTCGTCGCCGGTGGAGGTCCTGGAAGATTGGCCCGCGGACTGGGCGGATTTCAAACGGTTTTTTCCGCTGTGACCACGCGATTCGGACAATCGTGCGGCGGCTGGCGGCTGGCGGCTGGCGGCTGGTGACTGGTGGCCGGTGGTCGGTGCGCGGCGGGCGAGTGCTGACCGGGCGTCGGATGCAGGGTGCGACCATGGGGCCATGCGGACAGCGGGCAGTGCGATACGGACGGCGGCGGTGGCCGCGGCGGGGCTGGTTCTTCTGGCGGGCTGTGGCGGTGCGGGCGGCGGCCGGGACGGCGGCGGCAAGGACGACGGTGCGGCGAAGGGGGAGCGCCCCGGCGGCCCGGCCCGCGGCGGGTCGTCCACCACACACCTCAAGAACATCCCCGAGGTCGGCACGGCCCTGCGGTCCCGGATCCCGGCCGCCTCCCGGCAGGTGGTGGCGGTCTACGGCGCGGGCGTGAACTCCGCCGACGCCACCGTCGTCCTCTACGACAAGAACGCCAACGGCTGGGACCGCAAGGCGAGTTGGGGCGGGCACAACGGCCGGCGCGGCTGGACGGTGAATCATCACGAGGGGGACAAGCGCAGCCCCGTGGGCGTGTTCCCGCTGACCGATGCGGGCGGTGTGCTCCCGGACCCCGGCGCCAAGCTGCCCTACACCCACTCCTCGGCGTTCACCCCGCCGTCGTACTGGTCCAAGAACACCCGCCACGACTTCGACTACGTCGTCGCGATCAACTACAACCGCGTCAAGGGGACCTCCCCGCTGGACCCGACCCGGCCGCAGGGGCAGTCCAAGGGCGGCGGGGTCTGGCTGCATCTGGACCACGGCAGCGGCACATCCGCCTGCGTCAGCGTCCCGAAGGCCGGGATGCGGGCCTTGCTGCGCGCCCTCGATCCGGCGCGGCACCCCGTCATCGTCATGGGGGACAAGGCGCACCTCGCGGCCTGAGCGGCGCCACGGAGCGCACGGGACGTACGGGACGTACGAAGCCGGGGCGGGGCCGGGGCCGGGGACGGGGCCGGGCCCGGCCGGCGCGCCACCACCGCCCGCCGGGCCCCGGAGCGCCGCTCCCTCTTACTCCTCCGGCTTCTTCGAATCCATCCCCGGCCGGGCCTTCTTCCACAGCCCGCGGGTGAAGTCGGGAATCTCCTGCGGCGCGCCCTTCGCCTTGATCGACAGATCGCTCAACGGCACCGGAGCGGTCCAGGTCGCCGCGTCATAGACGTCGAAGTCCGGTACCAGGCCCAGCCGCATGCACTGCATCAGCCGGAAGACCAGCATGTAGTCCATGCCGCCGTGCCCGCCGGGCGGGTTGGCGTGCTCCTTCCACAGCCAGTGGTCCCACTCCGCGTACTTGCTGAAGTCGCCCCACTCGTCGTTGCTCTGGTCCGGCTCGATATAGATCCGCTCCGGATAGTCCTCGAAGACGCCCTTGGTGCCGCCGAGGCTGTTGATCCGGCTGTAGGGGTGCGGGGTGGAGACATCGTGCTCCAGCCGGATCACCCGCCCCTTGGCGGTCTGGACGAGGCTGATGGTCCGGTCGCTCTCGATGTACGACTCCTTCCAGCTGGGGTCGTTCGCCGGCATGTGCTCCTTGCGGTAGGCGGCGAGACCCAGCGCGGGGGTGCCGAAGCTGGAGATGCGTACGGCGCGGTCGCCGCGGTTGATGTCCATGTAGTTGGCGACCGGACCGAACCCGTGGTTGGGGTAGAGGTCACCGCGCAGCCGGGTGTGCCACAGCCGGCGCCAGGGCCCCTCGTAGTACTTGGGGTCGAACATCAGGCCGCGCAGATCGTGGTTGTACGCGCCGGCGCCGTGCAGCAGATCGCCGAACAGGCCGGCATGGGCCATCCGCAGCACCCGCATCTCGTTCTTGCCGTAACAGCAGTTCTCCAGCTGCATACAGTGTCTGCGGGTGCGCTCGGAGAGATCGACCAGCTCCCACAGCTGGTTCAGCCGCAGCGCCAGGGGGCATTCCACGCCTACGTGTTTGCCGTTGAGCATCGCGGTCTTCGCCATGTCGAAGTGCCAGTCCCAGGGCGTGGCCGCGTAGACGAAGTCGATGTCGCCGCGCTTGCAGAGGTTCTCGAAGTCATGGTCGCCCTTGGTGTAGACGGCGGGCGCCGGCTGCCCCGCGTCGGTGACCTTCTTGGCGGCCCTGGCGGTCTTCTCCTTCACCGGGTCGCACAGGGCGACGACCCGGACGCCCGGCACCGCGAGGAACAGGTCGATCATGCTGCCGCCCCGGTTGCCCAGGCCGATGATGCCGACGCGTACGGTGCCGCGCCGCTCGAAGGGCACTCCGATCATCGTCCGGCCGGTGGCGCGGGGCGCCGCCGCGGCGGTCGCGGGAGCTGCCGCGCCGGGTGCGGCCGCCGCGGCCGGTCCGGCCGAGAGGCCGCCGAGCCCCAGTCCGGCGCCCGCCGCACCGGCGGTCCACAGGACCGAACGGCGGCTCGGACCGGCCTCGTTGGGGTCGTGGTTCTGCGATGGTGCCTCGTTCATCGGTCCTCCAGGAACGGTGGGGTGCCGGGGCATACGTGAACCTCGGTCAGGACCCTGTCGGCCGTCGGCCCGAGGCACAAGAGGGCCGATTGGACTCTTGTTACGGCACGCTTGGACTCTTTGCCGCAAGAGCGGATCCATCACGGCAAGGCCGGACGCGCCGCCGTCACGACCTTTCGCAAGGCACTGAAAAGCCTTGCAGAAAGCCTTGACGTGTCCACAAGGCAAACGGCAGGCTCCGGTACGGAAATCCCCCCACGGCGGCCCGGCGCGTGGCTGCTCTCGTGGGCGCGGTGCGCGCTGCCGCGCCCCATGACCAAGGAGCCGCAAGATGCAGCAACGTTCCCGTGTGCTGGGCGGGGCGCTGGCCGGTGTGCTGGCCGCGGCCGGCCTCGCCACCTTCGCGCCGTGGTCCTCCCAGGCCACCCCGCCCGGCGAAAAGACCGTCACCGCCACGCTGTTCGAGTGGAAGTACGCGGACGTCGCCAAGGCCTGCACCGAGGAGCTCGGCCCGGCCGGCTACGGCCATGTCGAGGTCTCACCGGCCTCCGAGCACATCCAGGGCGACCAGTGGTGGACCTCCTACCAGCCCGTCAGCTACAAGATCGCCGGACGGCTGGGCGACCGGGCCGCGTTCGCCTCGATGGTCCGTGCCTGCCACGGAGCGGGCGTCAAGGTCGTCGCCGACGCCGTCATCAACCACATGGCGGCCGGCTCCGGTACGGGCACCGGCGGCACCAAGTACACCAAGTACGACTACCCCGGCACCTATCAGGACCAGGACTTCCACGGCTGCCGCAAGAGCATCTCCGACTACGGCGACCGCAATGACGTCCAGACCTGCGAACTGGTGGGCCTCGCCGACCTCGACACCGGCCGTGACTACGTCCGCACCACCCTCGCCAAGTACCTCGACGACCTGCGGTCACTGGGCGTGGACGGCTTCCGGGTGGACGCCGCCAAGCACATCTCCGCCGCCGACCTCGCCGCCATCAAGAGCAAGATGCGCGCCCCGGGTTACTGGGTGCAGGAAGTCATCCACGGCGCCGGTGAGGCGGTGCAGCCCGAGGAGTACACCGGCAACGGCGACGTGGACGAGTTCCGTTACGGTCACCACCTCAAGAGCGCCTTCCAGGGTGGCAATCTCGCCCAGCTCAAGTCCGTCGCGGACGGCAAGCTCGGCAGCGACAAGGCCCGTACCTTCGTCGACAACTGGGACACCGAGCGCAACGGTTCGACGCTCACCTACAAGGACGGCGCGGCATACACGCTCGCCCATGTCTTCATGCTCGCCTCGCCCTACGGGTCGCCGAATGTCTACTCCGGCTACGAGTGGTCCGACAAGGACGCCGGACCGCCCAGCGGCAACAACGGCTGGACCCGTCAGCACGCCAAGCGGGCGGTCACCGGGATGGTCGGTTTCCGTAACGCGGTGGGCTCGGCGAAGCTGACCGACTGGTGGGACAACGGCGGCAGCGCGATCGCCTTCGGCCGGGACGGCAAGGGGTTCGTCGCCCTCAACAACGGTGCCGGGGAGCTGAAGCAGACCTTCGCGACCTCACTGCCCGCCGGCACCTACTGCAATGTCGTGGCGGCCGCACCGTCTTCGTGCGACGGCCACACGGTCACCGTAGGAGACGACGGCAAGGCACAGCTCTCGGTCCCCGCCAGGGGAGCGGTGGCGCTGCACGTCGCGCGCTGACCCCCACTCCCGCATCCGCCGGTGGGCCTGACGCTCCGGCGGATGCGGGCCGGACGCCGCCCGGCGACACCCTCAGGCGGGCCGGGTGGCCAGCTCCAGCGCCTGAAGGACCGAGTGATAGCCCCGGCCCGCCGTCGCATGGTCCATCCCGACCTCGCACATCCGGTTCGCCGACAGATGCGCGTCGAAGTGCCGCGCGGTCACCTCCGCCGCCTCCTTCGCGGTGGCCGACTCGGTCAGCTCCCGGTGCAGCATCCCGCGGTCCCCGGCGAACGCACAGCAGCCCACCTCGTCCGGCACCACGACCTCCCGCGCACAGGCCCCGGCGACCCGGCGCAGCTGTGCCGCGTTGCCCAAGTGCTGCATGGCGCAGGTCGGATGGAGCACCGCCGACCCGACCGCGCGCACCGTCTCCAGACGGGGCAGCAGCTCCTCGGCGGCCCAGACGACCGAGTCGACGACGGTCAGCTCCTCGTGCAGCGCGCGATTGCCGGGCGTCAGATACGGCACGACCTCATGCGCGAGGCCCAGGGTGCACGAGGAGGCGTCCACCACCAGCGGCAGCCGGCCGCCCGCGGTCCACCCCCAGGCTGCCTCGACGATGCGGTTGGCCATCACCTCGGTGCCGCGCCGGTACCCCTTGGAGTGCCAGATCGTGGCGCAGCAGGTGCCGGCCACGTCCGGCGGGATCCACACCGGGCGGCCCGCCCGCCGCGACACCGTCACCACCGCCTCGGGCAGCGACAGCCCGGGGAACCCGGCGGGCGGCCCGAAGATCCGGTTCACACACGCCGGGTAGTAGACCGCGACCGCGCCCGCCCGCCGGGTCACCGGCCGCGTACGGGGCGCCGCGCCGGGCATCCGCGGCAGCCACTCGGGCACCAGGTCGGGGCGTACGGCCTTACGGGCGGCGCCGGTCACCGGCCGCAGCAGCCGGTCGCCGATCCGGCCGGCGGCGGCCACCGCCAGCCGCGCCCCCCGCTCGACGGCCTTGAACCGCCGGGCGGACTGCGCGGCGATCCATTCCTCGCGCGGAGTGTGCCGCAGGTGCCGGAAGTCCTTCATCAGGGCGCCGGTGTCGATGCCCACCGGGCAGGCCAGTTGGCAGACCGAGTCGCCGGCGCAGGTGTCCACGGCGTCATAGCCATAGGCGCCGAGCAGTGCGGTGGTGACGGGGGAGCCGGCCGGCTGGCGCAGCATCTCGCGGCGCAGCACGATCCGCTGGCGGGGTGTGGTGGTCAGGTCTCCGCTGGGGCAGGCCGGTTCGCAGAAACCGCATTCGATGCACGGGTCGGCGCGGGCCTCGATCCGGGGGAGGGTCTTCAGACCGCGCAGATGCGCCCGCGGGTCGCGGTCGAGCAGGACGCGTGGCGCCAGGATGCCGTGCGGGTCCACGGTCTCCTTGATCCGCCACATCAACTCCGTTGCCCGCGGGCCCCATTCGAGCTCCAGGAACGGCGCGATGTTCCGGCCGGTGGCGTGCTCGGCCTTCAGCGATCCGTCGAAGCGCTCCACGGTCAGCCGGCAGAACTCGTCCATGAACGCCGCGTAGCGCGCCACCTCGGCCGGCTCCGAGGCGTCGAAGGCGAGCAGGAAGTGCAGATTGCCGTGTGCGGCGTGGCCCGCCACGGCCGCGTCGAAGCCGTGCCGGGACTGGAGTTCCAGCAGGGCCGTCCCGGCCTCGGCGAGCCGGGCCGGCGGCACCGCGAAGTCCTCGGTGATCAGCGTCGTCCCGGGCGGCCGGGAGCCACCCACCGCCGTCACGAACGCCTTGCGGGCCTTCCAGTAGCCGCCGATCGCCCCCGCGTCCCGGGTGAAGGCATTGGTGACCGACGGGACCGGCGCGACCAGCTCCAGTTCCGTCAGCACCCGCGCCGCGGCCCGCTCGTACGCCTGCCGGCCCGCCTCGTCGGGCGCCCGGAACTCCACCAGCAGCGCGGTGGTCTCCTTGGGCAGCGCCGCCCAGTCGGCGGGCACCCCGGCCACCCGCACCGAGGCGCGCAGCGTGTTGCCGTCCATCAGCTCCACGGCCCGTGCGCCCGCCGCGTTGAACCGCGGTACGGCCGCGGCCGCGGCGCCGAGCGTCGGGAAGAACAGCAGCGCACTGGAGGTGTACCGGTCCAGCGGCAGGGTGTCGAAGACGGTCTCGGCCAGGAAGCCGAGGGTGCCCTGGGAGCCGACGATCAGGCCGCGCAGGATCTCCACGGGTGTCGTGCCGTCGAGGAAGGCGTCCAGGCGGTAGCCGTTGGTGTTCTTGATCTCGTACTTGGCGCGGATCCTGGCCACCAGTTCCGGATCCGCCTCGATCTCCGCCTTCAGCGCCAGCAGGCCCGCGCACAGCGCCGGTTCGGCGTGCGCCAGCTCCGCGTCGGCATCCGGTTCCGCGGTGTCGACGATGGTGCCCGAGGGCAGCACGAGGGTGGCCGAGGCCAGCGTCCGGTAGGAGTTGCGGGTGGTGCCGGCCGTCATACCGGAGGCGTTGTTGGCGACCACGCCGCCCAGCGTGCAGGCCACGGCGCTGGCCGGATCGGGCCCGAGCAGCCGGCCGTAGCGGGCCAGCGTGGTGTTGGCGCGCAGCACGGTGGTGCCCGGCCGGATGCGGGCGCGGGCCCCGCCGTCGAGCACCTCGATGCCGGTCCAGTGCCGGCGTACGTCGATGAGGATGTCCTCGCCCTGCGCCTGCCCGTTGAGCGAGGTCCCGGCGGCCCGGAAGACGACCTTGCGGCCCTTGCCGTGCGCGTAGGAGAAGACCGCGGAGATGTCGTCGAGGCCCTCGGCCACCACCACGACCTGCGGTACGAAGCGGTACGGGCTGGCGTCGGAGGCATAGCGGACCAGGTCGGAGAGCGAGTGGAGCACCTTGTCCGCACCGAGCAGCGCGATCAGGTCACCGCGCAGCGGCTCGGGGGTGCCGGACGCCCGCGGGCCGGCCACCCGGTCGGGGGCCGGGCCGCCGGGGGCGGTGGGCCGCAGGGTCTGGGGGTCCGGCTCCAGCAGGGGCATGGCGGCACTCCTCCGGTTGACTGGGTGTCAGGGCCGGTCCGGTGGGACGGTGTGCACCACCGGTCCACCGGACCGGCCCCGGCTCACTGCGCGGCCCCCGGTCCGTCGACCAGGGTGGACAGCAGTTCACCGAGCACCTCGCGCTGCTCGGCGGTGAGCGGTGCCAGGATCTCCTCCGCCGCGGCCCGCCGGGCACTGCGCAACGCCCGCAGTGTGGAACGGCCGGTGTCGGTCAGCTCGATCCGGATCACCCGCCGGCTGGCCGGATCGGGTACCCGGCGCACCGCGCCACGGTCCTCCAGCGCGTCCACCAGCGTGGTCACCGCGCGGGGGACGACCTCCAGCCGCTCGGCGAGGTCGGCCATCCGTGGCGGGGTGTCGCCGTAGTGGCCGACGATCCGCAGCAGCCGGGACTGCGCGGGGGTGAAGGCGAGGTCCAGGTGCTCCAGATGGTGCTTCTGGGCGCGGTGCATCCGGCGGGTCAGCCGTACCAGCTGCTCGGCGAGGTTGGTGGTGCTGACCGTCGGCTCGGGGGAGGGCATACCGCGAGGATAGCGGACAGCAGGATCTTATTCATTGTGAGCTTAGGTAACAATGAGCTAAGCTCCACGATGCTTGTGCGCCCGTCTGCACCACCTGTCTTCCGCACCCCTTCGAAGGAGCCCATGCGCAGCGACGAACCCCAGTGGACCCCACCGCCCAAGGACCCGGGAAAGCCGGTCCCGTTGCGGCGGATCCTCGCGCTCTTCCGCCCCTACCGCGCCCGGCTCGCCCTCGTCGGCCTGCTCGTCGGCGCCTCCTCGCTGGTCTCGGTCGCCTCCCCGTTCCTCCTCCGCGAGATCCTGGACGTGGCGATCCCCGGCCGGCGCACCGGACTGCTCACCCTGCTCGCCCTCGGCATGATCGTCACCGCCGTCACCACCAGCGTGTTCGGTGTGCTGCAGACCCTGCTGTCCACCACCGTCGGCCAGCGGGTGATGCACGATCTGCGCACCGCGGTCTACGCCAAGCTCCAGCGGATGCCACTGGCCTTCTTCACCCGCACCCGCACCGGCGAGGTCCAGTCCCGGATCGCCAATGACATCGGCGGCATGCAGGCGACGGTCACCTCCACCGCCACCTCCCTGGTCTCCAACCTGACCTCCGTCCTCGCCACCGTCTGCGCCATGCTCGCCCTCGACTGGCGGCTGACCCTCGTCTCGCTGCTGCTGCTTCCGCTGTTCGTCTGGATCAGCCGCCGGGTCGGCAACGAACGCAAGAAGATCACCACCCAGCGGCAGAAGCAGATGGCCGCCATGTCCGCGATGGTCACCGAGTCCCTCTCGGTCAGCGGCATCCTGCTCGGCCGCACGATGGGCCGCGCCGACTCCCTCACCCGCACCTTCGCCGGCGAATCCGAGCGCCTGGTCGACCTGGAGGTCCGCGCCAACATGGCCGGCCGCTGGCGGATGGCCACCATCGGGATCGTCATGGCGGCCATGCCCGCACTGATCTACTGGGCGGCGGGTCTGGTCCTCCAGTTCGGCGGCCCGGTCTTCTCCCTCGGCACCCTGGTCGCCTTCGTCTCGCTCCAGCAGGGCCTGCTGCGTCCCACCGTCTCGCTGCTGTCCACCGGCGTGCAGATACAGACCTCACTCGCGCTCTTCCAGCGCATCTTCGAATACCTCGATCTGCCGGTCGCCATCACCGAACCCGCCGAGCCGGTCCGTATCCCGGCCCCGCGGGGCGAAGTCCGCTTCGAGAACGTGACGTTCCGCTACGACCCGGAGGCCGCCGCCACCCTCGACGGCATCGATCTGACCGTCCCCGCCGGCGGCAGCCTCGCCATCGTCGGCCCGACCGGCAGCGGCAAGAGCACCCTGAGCTATCTCGTGCCACGGCTCTACGACGTGACCGGCGGCCGGGTCACCCTCGACGGCGCGGACGTCCGCGACCTCGACTTCGACACCCTCGCGCGCTCGGTCGGCGTGGTCTCCCAGGAGACCTACCTCTTCCACGCCTCGGTCGCCGACAACCTCCGCTTCGCCAAACCGGACGCCACCGACGAGGAGATCGAACGCGCCGCCAGGGCCGCCCAGATCCACGACCACATCGCCGCCCTCCCCGACGGCTACGACACCCTCGTCGGCGAGCGCGGCTACCGCTTCTCCGGCGGCGAGAAACAGCGCCTCGCGATCGCCCGCACCATTCTGCGGGACCCGCCGGTCCTCGTCCTGGACGAGGCGACCAGCGCCCTGGACACCCGCACCGAACACGCCGTACAGCAGGCCATCGACGAGCTGTCCGCGGGCCGCACCACCCTCACCATCGCGCACCGCCTGTCCACGGTCCGCGACGCCGACCAGATCGTCGTGCTGGACGCCGGCCGGATCGCCGAGCGCGGCACCCATGACGAGCTGCTCGCCGCGGACGGGCGCTATGCGGCGCTGGTACGGCGTGACGCATACCTCACCCCCGTCGCCGAGCAAGTGATGACCCCGTAAGTGACCCACGGGTAAGGTCGAAGGCGCGGCGGCCAGTTCATTGGTCGGGGTGGCCGCCGCACTCAATCGTCGGCGGGAAGCCGTGTCAGCTCCGGCTTCCCGCCGGCCCTTGCCGGTCACCGCCTTCCGCTTCGGGCACCGTACGGACGGGGCCGGTCGTCCAGTGGGACGGCCGGCGGCTCCTCAGTCCCGCTCCGCGCCGTCTCCCGGGTGGGGAAGCAGCGGGAACAGTCGCGTGATGAGGGCCACCGGCAGCGCGCCGTCGGGCCGGGCCAGGGGGCGCTGTTCGCGGTCCTGGTAAGGCGCGAGCGCCCGCCGGATCACGTCCGCGACCCGGCTCATCTCCTCGGGCGTCAGGTAGGTGACGGCGCTGAAGGCCTCGTCGTGGCGCCATGCGGGCGGTGCCTCCTCCCGCTGGGTCAGCCACCGCTGCCAGCTCTCGTCCTCCAGCCCCCGGGCCAGATCGCCGAACTGCTTCTCCATGGGTCCGTCGGCAGCGGGGGTGTGCTGCCGCAGGCGCCAGGGGCGTGCGCGGCCCCCGCTGTGGGGTGCCTCCTCGACGTATCCGTGCCGGGCGAGCTGCCGCAGGTGAAAGGAGCAGAGCCCCGAGCTGTAGCCCAGCCGGGAGGCGGCTTCGGTGGCCGTGACGGTGCCGACTTCGGCGAGCAGGTCCAACAGGGCGGTGCGGACTTCGTGCTCGCGCAATGCGCCGTCGGTACCGGCCGTCCGCTCGTCCGGGGCGTTGAGGTCATCTTCGGTCACTTTGCAAAGTCTGCTACTTTGCAAAGGAGTTGGCAAGCGGCAGTCCTGCTGCCGGTATTCCGTCGCGGTGACCTCCGCGGCATCTGTGGCGTGCGCAAAAGGGGAGACAGTCATGCCTGTTCGTCACGAGCGGTCCGGTCCCGTCGACCGGCGGGTGCGGCTGCAGGGCCGGCCGGTTGACTCGTATCCGGCGCTGCCCGCGGAGGCGGAACGGGGAGCGGTGCGCCGGGTCACGGTGGTGGGGGAGGAGGTGCTGAGCCGTCGGTGCCGGGAGGTGACCGCGTTCGGAACCCCGGAGCTGTCGGCGTTGATCGACGACATGTTCCGCACCATGTATGTGGCCGACGGCGCGGGCCTGGCGGCCAACCAAGTCGGCGTCGATCTGCGGCTGTTCGTGTATGACTGCCCGGACGACGCCGGGGTCCGGCATGTCGGCCACCTCGTCAACCCGGTGCTGGAGCTGCCCGATCCAGGGAGCCGCCGGCTCATTGACGACTTCGAGGGCTGTCTGTCCGTGCCCGGTGCCACCATGGCGGTTCCGCGCACCGACCGTGCCGTCGTCCGCGGATTCGACAAGGACGGCCACCCGCTCGTCATCGAGGGGACGGGCTACTTCGCCCGGTGCCTCCAGCACGAAACGGATCACCTCATCGGCCACACCTACCTTGACCGGCTCTCCAAGCGGGACCGCAAGGACGCCCTGCGGCAGATGGAGGACCGCCGCGAGGACGTCTTCGCCCGGCGGGCGCTCAAGGCCGCCGGTCCGGGCCGGTGAGGCGCGGCGGTTCCCTGCTGCCGGCCCAGGTCCTCGTGCGAGAGTCATAACTGTCGCGCCGCAACGCAACGGTGCGTTGCGTACGGGGGGTTGGGGCGCTACCGTCACCCTCGCAACGCAACGCACCGTTGCGTTGCTGAGGAGGGGGCACAGTGCGGAACCACCTGTTCGCCGAGAGGGCCCAGGGCGCGGCGGACGCGAACGACGCGGCGGCGCGGACCGTCGCCCGCTTGCGGGACACCTTCAGTACCGGCCGGACCCGGCCCTTGAGCTGGCGGCGCCGTCAACTAACGGCCCTGCACGCCTTGTTGACCGAGCAAGGTCCCGTACTCGTCGAGGCGCTACGATGTGACCTGGGGAAGAGCCCGGTCGAAACGCTGACCTCCGAGGTGCGCTTCGTCACCAACGAGATCGATCACACGCTGCGCCATCTGCGCCGCTGGCTGCGCCCGCAGCGCGTGCCGGTCCCCGTGGCGCTGCTCCCGGCGCGGGCGCGGACGGTGCGCGAACCGCTCGGCGTGGTGTTGATCATCAGTGCGTGGAACTATCCCGTCCAGCTCTCGCTGGCGCCGCTGGTGGGCGCGCTGGCCGCGGGGAACTGCGCGGTGCTCAAGCCGAGCGAGCTGGCCCCGGCGACCTCGGCCGAGCTGGCCCGGCTGCTGCCGCGTTACCTCGACCAGGACGCCGTGGCCGTCGTCGAAGGCGCGGTCCGGGAGACCACCGCGCTGCTGGAGCAGCGCTTCGACCACCTCTTCTACACCGGGAACGGTGCCGTGGGGCGCGTCGTGATGACGGCCGCCGCCCGCCATCTCACCCCCGTCACGCTGGAACTCGGCGGCAAGTGCCCCGTACTTGTCGGCCCCGGGGACGATCTCGCCACCGCGGCCCGGCGGATCGCCTGGGCCAAGTTCCTCAACGCCGGGCAGAGTTGCACGGCTCCCGACCACGTACTGGCCATCGGTGACACCGCCGACGCCCTGGAGCGGCACCTCACCGAGGCCGTCCGGACCATGTACGGCCCGGACCCCGCCCGCAGCCCCGACTACGGCCGTATCGTCAACGACCACCACTTCGACCGGCTCACCGCGCTGCTGGGCCACGGCCGGGTGGTGACCGGCGGCGGACACGACCGCGCCGCCCGCTACATCGCCCCGACGGTGCTCGCCGATGTCGCACCGGACGCCCCCGTCATGGCCGAGGAGATCTTCGGCCCCCTCCTGCCGATCCTGCGCATGCCCGACCTCGACTCCGCGCTCGCCTTCATCAACGCCCACGGCAAGCCGCTCGCCCTCTATGCCTTCACCACCGACCGGCGGACCAGACGGCGGCTGCTCACCGAAACCTCCTCCGGCGCGGTGGGCTTCGGGCTGCCGCACGCCCATCTCACCGTCCCCGGGCTGCCCTTCGGCGGCGTCGGCGAGAGCGGCCTCGGCCGCTACCACGGACGGCACTCGGTCGAGACGTTCAGCAACGTCAAGGCCGTTCTCGACAAGCCGCTCCGCCCCGACACCGTGCGGGCCGTCTATCCGCCCTTCACCACGGCCAAGGAGCGGCTGCTGCGCCGGATCATCTGAGGCGCGGTGACGGCTGTCCGGCAGCCGGCCGGTCGATGAGGGTGTGGGTCAGCCGCATCAGGCGCTCCCTGGCGTCGATGTCGTACGCCTGGGCATGTGCCCGGGTGTCGGTGAACTGGTCGAAGTAGCGGCCCGTGGTGGTGTCGAGATCCGGATCGAGCAGCAGACGGACGGTCGGGCGCACCCCCTCCTCGATGCCGGTGACCGGAGTCAGCCCGTACGCGCGCACTCCGTCGGTGTCCATCAGATGGGCCGGGTGCAGTGTGTTGACCGTGACGCCGGTCCCCGCCAGCTCGGCGGCCAGGTGGAAGGTCGCCATGATCAGCGCGAGCTTGCTCCGGCAGTAGGCGCGCAGCCCCTCGTAGTCCCGCTCCAGCATGAGGTTGTCGAAGTCGAGGGCCTCCTGCCCGATCGAGGCGACATTGACCACGCGGGCCGGTGCCGAGGCGGTCAGCAGCGGCAGCAGCGCACGGGTGAGGGCGTACGGGGCGAGGTGGTTCACGGCGAACCGCAGCTCATGTCCCTGCCGGCTCACCTCGCGCCGGAGCGGCTCGGTG
This sequence comes from Streptomyces sp. NPDC029466, assembly GCF_055574515.1. Classification (NCBI taxonomy): domain Bacteria; kingdom Bacillati; phylum Actinomycetota; class Actinomycetes; order Kitasatosporales; family Streptomycetaceae; genus Streptomyces; species Streptomyces sp. NPDC029466. The sequence continues at coordinate 45,650 of NZ_JBVHZH010000037.1, forward strand.
CCCCCTCCGGCGACGGCGTTGTTGATCACTCCGTCGAGCCGGGGCTCCGCCGCCCGGATCCGGTCGGCCATCGCATACACCTGGTCGAGGTCGGCCAGATCCGCGAGGTAGGTGCGGACGGTGGAGCCGGGGGCGGCGGCGCGTACCTCGGCCGCCACCTTCCCGAGACGGGCGGGATCGCGGCCGTGCAGCAGAACGGTGCCCCCGCGGGCGGCGAGATCGAGTGCCAGGCCGCGGCCCATTCCCTGGGTGGCGCCGGTGATCAAGGTGGTGCGTCGTGTCATGGCAACCAGCCTGCGGGCAGGGCGCGATGACCGACAGTGTGTGCTGAACCTGGTGTCTCCACCACCAGTAAACCCCTCGCCCTCACTACTCAACTTTGACTAGACTCCCCGACCATGACCGAGAACACCATTCCGATGCTGCCGTGCCCGACCCTCCAGCCCGTTCTCGACTTCTACACCGTCCTCGGGTTCGAGGTGACCTTCCAGCAGAAGAGCCCCAATCCGTACGCGGTCGTGCAGCGCGGCGGCATCCAGCTGCACTTCTTCGGGATGAAGGGGTACGACCCGGCGGAGTCATACAGCACCTGCTATATCCGTACCGATGACATCGACGGGCTGCACGAGGACTTCCGGACCGGGCTCAAGGCGGCGTACGGAAGAATCCCGACCCGCGGACTGCCGCGCATCGGGTCGCTGAAGGACACCTCGCACGGTATGCGGCAGTTCCTCGTGACCGATCCGGGCGGCAACTGCCTGCGCATCGGGCAGCAGATCAGCGATGACCACCACCACCGGCCCGCACCGAAGGGGACCTTTTCCCGGGCCCTGCACCACGCGGCCCTCCTCGCGGACTCGAAGGACGACCCCGCGGGCGCCGCGAAGATCATCGACCGAGTGCTGCACATGGCGGACGAGCGACCCACGCCCGTGCAGCGGCTCCGCCTCCTCGTACTCCGGGCGGATGTCGCCGGGCGCCTCGGTGACGACCGGGCCTCCGCTTCCGCCCTCGCCGAGGCCGCCGCGGTCCACCTCACCGCACAGGAACGGGAGTCGGTACACGACGAGCTGGCACGTCTTGAGGAGTTGCGGGGGTAGGGGCTTGTGCCGCCGCTCCGGGGGCCCGGAAGCCTGGGTGTCAGGTGCTCCGGAACCGGTCCGCCGGTGATTCATCGCCGGTACGGTGGACGTCCGCCACGGGCCTGAGGCCCGTCTCTTCGGATTGCGAGAAGTCCGATGAACCAGATTGCAGCCGACACGTATCTGGCCGCGGCGGTGGTGGTGCACCACGCCCGTGTGCTGATCGTCCGCCGTAGTTACCGCGAGCGATTTCTGCCCGGCGCCTGGGGGGTGCCGTGCGGGAAGCTCGATCGCGGGGAGTCCGCCGAGAGCGGTGCCCTGCGGGAGTTGAAGGAGGAGACCGGGCTGCTCGGCACCATCGTCGCGCACACCGGCTCGACCAGCTTCCTCAGCGACTACCGGGGCCGCCGCGTCCACAACCATCAGGAGAACTTCGTCGTCCGCCCGCTCACCCTGGATGTCGTCCTGCCCAGCCCGGACCAGGCTTTCCGGTGGGTGCGGCCCGCCGAGCTGGCCGAGGCCGGGGTGGACGCGTACAACCTCACGGTGATCCGGCAGGCGCTCGGCGGCCGGCTGGACGCCGCCGGGCTCCGCGCCATGACGGCCCGCTTCGGGCACCCGGGCCCGCCCCCTTTCAATAGCCCAAAGAGGCTGCCAGAGCGTCGAGTTCAGCAAGGTAGACGGCCGGCGACAGCGGAGTCTTGGGCGGTGGATCCCCGCGTTCGGCGGCGCCTGCCCTGACCGCACCGCCGGCCGGCGCCTCGCCGGTCCGGCCGGTGCCGGTGGCCTGGCCGGCGCCGCCGGTCCGGCCAGGATCACCGATGTTCCTGACGGAGCCGCAGTCCCTGACACGGCCGCGGCTCCTGACATAGACATCGGTCACCGACCGCTGTGGGGCGGTCTCCAGGAACAGCGTCACCGTCGGCTCCTCGCTCACCACCCGGTGCAGCGTACGGGCGGCCAGGCCATAGCTCCGCCCGGCGCCGTACTGCTCGGTGCGCAGCAGCCGCAGCCGTGCGTCGCCGACCCGCCGCAGGCGCCAGGCCCCGCCGGGGCCGTCGATGGTCTCCCGGTAGGCGACCGCGGGCACACCGTCCGCGGCCGGCTCGTAGCACTCCATCCGCACCCGGCCGCGGACCACCGCCGAGGCGATCGCACAGCGGTGATTGTGGATGTCCTCGGAGACGGCGCCGGCCGCGCCGTGCCAGAAGTGGATCCGCAGCATGAACCGGGGAGCACCGGGCAGCAGCAACAGCTTGTCGAAGCCCAGCACATGGCGGTACGACAGCCGGACGCACTCCGCGAGCTCCAGATCGCCGACGGATAATCGGCGCACCAGCGGACCGAGCGTGCCGGGGTGCGCCAGTTGGGCGGTCACCCGGCGCGCCGACTCGGGCGACGGCGGCTCCGGCCCCGCGCCCAGCTCTTCCACCAGCAGCCGCCGGGCCTCCTCGACCTGCATCTCCGCCTCCCCTTCGCCGATCCCCGGCCCGCACCCGTCTCCCGAGCCGAACCGGCCCAGGACAGCACCCCGCCCGTCGGAACCCGGGCCGCCTCACGGCCGGTAGACCATCAGGGCGTACCGCCGCAGCACCGACAGGCCCTGATAGGCCATCCACACCGGATGGCCCATGGGTCCGTCGTCCCACCGCCACACCCCGCCCTGCTGCATACCGTGCACCCGCGCCACAGCAGCGGTCAGCTGCGCCTCCCACACCGGCAACCCCACCTCCTCGGCCGCCACCTGCCGGGCACCATCCGTCATCAGCGCACGGGCCACCCACGCGGCCCCGAAGTGGCGTACGGACAGCAGCTCTTGATGCAGCGGATCCTCCTCCACCGGCCGCCGTACCTCCTCCTGGCAGTTCAGCAGATCGGACGCGCCGCCCCCTGGCGCCGCCGGGCCGGCCAGCAGCCAGCGCAGCCCCTCCTCGCGCACCGCACGCTGCCGTTCGTCCTCACCCAGAACCCGTGCGGCCCGGTCCAGCGCCACCACCGCCCGCGCGGTGTGCACCGCGGACGGGGCCGGATTGCCGTGGCCGGTTGCCAGCGCCGCGCCCCAGCAGCGGTGGTGGCCGCGCGCCGGATCGGCCGTGGCGCCATTGACCAGCACCTCCCGAAGTCCGTCCAGCGCGACGGCCCCGGGCGCCGCCCGCAGCAGCCCCCGCAGCACATTGGTGACCACATAGGTGTTCGCCAGCCCCGACGCGTCGTGGTCCGGGTCCCACAGCACCTCGCAGGACCGTATTTCGGCCTCCAGCAGCCGTGGATCGGCACCGGCCCGTGCCAGCGCACCCAGCACGATCGCGGACACCTCGGGGCGCGCCCCGCTGCCCTGGGAACGGGCGGCCCACCCGCCACCGGGAAGCCGCAGCCGCCACAGTGTCTCGGCCACCTCACCGGCCCGTATTCGGCCGTCGCAGGGCGCGATGTCCAGCAGCAGATGCAGCCCGTACGCCGTGCCGAACGCCGTTGGATGCACCGGCGGTTCGCTCTCCGCGAGGGAGTGCGGCCAGCCCGTGAGCGGTCCGCGGCCGGGCACCTCGATCACCGTGAGACCGCGCCGGAGCGCCTGGTAGGTGCCGTCCACCAGCTCCGGCAGCGACCCGGCGGGCGCCGGCACGGGGGCGGGCGGTGGTACGGCGGAGGCGGTCGCGGCGCGGGCCCGCAGCAGGGCCGCCGCCAGCCACACCACGGCGCCGACGCCGCACCCGGCGGTCGCCGCCACGCAGTAGCGCGCCGCCTCGCCCGCGAGATTCTGCGGCAGGATCCCCAACAGCGCCTGAAACACGGCGAACGCGGCGGCCGGCACACCCAGCCGCCCCAGCCACGGCAGCAGCCGGGCCGGCGCCAGGGCCCGCGGGGCGGCGTCGGTCGGCGGGCCCGGATCCGCCACGGGCGCGCGGTCGGCCGCACCGGAACGCTGTGGTGGTAAGTCCTGCCGCAGCACCATCTGCTGCTCCCTCCCCCCGGGCGCGCGCCCCCGCACGGCCTGTGCGAAGGGCAGCCCGATCAGTGTAGGAATCCCCACTGACAGCGGGGTCGCACACCTGTCGCAGCCCTTCCCGGCCGGTATCCCCGGCCCGGCCTGCGGGCCGCGGCCCCCGAACCCGGGTCAGCCCGGACGTCTTGGGCGCCGCGAACGCCGCGAACGCCCAGCCACGCCGCGTGCCTCGCGAGCGCCGCCCGTGCTACGCGCACGTTGCCTTCTCCTTTCGGCCACGCCAACCCCTGGCGGCCGGCCGCTTACCCGGGACATGATCACCGCAGCAGGGCGAGGAGAAGAACCGGGAGCGGAGGACCATGCCGAACGCCGAACACATAGCCAAGGCCGGGGCGCCCGACAGCGCCCGCCCGCCGTCGCGGCTGCGGCAGCTGGCCGCGGCCTCCATCGGCAACGCCGTCGAGTGGTACGACTGGTACGCGTACTCCTTCCTCGCGGTCTACTTCGCCGAGCAGGTCTTCCCGAAGGGCGCCGGCAACTCCCTGGTCCCGTTGCTCTCGACGTTCGCGGTCTTCGCGGTCGGCTTCTTCATGCGGCCGGTCGGCGGACTGCTGATGGGTGCGATTGCCGACCGCCGTGGCCGGCGGACCGCACTGACCCTCACCATCCTGCTGATGGGCGGCGGCAGCCTGCTGGTCGCGCTCACCCCCACCTATGCGACCACCGGCGTCCTCGCCCCGCTCGTGCTGGTCCTCGCCCGCCTGGTCCAGGGCCTGTCGGTGGGCGGGGAGTTCGCCGCCTCCACGACCTTCCTCGTCGAATCGGCGGGGCCCGGCCGGCGCGGGCTGTTCTCCAGCTTCCAGTACGTGTCCACCACCGCCGGCCAGCTGCTGGCGTCCGGGACCGCGGCGCTGCTCGCGATGCTGCTCACCGAGCAGCAGATGGGACAGTGGGGCTGGCGGGTGGCCTTCCTGATCGGCGCACTGCTGAGCCTGCTGGGACTGTGGATCCGGCGCGGCGCCCAGGAGACCCTTCCGCAAGCTCTCCCCTCCGTCCGAGCGGGGGAGACCCCGGATGAAAAGCGGGCGGCCGATCGCCCCGGCCTCTTCGAGGCGCTGCGCCGCCACCCCCGCCAGTCGCTGCTGATCTGCGGTATCACCGCGGGCGGCACCATCGCCTACTACACCTGGACCACCTACCTGCCCACCTACGCGCAGGTCAACGTGGGCTTCGACAAGGGCGAGGCGCTCACCGTCGGGACCCTCTCGCTCATCTTCTTCGCGCTGCTCCAGCCGCTCGGCGGGCTGCTCTCGGACCGCATCGGCCGCAAACCGCTGCTGCTCGGCTTCGCCCTGGGCTTCGCTGTCCTGGCCGTTCCGCTGCTGCACCTGGTCACCGACTCGTTCGTCTCGCTCCTGCTGGTGCAGTGCGCGGGCATGGTGCTGCTCACCGGATACACCTCGATCGCCGCGGCCGTGAACGCCGAGGTGTTCCCCGCGCGGGTGCGCGCGGCCGGCATCGGTTTCCCGTACTCGCTCACCGTCGCTCTCTTCGGCGGCACGGCCCCCTATGTCGGCACCTGGTTCAAGCAGGCCGGCCACGCCGATCTCTTCCCCTGGTACGTGGCCGGGCTGTGTCTGGTGTCGTTCCTCGTCTATCTGACGCTGCCGGAGACGTCCCGGCGGGAGCTGGAGAAGTAGCCGCGGACACGAAGGCGGGGGGGGGGGGGGGGGAAGGGGGGGGGGGGGGGGGGGGGGGGGGGGGGGTGGGGGGGGGGTAACCACA
>NZ_JBVHZH010000037.1:51470-97242 GCF_055574515.1 Streptomyces sp. NPDC029466
TGGTCTGTCTCTGGCGCCTCCCCTCTTCCCCCCAACGCGAACAACACCCCCGCGGGGAAATGGGAGGAAAGAACCAACAAAAAAAACACCCCCCCCCCCCCAGAAAAGGACCGCCCCCCGCCTTGGGGGTGCGGGCTGTCAGAGGAGCCAACCCACGAGGTTCAGGACATGGGCCAGCAGGTGAGTGAGGATGTCCATGGGGATTCTTCTCCTTGAAGTCGGGGACTCAACTCTCCGGACCAGCAGGGGATATCGACCGGAGGCGCGGTAACTGTCTGCGGCATGTCGCTCGCGCCCCGTCATCATGGCTCGTCGCTGCGAGTCAATTGAAGGCCTCTCCTCTTCGATCATGCTTACCGGCGAACACGCGCCCCGCGTTCGCGTGTTCGCATCCTGTGGAGTCTTCGCAATGCCCCATATGACGCCCCTGCCGCCGTTTTAAGAGGGCATGGTCGGGCTCATACGGGCATAGTGGTCGCGCAATGCGTGACCTTTCTCATTGCCGATCTCATTGCTGAAATGAGCCGGACGGCATTCACCCGGAATTGACGTGCAATCAGAAGCCCCGGGTGCCCGGGCAATGATGGACATATACCCGGAAGTGAGCTCACTGAACTCGCCGGTAGCGAAACGGTGCGTCAGGGACTCCGTATTCCCGCGAGAATCCCCCGGTGCCGGTGTCCGAGTTTCACAAGACGATCACGTGTTAGCGTCCGTCGCCGCGAACCGAATACGCGAAAGGAAACTCCGTGGGCCACCTGCACCACTTCAGCGCGGGCTGGATATCTCCGGTCCTCGCCTATGCCATGGCATGCGTGGGATCCGCCCTCGGGCTGCGCTGCACCGTAAGGGCGCGAGCGGCCGACGGCCGTTCACGCCGCAATTGGCTGCTGACCGCCTCCGTCGCCATCGGCTCCGGCATCTGGACCATGCACTTCATCGCCATGCTCGGATTCGGGATCACCGGCAGCCCGGTCCACTACGACGTCCCCCTGACCGTGCTCAGCCTGCTGATCGCCATGGTGGTCGTCGGCGCCGGTGTCTTCACCGTCGGCTACGGCGCCCCCGGGCTGCGCTCGCTGCTGCTCGGCGGCCTGGGCACCGGCGTCGGCGTGGCCGCCATGCACTACCTGGGCATGGCGGCGATGCGGCTGCACGGGCACGTCGGCTTCGACGCGGGGCTGGTCGCGCTCTCGGTCGTCATCGCCGCCGGCGCCGCCACCGCCGCCCTGTGGGCCGCGCTCACCGTGCGGGGCACCATGGGCGCGGTCCTCGCCTCCCTCGTCATGGGGCTCGCGGTCAGCAGCATGCACTACACCGGAATGGCTGCCGTACATATCGAATTGACGCCCAGCCGGGCGCCGTTGACCGGGGTCACCGCAATGGAATTCGTCTTTCCGCTGGCCGTTGCCCTCGGTTCGTTTCTCTTCCTCACGGCGGCCTTTGTCGCATTGTCCCCGACCGCCCGCGAGCGTGCCGCGGCCGCCTCCGTCGATTCGCTGCCCGAGCACTGAACTCCGCATCTCGTCAGACCTGTTGAGGAATTCATGCACATACGACAGACCCCGGACCGATCCGGGCCCGCAGGGGAGGCCCCGCCCGGGAACGGACGCCCCCGGCATGCGCTGCCCACGGCCGCCAAGTCCTGGAAATTCGCCACGGATTACCGCGTGCGCCTGATGCCCCGCTCGGTGCGCGCGAAGATCGTCGCGCTGCTCATGGTTCCCGTGGTGTCCCTGATCGCCCTCTGGGCGTTCGCCACCGTCACCACCGCGCGGAATGTCTCCGACCTCCAGCGGCTCAAGGACGTCAACGCCACCCTCGTCGCCCCGGTCGGAGACTTCGTCTCCGCCGTGCAGGAAGAGCGCAGCGCCGCGGCCCGCGCCCTCGCTTCCCCCGATCCCGGACGTCAGCAGACGCTGCGGGAACGGCAGCGGGCCACCGACTCCGCCGCGGTCGCCCTCCGGGACGGCATCGTCGCCGGCAGTGCGGACGCGGAGACCACCGACACCCAGCTGCCCGGCCGTATCGACCGGCTGCTGCACGACGCCGACGGGCTGACCGCGCTGCGCGGCCGTGTCGACGGCGACAAGCCCGACCGGGACCGCCTGGTCGCTGACTACACCGGCGTCATCGAGGACGGGTTCGCCACCGTCGGCGCGCTGACCGGCCTGGAGAAGACAGCGGTCTCCTCGGAGGCGCGGGTCGTCCTGGAACTCTCCCGGGCCCGCGAGGCGCTCGCCCGTGAGGACGCGGTCATCGGCGCCGCCCAGCTGGCCGGCCGGATGTCGCCGGGGCAGTTCGATGCGTTCACCGGCGCGGTGCACACCCAGCGCGCGCTGTTCAACGCCGCGGTCGACGATCTGCGGCCCCGGGACGCCGCGGCCTACCACCGGATCCTGGACGGCGCGGCGTACCGCGAACTGCGCGCCGCCGAGAACGCCGTACGGGACGCCGGCGCGGGTACCTCTGCCGCCACCGCCGTCCCCGCCGTGCACTGGACCGATGTCAGCGACACCGTCCTGCACGACCTGCGCGCCGCCCAGCGGGCCGCGAGCACCGAGGTCGCCGGGGACGCCGACCCGCTGTCCGCCGACACCCTCGGCGGACCCGGCATCGCCGTCGTCCTGGGTCTGGCCGGTGTCCTTCTCTCGCTCCTCATCTCGGTCAAGATCGGCCGTCGGCTGGTCGTCGAGCTGGAGCAGCTGCGCAACTCCGCGCTGCGGGTCGCCCGCCGGGATCTCCCTGCCTCCATGCGTCTGCTGCACGCGGGCAAGAAGGTGGACATCGATGCCGTCGCGCCGCTCGGCGACCGCGGCCCCGGCCGCGACGAGGTGGGGCAGGTCGGCGAGGCCCTGGTCGCGGTGCACCGTGCCGCGCTCCAGGCGGCGGCGGGCCGGGCCGAGGCGCTCAGCGGTATCTCCGGTGTCTATGTGAGCCTCGCGCGGCGCAGCCAGCTGCTGCTGCACCGCCAGCTGGCCTTGCTGGACACCATGGAACGCCGCACCGAGGACCCGGTGGAGCTGGAGGACCTCTTCCGGCTCGACCACCTCACCACCCGGATGCGGCGGCACGCCGAGAGCCTGATCATCCTCTCCGGCGCCGCGCCAGGCCGGGGCTGGCGCCATCCCGTCCCCCTGCTCGACGTGGTACGCGCGGCGGTCGCCGAGGTGGAGGACTTCCCGCGGGTCGAGGTGCACTCCGTCGTGGACGCCCGGCTGGCCGGTGGCGCGGTGGCCGACCTCACCCATCTGCTGGCCGAACTCGTCGAGAACGCGGTGATGTTCTCGCCCCCGCAGACCAAGGTGCAGGTACGCGCCGAACGGGTCGGCTCCGGTATCGCCGTGGAGATCCACGACCGCGGCCTGGGAATGGGCAAGGAGGCGCTCGACGAGGCCAACCGCCGCATCCAGGACGCCGAAGAGATCGACCTGCTCGACACCGAACAGCTCGGCCTCTTCGTCGTCAACCGGCTCGCCCACCGCCGGCACGTCAAGGTGGCCCTCCAGCCTTCGGTGTACGGCGGCATCACCGCCGTGGTGCTGGTGCCCGATGCCCTGCTCGCCGCGGAAGCGGACGAGGAGCCGTCGGACGCGCGGAGCACCGAGCCGTCCGAGGCGGGTGCCTCGCTCTTCCACCGGCGTTGGACGGCCGCACACCGGATGCCGGTGGCCGCGGCGCCCCGCCGGCCCGCGCTCCCGCCCGCCGAGGCCAACACCGCGGCGGAGCGGCCCGCGGCCGAGCATCCCGCACCCGCCGCCTCCGCCCCGCTGTCCGAAGCGGCGGCGGAGGCGGACACCGCACTGCCGCGCCGGGTGCGCCAGGCCCACCTCGCGCCGGAGCTGCGGACGAGTCCCGACCAGCGGCCCGAGTGGGTGCCGCGCACCGAGGGCACACCCGCACCGCGGCGTTCCCCGGAACAGGCCCGCGCCACCATGGCGTCGCTGCGCGCCGGCTGGGCGCGAGGCCGCGGCGGCACCCCTCCGCCGCCGAACCCGCAGCCGGCGCCGCGGCGCGAGCCACCCGAGCCGCCGTACCCGCAGGACCCGCGGCAACCGAACGGGGCGAACGACAATCCGTCACGAGGAGAAGAAACACCATGACCGGCGACCAGCAGCTTTCCGGCGAACTCAACTGGCTTCTCGACGACTTGGTCACCCGTGTGCCGGCGGTCCACTCCGCCGTGGTGCTCTCCGGCGACGGGCTGGCCGTCGGTACCTCCAGCGGACTCACCCGTGACGACAGCGAGCGCTTCGCGGCGATCGCCTCCGGCTTCCACAGCCTCGCCAAGGGAGCGGGCCGGCACTTCGCGGCCGGCCAGGTCATCCAGACCATGGTCGAGCTGGAGGGCGGCTTCCTCTTCGTGGTGGCGGCCGGCGACGGTTCGTGTCTGTCGGTGTTCGGCGACGCCGAGGCCGATATCGGCCTGGTCGCCTACGAGATGGCCCGGCTCGTCAAGCGGGTCGGCGCCCACCTCGGTACCCCCGTACGCGCGGGATCGGAGTGACCGGCCACCCATGACCGACTCCACCCCGCGCTGGTACGACGACGAAGCGGGGCCGATGGTCCGGCTCTATGCGATGACCGCCGGGCGGGCCCGGCCGAGCAGTGCGGCCTTCGAGCTGATGGCCGTCGTGCAGGCCGAGCCCCGGCCGGACGAGGCCCCCACGCTGTCGCCCGAGCAGCACGCGATTTACCGGCTGTGCGACGAACGCCCCCGCCCGGTCGCCGAGGTCGCCTCCGACTCCGGGCTGCCCCTGGGGGTGGTCCGGGTGCTGCTGAGCGATCTCCTGGCCGAGGGACTGATCCGCGTCAACCGTCCCGTGCCGCCTGCCCAGTTGCCCGACGCGCACATACTCAGGGAAGTGATCGATGGACTCCGCGCGCTCTGACTCCTTCATGGCCCTCAAGATCCTGGTGGCCGGAGGGTTCGGCGTGGGCAAGACGACCCTCGTCGGCTCCGTCAGCGAGATCCGCCCGCTCAACACGGAGGAACGGCTGACCGAGGCCGGCCGCCCGGTCGACCGGCTCGACGGGGTCCAGCAGAAGACCACGACGACCGTGGCCATGGACTTCGGACGGATCACCCTCCACGACGACCTGGCGCTGTATCTGTTCGGCACACCGGGGCAGAACCGGTTCTGGTTCCTGTGGGACGAGCTGGCGCAGGGCGCGCTCGGCGCGGTGGTGCTCGCCGACACCCGGCGGCTCGCCGACAGCTTCGCGGCCATCGACTACTTCGAGCACCGCAGCATCCCGTTCGTCGTCGCCGTCAACTGCTTCGACGGCGTCCGCGCCCACCGGGCCGAGGAGGTGGCACGCGCCCTGGACCTCGATCCGGCGACCCCGGTGCTCCTGTGCGACGCCCGGGAGCGCGCGTCCTGCAAGGAGGTACTGATCGGTCTGGTCGAGCACGCGGCCTCGGCCTACGAGGCCAGGCTGCCCGCCAACTCCGTCTCTCCACCGGCGGGTTGAGAATCCTCCGTCAGCAGTCCGTGGATGCCGACGGCCGCGGCCCGGCCCGCGCGGTTGGCGCCGATGGTGCTCGCCGACGGCCCGTACCCGACGAGATGGACCCGCGCGTCACGGAGCGCGCGGGTGCCGTCCATCCGGATGCCGCCGCCCGGCTCGCGCAGCCGCAGCGGGGCGAGATGGTCGAGGGCGGGGCGGAAGCCCGTCGCATAGAGGACCACGTCGGCCTCGACCGTCCGCCCGTCGCCCCAGACGGCCCCGGTGGGTGTGAGGCGCTCGAAGAGCGGCAGCCGCTCCAGCACGCCGCTCTCCCGGCCCCGCCGGATCGCCTCGGTCATCGGCAGGCCGGTCACGCTCACCACGCTCCGGGGCGGCAGCCCCTGCCGGACCCGGTCCGCCACCAGGGCGACCGCGGCCCGGCCCTGCTCCTCGCCGAACGGCCCCGCGCGGAACACCGGAGGCCGGCGGGTCACCCAGGTCGTGGCGGCCGCGACCGGTGCGATCTCCAGCAGCTGCTGCACGGCCGAGGTCCCGCCGCCGACCACCACCACACGTGCCGCACGGAAATCCTCCGGGCCCCGGTACTGCGCACTGTGCAGCTGACGCCCGCCGAAGATCTCCTGCCCGGGGAACCGCGGCCAGAACGGCCGGTCCCAGGTCCCGGTCGCATTGATCAGCGCCCGCGCCGCATAGTTCCCCTCCGATGTCTCGACCAGCAGCCGCCCTCGCTCCAGGGCTCCGGTGGACTCCGTCCGGGAAGGATCCGCACCGCCCTCGCGCACCGACAGCACGCTCACCGGCCGGTGCACCCGTAGCCCGAAGGTCCGCTCGTAGCTGTCGAAGTACCCGCCGATCACCTCGGACGACGGCCGCCGCGGATCCGCGCCGGTCAGCTCCATGCCCGGCAGCGCATGCATCCCGTGCACCTTGTCGTACGTCAGCGTGGGCCACCGGAACTGCCAGGCACCGCCCGGCCGTGGCGAGTGATCGAGCACCACGAAGTCCCGGTCGGGCCGATAGCCGATCCGCCGCAGATGAAAGGCGGCGGCCAAACCGGCCTGCCCGGCACCGACCACCACGACCTCGACCGCACGCACCCCGGAGTTGTTCATGTTTCTACTAACCGGGGGAGGAGGTCAGGTCTTCCCGCCGGGCCGGCGGTTCTTTGGTCCGCTGAGGCAGCACCGCGCCCCAGTGGCCCGGCCATCCCGCCCCGACCGACGGTCAGCGACCGCCGGCGATCAGCAGCGGTGCCCCACCCGGCGCCGACGCCGGCCGGCCATTGGCCGCAGGTTCGCCGGCCAGCGGAGCGGGACCCGCCGCCAGCAGCCCCCGGCCCCCAGCTCCGGCCGTACGCCCTCCCCGAACCAGTACGCCTCCTCCAGATGCGGATAACCGGAGAGCACGAAGTGCTCGATGCCCAGGGAGTGGTACTCCTCGATCCGGTCGGCCACCTCCGCATGGCTTCCGACCAGCGCGGTCCCCGCACCGCCCCGCACCAGACCGACCCCCGCCCACAGATTGGGCGAGATCTCCAGCTCAGCAGCCGCCCACGCGAGATCCGCTGATAGGTCGCGGCCATCTGCGCCGCCGGCACCGGCGAGATCACCCCCGGCCGGAACGCGACCAGGAACTTCAGCCGCTCGGTGACCTGGGTCAGCGCCACCGTCGTCAGCCAGGCGTCCTCGCACCACGTACCGGTCGGCGTGAGCACCGCCTCGAACCCCAACTGCTCGGCCGCCTTGGCGATTTGGGCCAGATACTCGATGTCCGTGGCCCGCACCCCGCTCACCGGGCGATGCGATCACGCCGAATCCCGCCGTCGGTGTAGGCATGCCGGTCGACGAGGGTCCGGCCGTCGCCGCCGGTCGGCAGAAACCAGTGCAGGTGTACGGACATCTCAGTGGTCGTCCAGCGCGGCCGGCGCGGTCACCTGGAAGCTGAGTCCGTTACCTCAGCGGCAGCAACGGCCGCACCCGCGGCGGCACGAGCCCGAGGCCACTCGCAGCAGGTCGATGTGACCGCGCGTGGTGAGCGGCGCTGATGTAGACATGTCGCTGAACGTAGCGGCGCGCTCCGAAAGGGGTCAAACACCATCTCGGCTGCTGGACCTTTGTTGCCGGCGCATTGAGCCCGCATTGCCGACGACACCCCACGGGGGTACGGACGAGCTCCCACCGTCCATACGAAAATGATCGCATGAGCACCGCATTCACCACCCGCACCCTGGACGTCACCACCGGCTCCACGGAAACCGTCGCCGACCTCACCGCCGACTGCGCCGCGTTCCTCCGCGAGGCAGCCGACGGCCGCGACGGCCTGCTGAACATCTTCGTGCCCCACGCCACCGCCGGCATCGCCGTCCTGGAAACCGGCGCCGGCAGCGACGAAGACCTCCTGGCCGCCCTGCACGACCTCTTGCCCGCCGACAACCGCTGGCGCCACCGCCACGGCACCCCCGGCCACGGCCGCGACCACGTTCTCCCCGCCCTCGTCCCACCCCACGCCACCCTCCCCGTGGTAGCGGGCCACATGGCACTGGGCACCTGGCAGTCCGTCTGCCTGGTCGACACCAACATCTCTAATGTCAACCGTCAGGTTCGACTGAGCTTCCTGGGCTGAGCAAGATCGTCCTGGGGGTGGCCGTGAATTCTCCGTACCCTGCGTGCCCGAAACGGAGAGACCTTGCGCGGTACGGACCTGAACATGATCGAACGACCCTACGACGGATGCGGAAAGTGCCTGCTCGGCGTGCGGCGACTGTCCCGCATGAAGCTGGCCACGTCCTCCCCTGAGCGCCAACGGGAGGACGTGCTGACAGCCGCAGCATCTGTCGGCGGGCACATCATCGGCTGGGCTGACGACTGGGAGGTATCGGGAGCCACGGACCCGGTCACCCGGCCCAAGCTCGGCCCGTGGCTTCGCGACGAGCGGGGGCCGTACGACGGCCTCGTCGCCGCAGCGGTGGACCGGCTCGGCCGCAACGTCGTTGACTGTCTGAACACCGGCTACAAGATGCGCGACGAAGGAAAGCTGCTCGTCACGTATGGCCACGAGGGCCCCTGGGACCTCAACGACACCACTGACGAGAACCGCTTCACCATGGAGGCGTGGGGCGCCCAGATGGAGTTGCGCGCCATTCAGCGCCGGAATCGAAGCGCCACCGTCAAGACACGCGCTGCCGGACGCCCCAAGGGGAAACCCTCGTACGGCTTCCGCTACGTCCGAGTGGTGATGGGCGGCAAGATCGACCACGTCGAACTGCACTCGCACGCTGCCACCGTGATCAGGCTCGTCGCTCGCCGCATCCTTGCCGACCCTGAGCGCAACACCTCCAGCAGTGAAGCAGCTCGCCTGAACCGCGCGGGGGAGCCGGCGCCTGTCGACCACTTGGCCGTCATGTACGGGAAGCCGTCGCGTGGCCGGCCATGGCACCCCACGAGCCTGCGGAACATACTTCTCTCCGAGGCGGCCCTGGGATATCTGATGCACAACGGCAAGCCTGTCATCGACCAGGAGGGGAACCCGGTACGGCTCTGCGAGGGCCTGTGGGACCGGGCGACCCACGAGGCATTGAAGAAGGCTCTCGCCGCCCGGGCCATTCCGTGGAAGGGGCGCCGCACCAACCGCGACTACCTCCTCACGGAGGTGGCGCTGTGCGGGCAGTGCCACCACAGGCTGTACACGCAGACCCAGAATTGCCCTGCTGTGCCACCGCGCTATGCGTGCACCGCCCGGAACAAGGGATGGCCGAGTGCGAAGGACTGCCGCCCCGCACCGCTCATCCGCGCCCATCTCCTCGACGAGTACGTCGAGGAGTGGTTTCTGCAGAAATTCGGTGACGGCACTATCTTCGAGACCGTCTACGACCCCGGTAACGGAGTGCCGGAACGCATCGCCGAAGTGCAGGCAACGAGGGAGCGGCTCCGGGCCGACCGCGAGGCCGGCCTGTACGACGCGGCTGATGACGCCCAGTGGTTTCGGGAACGGTACGCCGCCCTGGGACGTGAACGGGCTGTGTTGGAGTCCGAGCCGCAGCGTCCGCCAGGGATGGTCCAACGGCCGACGGGAGAGACGGTCGCGGACCGCTGGCACAAGGCACCCGATGTTCAAGCACGCAAAGAGATCCTCCTGGACTTCGGGGTGCGGGTCACTCTCTTCCCGGCTGGAGCTCCCGTCCGTTACGCGGTCGGCGTCATGCACGGGCCGGAGCGGAATCCGTCCGGAATCGCGTAGGGGCACTACAAGAATTTCCCGGCTGCTCCAAGCTGCGGATTTCGTCGACCATCGGATCCCTGGCTCTTTGCTGTGCAGAGGAGGACGTGGAACGTGGTGGCTGAGGGAATCCCAGCGGGGGCTGCTGTCGGCAGCCTTTGGGCCGAAGAGGAACGACGTGGAGGAGGGTCGGTTGCCCTGTCGTCATGGCTGGTGACGACAACGAACGAGGAAGTGGCAGCCACAGTTTCTGGGCTCTACGGTGGCCGGCCTCGAAGCCGTGATCGACAACAGGAAGCCTTTGAACTGATGCTGGACAGGGATGCGATCGGGGTGAACATCGACGGTCCCGGGTCGGTGATCAACCGTATGGTGCTGGAGCTGGGAGATGGGCGGGGACCGATTCATGTCTGCGATGGATCCAACGTCCTTGAGCCGATGGACAACGCAGGTGACCCTTGCGGCTGTCCCGAGTCGCTCTTCGACCGAAAGGCCGCCGCTCGATCCGGTCAGGGACCCAAACCGGATTCCCGTCTCGCATTCAGGCTCGCCGCGGCACCCGAAGTAGGGATGTTCGTACTGACTTCATCATCGTGGGCATTTTTCGACTCGTTGAGCGCCGCAGTCCTCACTATGGAGCGTGGAGCCAGTGGGGCGCGGATGGAGATTCGTCTGCAGCGGAAGGTTGTCACGACGAGGTCAGGAATGGCTGTCAGTTATGTGTATCCGATCCTCACAGTAGCTGAACCTGACTTCGTCGCCCCAAGTCATCTGCAACTTGCGGCATGATTCCGGAAAGCCATTCAAAGGGGGATGCTCCGGGAGAACACCAGGTCGAGACGCCGTGGCAGAGTCTCGTCGCCGACCTGGTGGAGGTGGTGCTGGAGGTGAGGGCCTGGGCCGCTCGCGCGGCGGGTTCACGACCAAGCTCCATCTGAGCGCGGATGGGGCCAGGATCGTCCTCACCCTGGCGGCCGTGGTGGACAGGATCCTCATGGAAGCGACGGCCGGCTGACCGCGACCCCTTTGGTTACTCAGCGCTTACGACGCCTGCCGCGAGATCCGCGCCGCCCGGACCCTCCTCCCGTGACGTCCTCGCCGCCAGACGGCCTACCGATCCGGGAGTCGGCCCCCGGCGCGCCCTGCCCTCTGCGGTCCGCCGAGACGACCAGCGCCGCGAGCAGTGTCGTCAGCGGCACCGAGGCCACCAGCCCGATGCTGCCCACCAGCGTGCGCACGATCTCCGTCGCGACCACCTCGCTCGTGGCGACCGTGCCGACACTGCTCTGTGCGATCGAGAACAGCAACAGCAAAGGCAACGCCGCGCCCGCGTAGGCCAGTACAAGCGTGTTCACGACGGATGCGATGTGGTCCCGTCCGATCCGCATCGCCGCGCCGTACAGCCGGCGCCAGCTCGTCGACGGATCCGCCTCCTTCAGCTCCCACACCACAGAGGTCTGGGTCACCGTCACATCGTCGAGCACGCCCAGGGAGCCGATGATGATGCTCGCCAGCAGCAGGCCGCGGATCTCGATGTCCGGGTACAGACCGTGCACCAGCGCCGTTGTGTCGTCCGTGTTGCCGGTCAGCAGTGCCCAGCCGATGAACACCGATCCGAGCAGGCCGATCAGCAGCAGTGACGCGAGCGTGCCGAGCACCGCCACCGATGTCCGGGCGTTCAGACCGTGGCACAGGTACAGCGCAATCAGCATGATCGCGCTGCCGCCGACCACCGCCACGACCAGAGGATTGGACCCCTGCAGGATCGCCGGAAGGATGAACAGCGTCAGCACCATGAAGCTCGCCGCCAGCGCCACCAGCGCCAGCACCCCGCGCAACCGGCCGACGACCACGACCGCGAACGCGAAGATCGCGGCCAGCACCCACATGGGGAGGGTCCGGTCCACATCGCTGACCGAGTACTGGAGATCCCTCGGGGCCTTGGGGGAGTACGCGACCACCACGTCCTGCCCGGTGGTGTAGTGCCGCGTGGCGTCGGGTGTCACCACGGTCTGGAAGGTCCGCCCGGCGTCCTTCCCGGTCGTGACCTTGATCGTCGCCTGCTGGCAGTCGTTGCCCTTCGCCGCTCCCCCGGTCGGTGGCTGACCCTGCGGCGACGTCGGCTGAGGCGGCTGTTGGGCATGGACGTCGGCGCAGTTCACCTGCTCCACCTTGACTACGGTGGCGCGTTCCGTGGGCTGGTCGAAGCCGACCCCGGACGGCTTGTGCGAGGGCGCGCCGCCCGGCCACAGCACGACCAGGCCGATCACCACCGCGGCGGCGAAGGGGATCAGTACCGCCGCGATGACCTTGCGCAGATGCCGGGAGACGGGCGCAGCGGGCCCATGGCCGTGCGCGTGCGGATGTGTGTGGTGCTCGTGGCTGCTCACCGCCCGATCATCGCAGGAGCGCATGTGGCTCCAGGGACGGACCCGTCAGTGTGCGCGTCGCCCGCCTGCTCCAGACGGGCGACGGGCTCCTGGCCCACCCGCCGTTCACGCCGCCGGCCACTGGCCCCGTGGGCGCCACTGATCCGGCACGCGGAAGTCCACTCTGCACCGGTTCAAGGTCTCCGACGGAGGTAAGGCCGAGCTTCGCGATCTCATCCGCACTCACTATGTGGAGCGCGAGGGGTACGCGCTTCAGGCGTTCTCCCGTCCTGGTGTCGAAGGCTTGCTGGTCACCGGCGACCGTTCCTCGATATGCGATGTCCGTCTCACCGAGATCGCCTGTCATTCCGGACATGCCCCTGAGCCGTCACTCGCCCGCGCTTCGCCTGCACGATCAACGTGCCGATATAGCCCTCTTCGGGGGCTTCGAACACCTGCCCGCTGGCTTCCTCGAAGCCCGCCTCGGTCAGGAAGCTCTCCCAGCCCTCCGGGGTGTAGGCGTAGCGGTACAGGAACGTCTCCTTGCCCGCGAATCCGCCCTTGTACATGCCCTGTGGGCCGTATGCGCCGGGGATGGCCGGAGGCTGCGAGAAGACGAAACGACCGCCGGGGTTCAACCGCTGGTACACCAGCGGGAAGAGGCGGGTCGGGTCGGTGAACCAGGCTGCGCCGAAAATCGAATAGATGGCGTCGTAGGTCTCCGTCGTCGAGCTCAGATAGTCGAGCACCTCGGCGCACTGGAGCTGCACTCCCAGCGGGCCCCACTTCTCCCTCGTCTGCTCGACGGCGACGGGAGACAGGTCGATCCCCGTCATTTTGACCCCGCGCTTCGCAAGGTGGGCCAAGTGCCTGCCGGTGCCGTAGCCGATCTCCAGGGCGGCCGATGGGTCGCCGAGCAGCTCCGGGCCCGGCCCATGGCCCGTGTACTGGGTCCAGCAGAAGACGGGCTCCGCGCCATCGAACACCTTGTCCCGTGTGCTGCGGGCGAAGGCGTCCCAGTTGTCGCGCTCGTGGTCGTAGCGGTGCTGTGCGGGCAACGGGCTTCCTCGGTGTGGGTCGGGCAGCGCGGCACCCCGCCCGCATACAGCGAGGCGGGGGCACGCACTGTAGCGCCTACGGGCGCCGGGTCAGTGGCTGTCGGGCACCTTGTTGTCGCACGGCGAGCAGTCGGACTCGTCCGACGCCCACAGTTCGGTGTCGACCTTGAAGCCGTTCTGGTTGATGAGTCCGGCCGTGCGCATCACGGTGCCGTCGCGGCGGCGCTCGATCAGCGGGGCGTGGTGTTTGTAGTGACCGCCGTTGTACTGGTCGCAGAACGCGAAGTAGAGAGGCGTGTCGAGGATGATCTGGTGGACGCCGATGTCGACCGTCTTGCCGACGCCCATGTCCATTCCGGGGTTCTCCATGGCGGTGATCAGGTAGGCGATGCCCTGGCCGAGGACACGCTCGGCCAGGCTGCGGACCTGGACGCTGTCACGGAGGAGGAGCCGGACCTCACGCTCCCAGAGGTCCTCCACTCCGACATCGGCGACGAGGTGGGGCACGCGCTCTTGGAGCGCGTTCAGGATGACCCGCGGATCACGGGTGCGTGTCGGGGTTTCGACTGTGACGGACATGTGCGTGCCTCCTACTTGGCGGGTTGTGCTGTGGAGTGCTGCACTTGCTGACCCGATCC
This sequence comes from Streptomyces sp. NPDC029466, assembly GCF_055574515.1. Taxonomy (NCBI): domain Bacteria; kingdom Bacillati; phylum Actinomycetota; class Actinomycetes; order Kitasatosporales; family Streptomycetaceae; genus Streptomyces; species Streptomyces sp. NPDC029466. The sequence continues at coordinate 65,223 of NZ_JBVHZH010000037.1, forward strand.
GGCCGCCTGCCTGGAGTGATCGGCAGGGCGACCGGGCTGGGCCGTTGCCCGCCCGAGTTGCGGCTGTCTGTCCACGCAACCGGGGCGGGTGGTCCTGGGGTGCGGCGGCCGGCGCCGCCTATTCAGGGGGGCGCGTGAGCTGGTCCTCCGGTGACGCTGCGGTGGGGGCGCTGCCAGGCCGGTTCGCGTCCTCCTCCTGGCGGGACACCCGCTCGCCGAGGTCGCGAAGCATCTTCTCCGCGTGCTCTGGGGTGCCCCACTCAGGTGGAAGCTGCGCGCGGACGGCTCTGCCCAGGGCGTCGAGGTGCCGGTACAGCTCGCGTTGGGAGACATGGCGACACCACCATTCCTCGATCTCCCAACCAGCTGACAGGAGCCGACTCCGGAGACTGCGACGTGGCGGTTTGAGCAGTCGTTGCGAGTTGAGTTCCGCGTTGGAGAGCGGAGCCCTCCTGCGGCGGGCCGGGAGCAGGTGCGGCATCGCCCTCAGCTTCCCTTCGGCAGGTCGATGACAGTGACGTTGCGGAGTTCGCGGACCGTCCGGGAAGCGAGCACGGCCTTCAGGCCCGGATGGCCGTAGGGCAACATCACGTCGGTCTCGTACGTTTGCCACCCGCCGACCGTGAGCTGGTAGGCGGTTCCGGAGACACCCCAGAGCCGCGGAGTCCTGACCCTGAGGACTACGGAGTCCGCGTTGCTCAGGTGCGGGCACTGCTCGACGGACATACGTGCATGCACGTCACACAAAGGCGGCATCTCCGTCCGAGAGCGCTCCGGCCACGTCGGCGGGTCCCACGGTTTGCGCCAGTCGAGGAACAGCCAACCGTCTCCGTTGCGACTGGCCGGATGGCCGCAGACCTGACACTTCATGGAAGACATGCAGAGGTACTGCCGCGCCGGGTGCATGCTGTCGTAGATCGGCCGGCCGACCCCGGGGGAGTGAGTCATCCGCGCCCTGAGTACACCCGAGTCGTCACGATCAGTAGGCCGGGGAGCTTCCCTGTAGGCAAGACGTGGATCGGGAGTGAATTCAACGGTCAGGTCGGATTCGAGCCCGGCGCGCTCGCTGTCCCACGCAGCTACGAAGGGAACGACAGCCGGAAGGGCCATGGGGCGGGTTGGGGTCATGATGCTGCCTCGTGTGTACCGGGTCACTGTGCGCTCCCCCCGACGAAAAGCTCAGCCCAGACGATCTTTCCCCAACGGCGGTATTCGGTGTCCCACCGGTCGGCCACTCCCTCAATGAGCAACAGCCCGCGGCCGGATTCCTCGTCATCGCTCGGCGTCCGCCGCGAGGGCGATTCGCTCGACCTGTCGCTGACAGCGATCCGCACACGGTCGTTGCTGGCGCGGCTGATGCTGACGCGGAGGTAGCGGGATGTGCTGTGCTGCACGCTGTTGCCGACCAACTCCGTGACGATCAGAGCCCCGTCGTCGATGAGCTGGGTGAAGTTCCAGGTCTCCAGGGCACCGTGAACAAGTCGACGAGCCAGACGTACGGATTCGGGTGTGCATCGCAGCGTCTCGCTGTACCCAGGGGCGCCGATGGCGCTGGGGCTGGTTGCGGTCACGGTCACGGGGTCTTCCCTCCGGGGTGGTGGAACGCCCGGCCCTGACGGGGGAACAGGGACGGCACACTCTCCTCCAAAAGCCACCGGTTCTGACCGGCGGCGTCACGCGGGGTCAGGAAGAACGTAGAGCGCTGTGGTACCAACTCCCAAGAAGATTGCGCGAGTTTGCAGCAAGTCGATTGACGAGCACGAACACGGGATCGACCATCGTGATGTCGCGCAATGTTGCGCAAGGCAGACGACGGGAGAGTGACCATGAGGCTACGGTTCCTTGGTAAGAACTCCACCCCCGGAGACAGTCCCACCCTGTACGCCAGTGATCAGGACAGTTATGTCGTCCAAGGCTGGAAGGTCTATGCCCAGGACTTGCTCATGCAGCTCGATGTGCCGGAGGGACAGACGGCAGTCGAGGTGCCGACCGAGCTCTTCGAGCACCTGACCAAGGACGGCCTTTCGCACGGCGAGATCAAGAGGTTCGACGACCCGATCATGCTCGTCACCGAGCAGGGCACGTGCATCGTGCAAGGTCCGGTGATGCGTGACGCCGAGGCCCTGAGCCAGATGCGCTTGCCTGACTATGAGGATTGCATCGAGGTACCCAAGTCCTCGATCACAGCCCTACTGGAGGAGAACGGTGGACCTGATCACCAGCGCCCAGCGTGACGAGCTGTTCAACCGCTTCGAGCGCGATGCGTTCCATCTGGAGCTGAGGGACGACTACGGCTCGCCCATCGAAGACACCCCGTATGCGCGGTGGCAGAGGGGCGAACCTGACGACTACTCGTGGCTCGACCCCTGGATGACGCTCATGAAGCGGGTGACCGGGGAGGGCAAGACAGTACGGCGAGTCCGAGTGATCACCGAGCCGCACTCTCAGTACGTCGGATGGGAGCACTCGCTGACCCCTCTCAATATCGAGGCCGGCGAGGACATCCGCTGGCTTCCGCGGCACCAAGTGCCCGAGGGCGCCAACTTCCCCGTTGGCGGGAACGACTGGTGGCTGTACGACGACCGTCTACTCGCGGTCGGCCACTTCGACCCCGAAGGCCGGGTCCTGGGCTCGCAGATCATCGAGGACCCGGACATCGTGGCCGAGTGCATCGGTCTGCGTGATCGGCTCTGGGCCTTGGCCATTCCCCACTCCGAGTACAAGCTCTGACCCCTCGGTGAGCACGCAAGCGCAAGAGGCACGAGAGGCGCTGGGCGCCCGGCTGCGCGGATTCCGGAAGGATGCAGGATTCGCGAGCGGTCGGGCGCTCGCCCGTGAACTCGGCTGGCAGGAGTCGAAGGTCTCGCGCCTCGAAAACGGTAAGCAGAACGCCAGCGAAGAGGACATCAGGACCTGGTGCTCGGCGACAGGGCAGGGAGAGCACGTCGATGACCTGGTTGCCACCGTGCGGCACATCGACGAGCTATGGCTTGAGTGGCGCCGGCAACTCGCGACCGGCGCGGAGAAGAGGCAGCAGGCCGCACTTCCGGTCTATGCGAAGACCAAGCTGTTCCGCATCTGGCACCCCACGCTCGTGTGGGGGACCCTTCAGACACCGGAGTACGCCGCAGAGACTTTCAAGCAGGTCGTCGAGTACTACGAGATTCCCGATGACACGGAGGCCGCAACGGCCAAACGGCTCGAACGGAACAAGTATCTGTACCAGGGCAACCGGATCTTTAACGTAATCCTTGGCGAGCAGGCTCTCTACTCGAACTTCGGGGGGCCGAACGTGATGAAAGGACAGCTCGACCGGCTGCTTTCTGCAATTCGCCTTCCGCGGGTGAGCCTGGGGATCGTTCCCCGAGATGCAGAGCTTTCCATCTGGCCGGGAAACTCCTTCTCCATGTTCGATGACAAGCTCGTGCTCGTGGAGACGTACTCGGCGGAGTTTTCCGTGACGCAGCCACGGGAGGTCGAACTCTATGCCAAGGCGTTCGCCCGTCTGAAGCAGTCAGCAGTGTACGGAGCCCCGGTCAGGGACCTCATCTTTACTGCGATTCAGCATTTCGATCGAATGCCTATCGATTGAGGAAACGGAAGAATGCCTGAGAAGTCGAAGTGGCGTACCAGTACCTACACGAAGTCGGACAACTGCATCGAGATTGCCGACGAGACCCCGCCTAAGGTTCTGGTGCGGGACAGCAAGGACCGGGACGGTGTAGTCCTGGATTTCCCGCACGCGTCCTGGGTGGCGTTCGTCGAGTTCAGCAAGCGGCAGAGTTTCTAGGCGCGACGGGGCAGATCTTCGAGATCCCGGGGCCGACGGACGAGCCGGCCGAGGTCGTGGAAGATCGCGTAGTGCAGCGCATAGCGGGGCCCTCTGGGGCTGGGCGTTCGGCTTCATTGCCCACCAACCGGCAGGGAGCCACTGGGGCGAACACGGGGCTGTGCCGGGAGGAGGGTGGGCATGACGGGAACGGGTGCGGTGACCGGCTGCCCGCCCCCGGTGCGGGCGAGGCGCAGGATGGCGGCGGACACGCGGGCGACCGAGTCCGGTACCCGGCGGAAGCTGGGAAAGTCGTTGATGTCGACGACCACGGGTCCGTCGGGGCCGAGGAGGACGTCGACGCCGTAGAGGTCGAGGCCGAAAACGGCTCCGATCTCGGTGGCGATCCGGGCGACTTCGGGGGGCAGCGGTACGTGGCGTTCGCGTACCTCCTCCCCTCGGTGCAGGGGTGAGCGCCGCTCGATCGCGTAGAGATCACCGGCGATGCAGTAGACCTTGAGGTCGGTGCCGGAGTTGGGGACGTAGGGCTGGGCGATGAGCAGGCCGCCGCCGGTCGGTTCGGCGTCAGCAGCAGTCAGTTGGTCCGGTGTCGCGACCAGTCGGACGCCGCGGCCCGAGCTGCCGTCGGCGGGCTTGACTACGAGGGGGAATTCCGACGCGGGTACTGCCGCGAACTCCTCGGGCCGGCCTGCCGCGTACGTCACGGGAACCGGCAGGCCGTTCCTGCGGGCGATCACCGCGGCGAGGGCTTTGTCGCGAACGCCGCGGATGGAGCGGGCGTCATTCACGGTGGTCAGGCCGACGGAGGCAGCGGCCTCCAGCAGGGGCAGCCCGGGTCCGCCGGCGACGGTCTTGAGGACCCAGGCGTCATGACTGCCCGCCTGTATTGCCTCGGACATACAGATCAGTGCGCGCCCTGGCTGCAGCACATCCACCCGGTGGCCCCAGGCGGTGAGTTGGCGGATGACGTCCAGCGGCATTCCGTCGTAGCGGTACTGCTCCTCCACCAGGAAGCAGAGCCTCATGGGTGCGCTCTTGTCGTGCTGCCGCACGTTCGCCGCTCGTCCGGAAGGGCTGTGACGCATCAGGATCCCATCTGTCGTCTTCTACAAGGGTGTAGAGCATAAGGTCCGTCATTGGCGGTCAGGGCGAGGCGGAACGGGGATTCTGCGTACGGCGCGATGTCGCGTCGCGGCTTTGAACGGTCCAGGCGGCGTAAGGTCAGCCGCTCGTGTAGCTGGATGAGCCGGTGTGCGGCGCTCGTGGCTGTGGCGTGAGTCAATCTGTCAGCGGTGGTCACAGCGAGGCTGATTCTACAGTGTTGTAGATTTCGTGATCCGTCCCGCAACAATCCTCGGGGCTTGGGCCCGGCAGCAGGGCGGCGGATCGTCGTCGGCGCCGAGGACGGAACGGCCGCTTGTGGCGGCTGTGGCACAGTCAGTTCAAAGGGTGGGGTAGTGGGCAGTTCGGTCTGGTCGGGTACGGCGACGTCTGCCGCTTCAGAAGAGGGGCCGGCGTTGCTGCCGCGCGGACTGGTGGATCTGCGGGGCTCGGGGGATGTTCCGGCTGTGCTGTCGTATCCCGCGGGTGCGGTGGTGGTGGTCTCCGGATTGCCGGGCAGCGGTAAGAGCACCCTGCTGCACCGCTGGTCCAAGGCTGCGCTCGTCATTGACCCGCGCATCGTCCATGTCTCCTGTGAGGCGGTGATGCCGGCATGGTTGCCGTACGCGGTGTACCGGCCCTGGGCGCGGTGGAGGTACTTCCGCTGGCTGCGCACCGCGGTTCGAGGTGGCGGGCCGTTGTTGGTCCATGACTGCGGTGGTCGGCCGTGGATGCGCCGTTGGCTGAGCAGGAGCGCCGGACGGCAGGGACGTGAACTGCACCTGGTCGTGCTGGATGTAGGGGTGGCCGAGGCATTGGCGGGCCAGGCAGCCCGCAGCCGGTGGGCCCCGCGACGTGCTTTCGACCGGCACCGTAAGGGGCTCGACCGGCTCCTTCAGGCGCTGTCCGGGCCCGGTACGGCACAGCTGTGTGCACCAGGGTGTGCCGACGAGGTTGACGCCGCATCAGCGGCGACCGTCGGGCTGCCGGGGCAGCCTGACGCACTGCCGCCTCCCGCCCGTGGCCCGGTTCGGGAGGCGGCGTCAGTTGTCTTGTTGGACCGCAGTTCGCGAGAACGGGTGACGGCAGTGCAATTCGTCGCCCCACATGCCTGGCCGCAGAGGCAGCTGATCCGCTAGCCGTCCGCGTCAGTCCTCGGTGGCGTGTGCGGCGCCGACGAGCTCTTCGAGAACGTCTTCCATGGTGACGAAGCCGATGACGGTGCCCTTGTTGCCCGTGACGGCGGCCAGATGGGTTCCGGCCGCGCGCATCGCGGTCATGGTGTCGTCCAGCGGGGCGTCGAGCGCGACCTTGGTGATCGGGTGCAGCGCGGTGCGTGGGAAGGGTACGATGCGCTCCGCGATGCCGAGGGCGTCCTTGATGTGCAGGTAGCCCTGGATCTCCGCGCCGGGCCCGGTGACCGGGAGGCGGGAGAAGCCGTTGGCAGCGGCTGCCCGTTCCAGGCCGCGGGGGGTGATGTCATGGCCGACCGTGACGAACTTGTCCAGCGGGACCATCACTTCGCCGACCGGCCGGCTGCCGAGTTCGAGGGCATCCTGGAGCCGTTCGCCGTCCTCCGGGTCGAGCAGGCCGGCGGCGCTGGAGTCCTTGACCAGCCGGGCGAGTTCGTCGTCGGTGAAGACGGAGGAGACCTCGTCCTTCGGCTCGACCTTCAGCAGCCGAAGGAGAGTGTTGGCGAAGGCGTTGATCCCGAAGATGACCGGTCGAAGTGCCCTCGTGAGAGCGACCAGGGGCGGGCCGAGCAGCAGCGCGGTCGGTTTCGGTGCGGCGAGCGCGATGTTCTTCGGCACCATCTCGCCGACCAGCATGTGCAGATAGGTCGCCAGGGTCAGCGCGATGACGAACGCGATCGGGTGGATCAGCGCGTCAGGCACACCGATGGTGCGGAAGGGCGGTTCCAGCAGGTGCGCGATCGCCGGTTCGGCGACGGCGCCGAGCACGAGGGAGGAGACGGTGATGCCGAGCTGGGCCGTGGCAAGCATTGCGGAGAGGTGCTCAAGAGCCCATAGGGCGCTCTTCGCACGCCGGTTGCCCTTGCGCGCGGCTGGTTCGATCTGACTGCGCCGGACCGAGATCAGCGCGAACTCCGCGCCGACGAAGAAGGCGTTGGTGATCAGAGTGAAGGCGCCGATCAGCAGCTGGATCGCGGTCATCGGGCCTCCTCCTGGGGGGCGGTCGCGGACGGGGCGGGTGCGGTGACCGACACCCGGTCGGCACGGTGGTGCTCCACGTCGAGAACAGCGAGGTCCCAGCCATCCACCGCAACGGTGTCGCCTTCGGCGGGGATGCGTTCGAGGAGCGTGGCGATCAGGCCGGCCAGCGTCTCATACGGGCCATCGGGCACCGTCAGGCCAATGGCCGCGAGTTGGTCGAGACGGACACTGCCGTCGGCCTCCCAGGCACGGCGGTCGTTCTCCGGCGGCGCTTCGAGGAGGTCAGGTACTTCCACGGGGTCGTGCTCGTCGCGGACCTCGCCCACGACCTCCTCGACGATGTCCTCCACAGTGGCGACACCGGCGGTGCCGCCGTACTCATCTATGATCACGGCCATGGTGCGGGCCTTGCGCAGCCGCCCCAGAAGGGTGTCCACCGGCAGGGAGTGGGGGACCATCAGTGGCTCGGTAGCCAGGTCGGTGACCGGCGTAGCGGCCCGCTTTTCCTCCTCCAGGGCCAGGACATCGCGGATGTGGAGGGTGCCGATCACCTCATCGAGGCTGTCGCGGTAGACCGGGAAGCGGGACAGGCCGGTGGCCAGTGTCAGATTCGCGGCATCGGCGACGGTGGCATGGGCTTCCAGGGCCTGTACGTCCACCCGTGGGGTCATGACGTTCTCCGCGGTCAGCTTGCTCAGGTGCAGGGTGCGGACGAACAGCTCCGCCGAGTCCGCCGCTATCGCGCCTTCGCGTGCCGAGTGCTGTGCGAGGGCAACCAGTTCCTCGGGAGTACGGGCCGAGGCCAGTTCCTCGGCCGGCTCCAGTCCGAAGCGGCGCACCAGCCGGTTCGCCGTGTTGTTCAGGTGGCGGATCAGCGGGCCGAAGGCGGCCGTGAAGACGCGCTGCGGTCCTGCGACGACCTTGGCCACAGCCAGCGGGCGAGAGATCGCCCAGTTCTTCGGCACGAGTTCGCCGACCACCATCAGCACAGTGGTCGAGATCGCCACACCCAGCAGGGTCGCGGTGGTCGAGACCGCCCCACCGGGCAACCCGACGGCCTCCAGCGGGCCGCTGAGCAGGGCGGAGACCGACGGCTCGGCGATCATGCCGATCACCAGCGAGGTCACCGTGATGCCGAGCTGGGCTCCGGAGAGTTGGAAGGTCAGACGTTTGGCGGCCTTCAGGGCGCCCTCGGCGCCACGCTCACCGGCCGCAGCAGCACGGTCCAGCTCGCTGCGCTCGACCGTGGTGAGGGAGAACTCGGCGGCGACGAACACCGCACACGCCAGGGTCAGGGCCAGCGCGACGAGGAGCAGCAGGACTTCGGTCACCGTGCCACCCCCGCTTTCCGGCTCCGGATCCGCGGGCAGGGCGTGGCACGGCTGGGACTGGGAGGTTCACCCATTGCGGGTCTGCTGCTCCTTCTGTGCTCGGCGGATCGGGCGGATCCGCATGTCGTTGTGTGGGCTGACCGGGGTGGCAGTATCTCCGAAACGGCAGTAAAGGATCGGTAAAATGCCCTCGCCGGACGGTTCTGGCTCCCGACCGGGCGCCTTTCGGACTTTCTCCTTCTAGGCCGCCGGGATCTCGCACCGGTGGAGACGTCGCCCCCTATGCTTCTACAGCTGTGTAGAAGCATAGGGGGTCGGGATGTTGCCCGGTCACCTGGGCGCAAGAATCACATGTAAAACGAAGGAGTGGACGCCACGATGGTGTTCAAACGGCTGCTCGGCTCACTCGGGGTGGGCGGACCCGCGGTAGACACGGTCCTGGACGCAGGTGCGGTGCTGCCCGGTGGCAGCCTCGCCGGCCAGGTTTATCTGAAGGGCGGCGAGGCCGACTTCACGATCGAGCACATCACCCTGGAGCTGATCGCGCGGGTCGAGGCTGAGCACGACGACGGGGAATCGGAGGGCGCGATCGTCTTCGACCGGTTCACCGTAGGCGGCGGCTTCCGCCTCACGGCGGGGGAGCACCGCAGTGTTCCCTTCAGCGTGATGCTGCCGTGGGAGACTCCGATCACCGAGCTCTACGGCCAGAACCTGGGGATCGTGCTCGGCGTCCGGACCGAGCTCGGGGTGGCCGGCGCCAAGGACAAGGGCGACCTCGACCCTCTCTCCGTGCGGCCTCTTCCCGTCCAGGAGGCGATCCTTGAAGCCCTCGGCCAGCTCGGCTTCGGCTTCAAGTCCGCTGACCTGGAGCTGGGGCACATCCGGGGTACCGGCCAGCAGCTGCCCTTCTACCAGGAGGTCGAGCTCGCACCCTCCCCGCAGTACGCGCACCAGGTGAACGAGATCGAGGTGACCTTCCTCGCCAGCCCTGGGGGCATGGAGGTGGTTCTGGAGGCCGACAAGCGCGGAGGTTTCTTCGCCGAAGGGCACGACGAGGTGACCCGCTTCACCGTCGGCCATCACGACGTTCAGCACCGTGACTGGAATGCCGAAGTCGACTCCTGGATGCGTAAGTTGGTCGACCATCGCGCTTCCTACAGCTCCTACGGGCACAGCACCCCGTACGCGCACGGCGACCCGTATGCCGACAAGAGTCATGGCCACCATGGTCATGGCCACCACAGTCACGGCGATCACCACCATGGTGACGGTCACGGCCACCGCTCCGGTCCCGGCATGGGCACCGTGGTCGCGGCCGGCGCGGCCGGACTCGCGGTCGGCGTCGTCGGCGGAATGGTGGCGGCTGAAGTCGTCGACGAGGTCGGTGATTTCTTCGAGGGCGACGACGACTGAGGGGCCCTTCGCCGCCCCGGTAACTCCTGCATCCGGCCCTGGTAATTCCTAGGTCATGCAGAGGGATCGGTGGTCCGGGCCGTCCTCCTAGTCGGCCCGGACCCTTATTCCTAGAGTGGCGTCGCCGCTTCCAGGATGAAGAAGAGCGTCACGGCGGAGTTGGCTGAGGACAGCGCCGAGATCGCGGTGCCCGCTGCGGCTCCCCAGGCGGCCAGGCCCACTGTGGTGAAGACCGGCGGCCAGCTGCGCGCGGCTGGGGCCGGCCCGAGCAGGGCAGCCACCCGTCGCGGCAGCGGCCCTGCGGACGCAAAGCCCGCCAGAGTTGCGGTGGGGGCTCCGCGTGAGATCAGCGCGGCCTTGCCGACCGCTCGTGCCACGACGTGGCGGTTGCCGACGGCGGTGGCTGCCTCCTCGTCCGCCCATCGCTCGGCGGTGTACACCACAGCCGTACGCAGGGGCCGCAGGAACGGGTTGGCGCGTGCCGCGAGTTGCACGGCCAGCAGGAACCGGTGGTGCCGGGCGGTGAGGTGAGCGCGCTCGTGGGCGAACAGGGCCCGGCGCTCGGCCGCATTCAGTGCGGCCAGCATGCCCGTGGTGACCACGATGCGGTCGCGCCTGCCAGGCAAGGCGTAGGCGTACGGCGTCGTGTCAGGGAGGACGGCCACGGGTGTGGCGGGGAGCCCCGACAGAGCTCGCCCCGCGTGCCGGCGTAGGCGGTGGTGCCGCCAGGCCGCTCTTGCACAAGCGGCGATCACGGCGAACAGTGCGGGGATCGCGACCCTGCCCGCCACTTCGTCGTACGGCACCGCTTCGCGCACCTCCGGGTCCGACCAGCCGTCCGGCAGTGGATTGCCGGGCAGTTGCGCGGTCCCGACGACCATCAGCAGAGCCAGACACAGAGTGCTGCACACTGCGAGAACAGCAGCAACAGTGGTCAGCAGCCAGGTGGCGGCACGCGGGTGAAGGCGGTGTTCTGCCAGGCGCGCGATCGGCCACGCCGTCAAAGGCAGCACCAGCGGCAGGAAGACGAAGAACCCCATACCTTCAGTCTTCTCCTTCACCGGCCGTCTGGGCCAGCAGGTTCCGCAGCAGCATGTCATCGTCGGGCGACAGTGTGGTGACGAAGCTGGTCAGGACGGCCTCCCGGTCGGCTTCGGCGTCCAGAACCCTCCGCATGCGCAATGCGGCCAGCCCTGCCTCGTCGGCGATCGGAGTCCACTGGAAGGATCGGCCGGCCCGCTCTCTGGCGACCGCGCCCTTCGTGTGCAGGCGCGTCAGGATGGTCATCACGGTGGTGTAGGCAAGGCCGGTACCGAGTCGGTCCTGCACCCAGGCGGCGGTAACCGGTGCCCGGGCCTGCCGCAGCACGGAAAGCACCTGTGATTCCAATTCGCCCTGGCCGCGCCGACGGATAGGCGGTTCGGCGCCGCCCTCATTCTGGTCCGTCATGCCCGTTAACCTCCCGCGTCCATGCCCGCGTGCTGCCGCGAAGCGGTTCATCGTACTGAGTCTCGGCACGGCGCCGGCGACCGTTCCGCGGTGTTGGCATCGCTCGGGCGGCATGCAGGTTGGCATTCGACCACGGCGGACGGGACACCACCACGCAGGCACCGTGCGGCAAGACTCGCCCGTCTGCCAGGCTCCCACCATGAACTTCTACACTGCTGTAGATTCTACGGTCTGTCACTCGCGAGGCGGCGCCGCGCGTCCGGCTCGCGGACTCGGAAAGGGGATACGACATGGGTGTGAGCCTCGCCAAGGGCGGCAACGTCTCGCTGAGCAAGGAGGCTCCGGGCCTGACCGCCGTGCTGGTCGGCCTGGGCTGGGACGTCCGGACGACCACCGGCACCGACTATGACCTCGACGCCAGCGCCTTGCTGGTCAACGAATCGGGCAAGGTCGGCTCCGACCGGCATTTCGTCTTCTACAACAACCTCACCAGTCCGGACGGGTCGGTCGAGCACACCGGTGACAACCTCACCGGTGAGGGCGAGGGTGACGACGAGCTCATCAAGGTCGATCTCGCCGCCGTGCCGGCCGACGTTTCGAAAATCGTCTTCCCGGTATCCATCCACGACGCCGAGAGCCGCGGCCACAGCTTCGGCCAGGTGCGCAATGCCTTCATCCGCGTGGTCAACCAGGCCGGCGGCGCCGAACTGGCCCGCTACGACCTGTCCGAGGACGCGGCGACCGAGACCGCGATGGTGTTCGGCGAGCTCTACCGGCATGGCGCGGAGTGGAAGTTCCGTGCGGTCGGACAGGGCTATGCCTCCGGCTTGGCAGGTATCGCCGCCGACTTCGGCGTGAGCGTCTGATGTGACGGAGACCTGACTGCGAGCGGGCCGGGCACCAGCCCTGGCTTGCCCGCAGCCAGGGCATCCCCGACCCAGCCGCCGGATGTCCGCACGGCGCAAGGACGCCGGTGCCTGCCCGACGACACGATCAAAGGACCCTCATGAACGAGCCTGCCCGCCTTGAGCCCGTGGACCAGGCCGACTTCGAGTCCGCACTCCGCCGAGCACTGAACATGCCCGGCGTCCGTGCGGCCGTGCAGCATCCCGAGAGGCCGGTCACCGCCGCACAACTACGAGCCCGGGCACTGGCCGCAGCCGACACCATCGCAGCCGAAGCCGCGCCCGAGTACGCCGCCCTACTCCGGCTGCGGGCCGCCGCGCGTGCCCCGGCGCCCACAACGGGCTTGAACGGGGGACGCGGGTTACTGGCGGCCCTGGCCGTGCTCACGCCGCTCCTGTCCGCTTCGGCGGCGACGATATTCCTTCTCCTCGGCCATGTCTTCTTGCTGGCCGGCGTCCAGGAGCCGCTTGCGGAGGCGCTGATCGGTGCAGGCTGGACGGCTGCGGCCGTGGCCGCTGTCGCGGCTCTCGCCGCGGCCGTCGCTCTGTTCGCCACGGCCGTTCGGCAGCGCGCGGCACCCCACGCCCCGCGAGCGCAGGCTGTCGCCCGCGCTCAGCAGGAATGGCAGCGTGCTCTGCTGGAACGCGGCCTGCTGCCCTTCCTGTATCGCCAGTTGCAGCTGCCCGCTCCACGGGCACTTCCGCCCTCCCGAGCCCCACAGCACCGCGCCCGCCCCGGCTACAGCAGCCCCGACTACGCGAGCCCGGACTTCACGGGCCCTGCCGCCCCCACTCGGGACTGAACGCTCTCCTTCGGCGTCAGGCGCGTCCCTCTGCAACGCGCTTCTACAGTGCTGTAGATTCAGGATGGTCGCCCCAACGCGACGCAAAGGCACCGCACTTCGGCCCCCGAGCTCAGGAGGAAAACGTGGGAGTCACACTGGCCAAGGGTCAGCAGATCAGTCTCGAAAAGACCGGCGGCGGCAAGCTCAGCGTCGTACGGATGGGTCTGGGCTGGCAGGCCTCCTCACGCAAGGGCTTCCTGGCCAGACTGACTGCCCGAGAGATCGACCTCGACGCCTCCGCGGTGCTCTTCGCGGGCCAGGAGCCGGTGGATGTGGTGTTCTTCCAGCAGCTGATCAGCAAGGACGGATCGGTTCGCCATACCGGTGACAACCGTGTCGGGGGCGCCGGCAAGGGCGGAGACGACGAGTCGATCCTGGTGGACCTCCCACGCCTCCCCGCGCACATCGACCAGATCGTCTTCACCGTGAACTCGTTCACCGGGCAGACCTTCACGGAGGTGCAGAACGCCTTCTGCCGTCTCATCGACGAGGAGACCGGCCAGGAACTCGCCCGCTACACGCTCTCCGGCGGCGGTTCTTGCACCGCCCAGATCATGGCCAAGGTCCACCGCGCAGGCGACACCTGGAACATGTCCGCCATCGGGGAACCGGCCGACGGCCGAACCTTCAAGGACCTGATGCCCGTGATCGCCTCTCACCTTTAACTGCTCGTTCTGTCGGCGCGGATCGTGGGGCAGCCAGTCGTCCCTCCCGCGCAACTCCTGCCGCCTGGGGCGAGCGATCGCGCCGCCCTACACCCGCCCCCCCGGAGTGACCACACGCCATGCTCGGTTTCAGCGAGACCGCCATCATCCTCATCGTCGTCATCCTGATATTCGGCGCCAAGAAACTCCCCGACCTGGCCCGCTCCATGGGCAAGTCAGCCCGCATCCTCAAGAGCGAAGCCCGAGCGATGAAGGCCGACCGGGCGTCCCCGGCAACCGGCGAACCGCCGTCCGGCCAGGATCCCCGTGTCATCCATGCCAACCCCGACAAGGGAACCGGCCACAGCCACACCGCCTAGCAAGGTATTGACGTGCCGCAGCACTGACCAGACCGGTAGCCCTGCCGGACCGCACGGCCGCTTCAACCACATGACCTCAAGGAATGCGCCGACAACAACCTGCGTCTCGCCCGGGGTACGGCGAGTGCTAAAGCCACACACTTCGCCAAGCTGCATCGGATAGGCATAGGGAGTGCTTACTACTCCCATATCGGATAAAAGTCACCATGGTCGCGATTTCCATCTGGGGATTTACGACTCATGGGAGGCGCGGCTAGGGTGCCTCAGATGTCTCTCCCCGTCGCTTCCCCCACAATCCTTGTTAGATGCGGAATACGCTGCATGGGTTCCGGTGGGGTGATCCCGTGACGGAGTTCCTCACCTCCTCCAGCGGCAGGAGAGCGCCCCTCCCTCCCGTCGCTGAGCAGACGGCACAGCTCCATGCGACCACTCGCAGTTCCACTGAAGTGCCTGCCTCCGAAGCGTCGAAGGCGAAGCCGCGCGACGCCTTCTTCGACAACGCGAAGTTCCTGGCCATCGTGTTGGTGGCGATGGGGCACTCCTGGGAGCCGCTGCGCGACGGCAGTCGTTCCGCCGCGGCGCTCTACATCACCGTCTATGCCTTCCACATGCCGGCGTTCATCATCATCTCCGGCTATTTCTCGCGCAGTTTCGATATGCGCAAGGACCGGCTGCAGCGGCTGATTACCGGCGTCGCCGTGCCGTACATCCTCTTCGAAGTCGCCTACACGCTCTTCAAGAGGTGGGCGGATGACGATCCGGGTTACCCGGTGAGCCTGACGGACCCCTGGTATCTGACGTGGTTCCTGCTGGCGCTGTTCGTCTGGCGGCTAACCACCCCGCTGTGGAAGATCGTGCGCTGGCCCGTCCCGTTGGCGCTGGCCATCGCCGTGCTGGCGTCGGTGTCCCCGGACATCGGCGATGACATGGACCTCCAGCGGGTGCTTCAGTTCCTGCCGTTCTTCGTGATCGGGCTGTCGCTGCGGCCGGAGCACTTCAAGCTCGTACGCCGCAAGAAGGCGCGCATCCTGGCCGTACCGGTCTTCGCGGCCGCACTGGTCTTCGCGTACTGGGCGGCCCCGCGGATGAACGCCGCGTGGTTCTACCACCGGGACGCCGCACAGGAACTCGCCGCGCCGTGGTGGAGCGGTGCGGTGATGACGCTGGCGATGTTCGGCTGTTCACTCGTGCTGGTGGCCTGCTTCTTCGCCTGGATCCCGGGCCGCACGATGTGGTGCACGGCGCTGGGCGCGGGCACCCTTTACGGCTATCTGCTGCACGGCTTTCTCGCCAAGGGGTCGCGCTTCTGGGACTGGTACGACAACCCGTGGATGCATACGCCGTGGGGTGCGGTCCTGCTCACGCTGATCGCGGGCACCGTGGTCACGGTGTTGTGCACACCACTTGTGCAGCGGGCCTTCCGCTGGGCGATGGAGCCCAAGATGACCTGGGCGTTCAAGAAGGACCCGGTGGGGATGGCACGCGGCCGCAACTGAACGGTGGTTGGTCACACGAGACTGAGGCCGATCCGCGCGGCGGGCGAGGGTTCAACCGTTGCCCGCCGCGCGGGACGGCTGACCGCATTCGTGACAGGGACTCGCGAGGTGTGCACCTCAGCGCCGGAATCCGCGTGGAGGGACCTGGGCTGGAATTCCGCCAGGTCGAACGCGTTGGTCGCGGTCAGGCCGGTTCACGGCCGTGGAAGGCGGCTCGCCGGTGGTATGCGTGCAAGCCGTCGGCGGCCGCTTCCGTGGCGGACTGCGGTGCTGGACTCACGCACTTGGCCGGGGGTCTAGGGCACGGTACCGTCATGTCGACATCTCAACAACGCGACGACGGCGGGACGGAAGTCCGGTGAGAATCCGGCACGGTCGCGCCACTGTGTGCTGTGGTCGATCCCCGCGAGGGGCGCCCCGGCTAGTCAGACCCGTGACCGTCGTCTTGCACCACCATTTGGGACGCGTGTTCCCCGAGGAGGTTCACCATGGCCGAGGCTGTCGTCTCCGCTGCCGCATCCACCCCGTCTGTTTCTGTTCCCGCCGCTCTGCCTGTGCGCGCGGTACTGCCTTGGGCCCTGTTCGTCGGTCTTCTGATGGCCATCGCGCTGTACTTCGTCGGCGCCGAGCAGGGCGCCACGTCCGTGTTCGCCGGCTCCGATGTGCACGAGTGGGTACACGACGGACGTCATCTGCTCGGCTTCCCCTGCCACTGAGAGGCGATGGACGTGCACGCCTCCATGGTCAGAGGACTCTTGGTCCGTGGCATGCTCGCCGGCCTGATCGCCGGACTCTTCGCCTTCGCCGTAGCCTTCGTGGTGGGTGAGCCGTCCGTGGACGGCTCGATCGCGGTGGAGCAGTCTCATGCGGCGCACGCGCAGCATGGCGGTCATGCTGCCGCCATGTCCGAGGACGAGGACGAACCGGTCAGCCGTGCCCTCCAGTCGACGGCTGGTCTCGCGACCGGCGTACTCGTGTACGGAGTCGCGCTCGGCGGCATCGCGTCTCTCGCGTTCTCCTTCGCGATGGGCCGTGTGGGCCGGTTCAGCCCCCGGGCGACCGCGGCGCTGACTGCCGCGGCGGCCTTCACCACCGTCTATCTGGTCCCGTTCCTGAAGTACCCGGCCACCCCACCGGCCGTCGGGAATCCGGACACGATCGGGAAGCGCACCACGCTGTTCTTCCTGATGATCCTGCTCAGTGTGCTGCTGGGCGTCGCCTCGGTCATCGCCGGGCGACGGTTGGCCGCGCGCCTCGGGAACTGGAACGCGACCCTGACCGCCGGGGCGGGCTACATCGTCGCGCTGGCCGTCGCGTTCGTGTTCCTCCCCGCCAATGACGATGCCGTCAAACCGGACTTCCCTGCGGCCCTGTTGTGGGAGTTCCGGATGGCTTCGCTCGCCGTCGAGGTCGCGTTGTGGGCAGCCTTCGGGGTCGTCTTCGCAGCCCTGGCTCAGCGTTTTCTGGGCCCGGACACGCATGACACCGAGGCGAAGCGGCAAGGGCAAGCACCAGCCATCAGCTGAACCGCCGACCCTGCTCGGCAGGATTGAGCGCAAGAGGCCCCGTCTGCCCCTTCGGGCATGGCGGGGCTTTGCCGCCCTTCGGCCCAGTGATCGGCGGTCAACGGCTCGTTGTGGCCGGCCTCTCGTCCAACGGTGCGAGTCGGTGGGGGTGGCCAGGGGCGTCTTCTGGTCCTCTCTGCACCAGCCCTACGAAGCCGAACGGCCGCGTGGCCCGGATGGGGACCACGCGGCCGGACGCAAGGAGCGGTTGTGCCGACCGGTTACGCCTCCGTGCGGTCGCGGCGCTTCCAGAAGAGGAAAGCGACGGCGAGTACGACCACGACGCCGGCACCGATGGCGAGGGGCACGACCGCCGAGGAACCGCTGTCGTCGGCGGCGGCCTCCTGAGTGCCCGCGGCGGACGCCTTCGGGCTCGGGCTGTTGCCCTTGTCGGCCGCGGTGACCGTGGCGCTGGACTCAGGGGCTTCCGGCTTGGCGCCAGGTGCGGCCGACTTGAGTTCCAGCACGGGCGCGGGCGTCTCGGGCTCGCTTCCGTCGGCCTTGGGCAGTTCGATCCAGCGGTCGGTACGGCCGTCGCTGTAGGTCTGCAACGTCTTGAAGGCGAGCGTCTTGGCGTCGGGGAGCTGACGGACGCTGATCGCGTACTCGGCGTTCTTGCCGGTGGTGACGGCCGGGCCCTCAACGGTGTAACCGTCGGCGCCCGGCGTCAGCTTCCACCCCTTGGGTCCGTCGGTCAGCTTCACGTCCTTGGGGGTGATGCCCTCGGGCAGCACTACCCGGAGCTTGGTGATACCGGCCGAGTCAGATTCCGACTCGGCCTCGAACGACACGGTGACGTTCTTGTCCAAGGCGCGGGCGCCCTTGGACGAGACCTCGACGTGGGCGGAGGCGGTCCCCGCAGCGGCGAGAACGGTGGCCAGGGCGGCTACGGGTACGAGAATGCGGCGCGCGACGCGCGCCCGGGCAATACGGGGCATACCTGACTGCTCCTCATGAGCGGAAGGTCCGCACGCCGGCCCGGGAACGGGGCAGGGTTGCGGCGGGTGCATGGTGCGAGGGGATATCCCGCTCGTGGAGGACCGCGTCGCGTGACGGTGTGCGCGAGGACTGTCCAGGCCGAGGGCTGCCACTCCTGTTCCTCACGGCCGACGCGCGGGGAGTGAACCACTCTCAGCCGCAACGGCGCCACCGGGAATCGGGCAAGGGCGCGACAGACCTGGCTCACCAGCACTCGCACCGACTGATCGGCAGCGGTCAGCAGAGCCCGCCCCCGGGCGTCAGCCCGGTGCAGCAGCCACGCCACCACCAGAGCCCCGGCCAGATGCGCAAGCGACATCGCCCAGCCGTTGTGAGGTGTGGCATGCCAGCTGTCATGGGTGATCGCCCGAGCCGAAGAGCCGGGCGGCGGAAACGGATGGCCCGTGGTGTGGTGCGGCACGCCTGTGCCGTGCAGCCAGAAGTGAAGAGCCCCCTGGGAGCCCACCGTTGCCACCACGGTCCGTGGCAGAGACGACGGCCGGCCGAGGCCGAGCAGGGCCGGACCCAGGCCGAACAGTAGCACCGCCGCGGCCGTAAGAGCCGGCCAAGACACCGGCGCGCCGGAGGCGAGGTGGTGGCCGGTGGTCCCCAGCACCGTGCTGACCAAAGCGAACATGCCCGCACGGAGCAACGCCCAGGGTTCCGGCCACATGAGCGTGGCCGGGCGCGTCGGACTGGGGCGGTTCCTCTGTGGCATGGCGAGTTCATCTTGCCCACGAGGTGGCCTGTGCACGAGCGGCTGCCGGTTTCTTGTCAGCCTCGGAGCAACTCTGCCGTCGTCGACCTCGCAGTCAGAGCCCGCAGTGTGGGTGGCGCACCCCGTCCCATGGATAACGTCACTTGGCCCGCCGCCTGCGTGACTCACCTCGCCATCCGGCTTCCGCACAGCGAGGACGTACCGCACTACCGGTCGGCAGGCTCTCCGGCGGTGGCCCGGTGTGCGGTGTCCGCGAGGACGGCCGCCGGTGCCACCGACAGTGCGACCGGCAACGCCAGAACCACCGAGGTGGCCACGAGGGTGAGGGCCGACGTGAACGAGCGGAGAGGCACGGCGGGCGCTGCGATGAGCCGGCGGATGCGTTCGGCCGGGTCGGGGCCCGTCATGGCGGGCAGCCCCGCCGTCCCGGTGCCCGTGTCCGTCGCGGTGCACAGTTCCAGCAGGGCCGAGGCCACGCTCCTCCTGCCGTGCTGCGCCGCCGCCCGGTCGTCCGCAGCCATCTCGGTGAGGCGGCGTACCTGGCCGGGGTAGGCGCGCAGCAGGCCGAGTCGGCCGAAGGCCGCTCCGAGAACGTCGGCCGCGAGGATCGCCCGGTGGTGGCCGAGACGGAGGTGGGCGCGTTCATGCGCGATGGTGGCGGCGAGTTCCGTCTCCGACAGCCTCGCCCGGGCAGCGGTGGTCACGACGATGCGGGAGGTGCCCCTTCGGCCGGGGATGCAGAACGCGGCCGGTACGTCATGTGTCAGGACGTGGACACCCGTTGCTCCGTCGCTGCCCGGAGCGCTGTGGGCGGCCACGGTCAGCCGGTGGCGGTCGCGTGTGCGGCGAAGGCGCAAGGATTGCCGCAGGGTGAGCGCGGCGAGGCCGGCGAAGCCCAGGAGGAGGACGAACAGCGCGGCTTCGGCGATGCCCGCAGCCTGCCAGGTTCCTCCGTAGGCCGCGTGGATCAGCGGCTTGTCAGCATGGAAGAGCCACACCATGCCGTGTTCCCAGAGATCGTGGGCGAGCAGTACGAGGGTGGCGGTCAGCGACCCGAGGAGTCCCAGTGCGCAGGCGTGCCAGCTGCGCAGCGCGGCCCGCGGGTGACGGGTGACCCACCGGGCGCGGGCCAGCAGGTGTGCGGCCGGCCCGCCGAGCAGGACGGTGTGCACAAGCAGCGCGACGATGGCGAGCACGGCGGCCTCAGTTGTCCGTTCCGGGGTCGTGCGGCATCCGCCCCAGTGCTTCCCGCAGCGCTGCCGCCTCGGAGGCGTCCAGTCGGCCGGCGAAACGCAGCAGGGCGCTGCCGCGGTCGGAGGAGGACTCCAGCGCGTGCTGCATGAGTTCGGCCGTGTAGTCGTCGGCCGAGCGCAGGGCGCGGTAGCGGTAGGACCTGCCCTGCTTGGCCCGGTCCAGCCAGCCCTTCGTCCGCAAGCGCTCGGTGACGGTCATCACCGTGGTGTAGGCCAGCGGGCGTTCCTCGTTGAGGGCGTCGGAGATCTGCTGAATGCTCAGGGCGTCCCCGGCGGACCACACCACTCGCATGATGTCCGCTTCCAGTTCACCGAACGGCCGCATGGCCTGCCTTCCCTCTTGCCTTGTCCGCTTGCCACGACGGTACCTGCATGTGCGACGCCACTGCACAAACTTCTACTCCGTGTAGTAGTTTGCTGGTGTGGACGTCGAACGACGCGCATTCGCGCCCTCGAGCCCTGCCCTGCCCCTGCCCGCCCCCTCCGTATCGCGAGGTCCTGGCCCGCTCCTGCGCGGCCTGGCCCCCGCCCCTGACTTGCCCTTCGGCTGCTCGCTGCGGCCGATGGAACCCACCGACCTGGACTTCGTGGTGGCGGAACACCGCATCCGCTTCCCGTACGGCTTCTTCGCCCGACTCGGCCCGCGCTTCCTGGCCGCCTACACGGCCACCTACCTGCAGAGTCCTGACGCACGGGCCTACGTCATCGACGCGTACGGCCACCCCATCGCCTTCCTCGTCGGAGTGACCGACCCCGTCGCCCATCGCCGACGGCTCGTCCGCACCCACGGCTGGCGCCTGGCCCTGCGGGCGTGCGCCGCCCTGGCCGTGCGTCCCGCACTCGCCCTGCACTTCCTGCGGACGCGCTTGAGCCGGTACGGGCGCAAGCTGCTTCCCTCCGACCGCACCGAGCACCACGCACCACGCGCCGACCCGCATGAGGGCGCCACCGCGGTCCTCGCCCATGTCGCCGTGAGTGCCGCTGCCCGCTCGCTCGGCCTGGGCGCCACGCTCATCGACCGGTTCAGCAGTGACGCCGCTGCCATGGGGTGCGTTGAGGTGAGCCTGGTCACCGAGGCCGGGCCAGGAGGGGCCGGCCACTACTACGAACGACTCGGCTGGCAGCGCACCGGCGAGACCCGCACCCCCGAGGGCCGGGCATTCCTCGCCTACGCGTACCCGCTACAGCAACGCGTCCCCCGTGGCCCCGCCGCCTTTCCTCAAGGACCCACCCCGTGAGCCGTCCCCTGCACCGTAGGCTTCCGTTCGCCCTGGCGTTCACCGTATTGGCCACGGCCTGCACGGTGACCACCGGACCGGGTCGTTCTCCGGCCACGCCGGACTCCCTTCCGTCCTCGCCGGCTCCGACAGCGGACGCGACCGTACGCGAGGTGCCCGCCCGTCAGTGGGCGGCGATGGTGGCGGCCGGGATGTGGCGCAAGGGCTGCCCAGCGACCCGCGCACAGCTGCGTCGGGTGGAGGTCAATCACCATGGCTTCGACGGCAGGACGCACCGCGGCGTCCTGGTCGTGCACCGGGACACCGCGGAGAGCGTCCGGCGGATCTTCACCCGCCTCTTCGACGAGGGCTTCCCCATCCGCAGCATGAAGCCGCTGGAGAAGCTCGGCGGAGACAACCATGCCAGCTTGCGTGCCGACAACACCGCCGCCTACAACTGCCGCCGCCCTGACCAGATCAACGCCCCGCCCCTTGAGTCCCCCCACGCCAACGGCCGTGCGGTCGACATCAACCCACGGGAGAACCCGTGGCGGGACCTGCGCTGCACATGCTGGCAGCCGGGGGCCCGTCACAAAGCGCGCACGGAGGGCCGCGGGAAGATTGTCAAAGACGGCCTCGTCTGGCGGGTCTTCACGGGTGAGGGATGGGTCTGGCAGAACATCGATGTACCCGACTACATGCACTTCGACACCGGATATCCCTCCAAGCCCTACGTCGCGGGCAAGGGCCGGTAGCGACCGATGAGTTCTCCGTGCCGCCGAGTCGAGCACGGCATCACCTGATGTCCAGCACCGCGGCCCCGGTGTCCTGTTCGGTGTCGTTGGTGCGCACGGTGGCGGCGACCTTCATGGATCTCGAAGTCCTCTGCGACCCAGAAGCCGCCTGTCCTCCTCGTCTTCACGCGAAGGGGGCCATGCCCGAAGGGTGCCGGCCATCGCCGAACTGTGGCGCTGGGCGGCCGGGTTGTCAGTGGCTGCTGAAACACTCCCGGCATGACCGTCTCATCCCTCCAAATGTTCCAGGCCACCTCGCCCCACGACGTCACCCCGCAGCTCCGGCAGGCTCTTGTCGACTGCTGGATCGACGTCACCAACACGGGCGGGGCAGCCGGATTCCCCTTCCCGCCGATCGACGATCAGCAGGCCGGGCCCGCTGTCGATGCCCTAGTCGACCGGCTCTCTCCCGACGGCTGCCGACTGGTGGCGGCCCTGGACGGTGAGGAGCTGGTGGGCTGGCTGAACATACGCCGCGACACCTTCAGCCTCATCGCCCACTGGGGAACGGTGCACCATGTGCAGACTCACCCCAGTGCGCGCGGCCGTGGCATCGGTGCCGCGCTCATGGTCAAGGCCCGTGAGGTCGCCCGGCAGGAAATGGGCCTGGAGCAGTTGCATCTGGCCGCGCGTGGCGGCGCAGGGCTGGAGGACTTCTACGGCCGGCTCGGCTGGAAGGAGATCGGCCGCTGGCCGGGCGCCCTCAGGCTGGCTCCCGGGGATGACCGCGACGAGATCCTCATGGTGCTCCAGCCGCTGTGACGCGGGCGCCCGGCATCTGCGCTGCCAGGGACGGGAGTCAGCAGACCGCCGCCTGGGGGACGTCCTTGCCGTAGCGGGTGAGGGAACAGACGGTCTTGAAGGTGAGCTTCCATCTGCCGCTCTGGAGCACGGATGCCCCCTGGGTGGCGGGGGCGAGCTTCCGTCCCCGGGAGAACAGCGTGTACCGGACGCGTGCATCGAGCTCGGAGGTGAAGATCACCTTGTCGATGCGCAGGTGCAGTGCGCGGGCCTTCGGGTCCTTCGACCAGGCTTCGATCATCAGCGCGTACCGCTCACCGTTCTCGGCCGCCGAGACCTTGTCCTTGACGGAGGTCTTCGGGCTGAAGAACCGCTGCCACGCCTCCCGGACCTTTCCCTCGGCCTGAGCCGGATGAGCCGGCCCGGTCGAGGTCGGGTCGGGTGAGGTGGAGGTGGAGGTGGACGAGGTGGGGGCCGGCTGCGTGGGCGAGCCGCCCGGATGCGTCCGTGAATGTACAGAGGGGGATGGGGTGGCCGGCGTCTCACCCTTCTCGGCGCCGCCACCGGTACAGGAAGCGGCCAGAAGGGCGGCAGTCGCGGCCACTCCGACGCATACGGTTCGGCGCGGTGGGCGGATCATGCTTCACCTCCGGGCGTCGCTCCACTGGTGCTACCCGGTGCGGCGAGTCTCACCCTTCACTCATGCGGGTCGCGTGGGCCCTCCTGGGGTGACGTTACGTATCCGGGTGATTACTTTTGGTGTGTGGCGAGTGCGGTGTGCGGCAGTGGAGTGCGGGGACGCCCGGTGCGGGCGGCTCTGTTGCTCGGTCTGCTGCTGCTCGTCTGCGTCCACCTGGTGGGCGCTCTGCACGGCCCGGGCTTCGTCGGGCCGCACACCGCCCACTCGGCCGCAGTCTGCGGCGAGCAGGCGGTCACAGTCGCCGTTTCCAGCGACCATGACCACCTCCATTTCCGGGACGTGGATCCCGATCAGCACGCCCAGGACGGTGGCCACGGTCATGGCCACGGGCACGGTCATGACGACGGTGTGGCGCACGCCGTGGACCGTCTGCGTGTGAGCGCGGGACAGCCCGTCGTCAGTCCCGACACCGCGGTGGCGCTACCCGCGGATCCGGTCGTCGTTACCGCCGTCCCCGCCCCTCCTACAGGCCGGCCGAGAGGCTCTCCCTGCTTATGTGACGGCCGGTCGGCCCTGGCTCTGTACTGCGTCTGGCGGCAATAGGGCGCGCCCGCACACCCGCTTCCAACCGGAGGCGGGTGTGTGTCCGCGCGTCCGTGTACCGCCCGACCGCGCTCCAGAAGAGGGGCGCCAAGGAGTCATGTCCTCATGAACATCTCGATGCTTGAACCTGCCCGGGGCAAGGCGCCCGGCCATGCCGTGCGCGTCGCCCGCCACCCCGCCCAACTCGTCGGCAACACCCCCGTACTGCGAGTCGAGGAACCCTTCGCCCCGCCGGGACGGGGCTTCTTCGCCAAGCTCGAAGGCGCCAACCCCGGAGGCATCAAGGACCGCCCGGCGCTGCACATGGTCCGCGAGGCCCGGCGCCGCGGCGACCTCGCCCTCGGCGCCCCGATCGTGGAATCCTCCAGCGGCACCCTCGGACTGGGCCTCGCACTGGCCGGCCTGACCTACGGCCACCCCGTCACCATCGTCTCCGACCCCGGCATGGAGGAGGCCATGCTGACGCTGCTCACCAGCCTGGGCGCCACCATCGACCAGGTGGCCGCACCGCACCCGGAGGGCGGCTGGCAGACGGCCCGCCGGGACCGGGTCACCGAGCTGCTGGCGCAGGCCCCGGGCGCGTACTGCCCGGACCAGTACCACAACCCCGACAACGTTGCCGCCTACCGCCCGCTGGCCGCCGAACTTATCGCCCAGCTGGGCCATATCGACATCTTGGTCGCCGCGGTGGGCACCGGCGGACACTCGGCGGGGACTGCCGCGGTGCTCCGGGAGACCTTTCCCGAGCTGACCCTCATCGGCGTCGACGCGATCGGCTCGACGATCTTCGGACAGCCCGCCGCCCCCCGGCTGATGCGCGGGCTCGGCTCCAGCATCCACCCGTCCAACGTCGACTACGCCGCCTTCAACGAGGTCCACTGGGTGGCGCCGGCCGAAGCGGTCCGGGCCTGCCGGCAGCTGGCCCGGCGCCACCACGCCTCGGGCGGCTGGAGCGTCGGCGCCGTCGCCCTCGTCGCCGGCTGGGCCGCACGCACCCGGCCCGCCGGCACCCGGATCGCGGCGATCTTCCCCGACGGGCCGTACCGCTACCTGGAGACCGTCTACAACGACGCCTGGTGCCGCGGACACGGCCTGCTCGACGGCACTCCGCCCGACGAACCCGACGAGATCGCCGAGCAGAACGAGTGCGTGGTCGACCGCTGGACGCGGTGCACCCAGGTCCGTGACCCGCTCGGACGCGACCACGACGTGACCGGTGGCCTGGCCCAGGAGGGCGCGCGATGAAGCGTCTGACGGCCCAGGTGGCCGCCTTCACGCCCGGTGCACGCCTCTTGATGGCCAACCAGTTCGCCATCAACCTCGGCTTCTACATGCTCATGCCCTACCTCGCCGATCATCTCTCCCACGGGCTGGGGCTCGCGGCCTGGGCGGTCGGGCTTGTCCTGGGCGTGCGCAACCTCTCCCAGCAGGGCATGTTCCTCGTCGGCGGCACCCTCGCCGACCGCTTCGGCTGCAAACCCATGATCCTGGCCGGATGCGCCCTACGCACCGTCGCCTTCGTGCTGCTCGGGCTGGGGAGTTCGCTCCCCGCCCTGGTGGCGGCGTCGGCGCTGACGGGGCTTGCCGGTGCGCTGTTCAACCCGGCGGTCCGCGCCTACCTCGCCGCCGAGGCGGGGGAGGAGCAGCGGGTGGCGGCCTTCGCCGTGTTCAACGTCTTCTACCAGGCGGGCATCTTCGTCGGACCGCTGGCCGGACTGGCACTGCTGGCCTGGGACTTCCGCCTGGTCTGTGCGGTGTCCGCGGCGATCTTCGGGGTGCTGGCGCTGTTGCAGGCCCGGGCCCTGCCGTCCCGGCCGCCCGCCGCACGCGGTGCGGAACCGGCGTGGCGGGCGGTGGCGAAGGACTGGCGCGCCATCGCCGCCAACCGGCCGTTCCTGCTGTTCGCCACCGCCATGACCGGCTCTTACGTGCTGGCCTTCCAGGTGTACCTCGCGCTGCCCATGCGGGCGAGGGAGCTGTTCGGGGACCGGGCGGGACTGGTGACCGGTGTGGTGTTCGCAGTGTCGGCGCTCGCCGGAGTCACCGGTCAGCTCAGGCTCACCCGGTGGGCGAAGCGGAACCTCTCCGGACCGCGTGCCATCGTCTGGGGGCTGGCGCTGATGGGCGCTGCCTTCCTGCCGCTGTTGCCCGGACCCTACGGCGGAGGGGCCGGCAAGGCCGCGGGGGTGGGGGCGCTCGCGGCCTGTGCGGCACTGCTGGCCTGGGGCGGCGCGTTGCTCTACCCCTTCGAGATGGACACCGTCGTGCGCCTCGCGGGGGAGCGGCAGGTCGCCACGTACTACGGCGCCTACAACACCGTCTCCGGGGTGGCGATCTCCCTGGCGAACCTGGCCGTGGGCGCGCTGTTCGATGCCGGTGTGGCATGGCTGCCGTGGATCACGCTGGCTGCCACGGGCCTGCTGTGCGCCGCGGCCATGGCGGGCCTCCACCGGGGCGGGTACCTCACCCCGCGGCCCGCCGTAGTGGCGACCGTGGGGTGAGGGCCCTTATGACGGTGCTACGGGCCGGTGGTTAAGAGGCCCGCCGGCGGGTGAGGTAGACGGCCCCACCGGCCAGGACGACGGCGGCGGCGCCGATGCCGATCCAGGCACCGGTGGACAGGCCACCGTCGTCGTCCTTCGTGGCGGACTTACCGGCGGTTGCTGTCGGTGAACCGGAGGACGGAGCATCCGCTGACGGCTTGGGCGAGGAGCTGGGCTTCTCCGGCTTCGCCCCGGGGGCTGCCGCCTTGAGCTTCAGTACCGGGGCAGGGCTCTCGCTGCCCTCCCCGAGCTCGATCCAGCGGTCGACGCGCTTGTCGCTGTAGGTCTGCAACGTCTTGAACGCCAGTTCCTTGGTGTCGGGCAGCTGTGCCACGGTGACCGCGTACTTGGCGTTCTCACCGACGGGAACGGCCGGGCCTTCGACGGTGTACCCGTCGGAGCCGGCCGTCAGCTTCCAGCCCTTGGGGGCTTCGGCCAGCTTCACGTCATCGGGGGAGATGCCCTCGGGCAGCACCACCCGCAGTTTCGTGATGCCGGCCTTGTCCGACTCCGACTCGGCCTCGAAGTCGAGCCGCGCGTTCTTGGACAGTGCCTGCGCGCCCTCCGACTCGACCTCGACATGGGCGAACGCCGGACCGGCGGCGAGAAGCACGGAGGAGGCCGCCACGGAGGCGGCGAGGCAGGTGCGGCGCAGCGCACGGGGCAGCGCGGTGCGGGACATGGTGTCTCCGGAAGGTGTGTGACGGAACCGGGTGGCGACGGGCCACACCGGGGTTAGGGGGCGATGAGTGGTACCGGGCCCGGAGACGGGGGACCTCGCCGTACCAGCGTGTGAGTGAGCACCGCCGTGCACGGCGGGCGCCACTCGTGTGCCCCCACCTCTGGCAACGGTCGCGGGACCGTCGGCAGGCACGGGGCGATAAGCAGGGCGCGCACCGTGGCGATCCGTGTGCGCACGGGCCGTACGGCCATGACGGCCCCGCGGCTCAGCGACCAGCTCACAGCGTCCGCCCGGTGCAGCACCACGCCCACGAGCACGGCAAGGGCGGTGTGCACGAGAGCCATCGTCAGCGAGTGGTGGTTTAGCCGTTGGTGCCAGGTGCCATGCGCACCGGCCATGGCGGCGTGCGAGTGCGGGGTGCCATGCAACGGTGCCATCGCGGGCATGCCCGCACTGAGTGACAGGTGCAGCACACCCTGGCTCAGCGTCTCCACGGTGACGATCAGGCCGAGGGACCGCGGCCGCCGTGCTCCGGCCAGCCCGAGCGCGAAGAGGAGCGCGGCGGCCGCGGTGCCGTTACGCCACGGCACCGGGCCGTTCGCGACCAGATGATGCGCCCAGATCCCGAGTGCCGAGCTGACGGCGGCGAACACCGCCGCCCGGAGAACGGGCAGCGGTGCAGGTGAGGCTGGTGGAGACGGGCGCATGGTCTGGGACATCATGCGGCATCCGTGCCGCACGCCGGAAGGCAGGGTCCGCTGACGGGCGCCGGCCGCAGCCGAGGTGACGTGCGCCCCCTCGTCCGCTCAGGAGCCGGACGGCTTGCTCGGCCCGCCTGGTCTGGCTCAGTCGTGCGCGGCCCGACCGCTCACACGGTGGTCGGCATGGCTCAGCGCTTCCAGCACCAGGCGACGCAGATGCCCGTCGGCCAGCCGGTAGATGACGTGCCGGCCCTCGCGACGCGTTTCGACGAGTCCCGACAGCCGCAGCTTCGCCAGATGCTGGCTGACCGCGGTCCGCGATGCCTCGCACAGCTCGGCCAGGGAACCGACGTCCGCCTCCTCCTGCGCCAGCAGCCACAGCAGATGCAGCCGCGTCGTGTCGGACATCAGCGCGAACACCGCGGTCGCCTCCGCGAGACGCGCGCTGTCGGGGGCGCGCAGATGCGCACCATCCGCAGATGACATGACGTGGCGAGGAGGCATGGGAACAGCCTAGAGGCCGCGGGCGGGTCGCCGACTCAGCCATTGCGGGGTTCTGAAGTGCACATGTGCGCAGTTGCGCACATGTTGTCTATAGTGACGAGCCTGCCGCGCGACCGCCTCGGAAGGGACCGCCCGCATGCTGTCCGTATTGCGCAACCGCAGCTACCGCCACCTCTTCACCGCCCAGGTCATCGCGCTGGTCGGCACGGGCCTGGCCACGGTTGCGCTGGGCCTGCTCGCCTACGACATCGCGGGGGCCGATGCCGGGTCGGTGCTCGGCACCGCGCTGGCGATCAAGATGGTGGCGTATGTGCTGATCGCCCCGGCCATCGGTGCGATCGCCGACCGCCTGCCGCGCCGTGCCCTGCTGGTGGGCGCCGACCTGACCCGGGCCGCGGTCGCCCTCTTCCTGCCGTTCGTCGACCAGGTCTGGCAGGTCTACGTCCTGGTCTTCCTGCTCCAGTCCGCCTCCGCCGCCTTCACGCCGACCTTCCAGGCCGTCATCCCCGACATCCTGCCGGAGGAGCGCGACTACACCCAGGCCCTTTCCCTGTCCCGGCTCGCCTACGACCTGGAGAGCCTGTTCAGCCCGGCCCTCGCCGCCGCACTGCTCTCACTGATCACCTACAACTGGCTGTTCGCCGGCACCGTGCTCGGGTTCCTGGCCTCCGCCGCCCTGGTGGTCTCCACCGTTCTCCCGAAGCCGGCTCCGGCCGCTCCCCGCACCGGCAGCGTCTACGCCAAGGCCACCGCGGGCACCCGGCTCTTCTTCGCGACACCCAGGCTGCGGGCCCTGCTCGCCCTCAACCTCGCGGTCGCCGCGGCCAGCGCGATCGTGACCGTCAACACCGTGGTGTACGTCCGCGATCACCTCGGGCGCTCCACGGGGCAGGTGCCGCTGGCGCTCGGTGCGTACGGCGCCGGGTCGATGATCGTCGCGCTGCTGCTGCCGCGGGTGCTCGACCGGGTCTCCGACCGCACCGTGATGCTGCGGGGCGGCCTGCTGCTCGGCGGCGTCTTCGCCGGGCTCGGCGGCGTCACCGCGGCTCAGAGCGGTGACTGGCGATGGCCCGCCCTGATGGCCGTGTGGGCCGCCTTCGGTGCAGCCTGCTCCATGGTGCTCACCCCCACCGGCCGCCTGATCCGCCGCTCCGCTCCGGCTCACGAGCGCACGTCCGCATTCGCCGCGCAGTTCTCCCTCTCCCACAGCTGCTGGCTGCTGACCTATCCACTCGCCGGCTGGCTCGGTGCCACGGTCGGACTCCAGTCGGCCGTCATCGCTCTGGGAGTGATCGCCTTTGCGTCAGCGCTGCTGGCGGTGCGTATGTGGCCCGCCCATGACCCGGCCCGCCTCCCGCACTTGCACACCGGCCTCGCGCCCGAGCATCCCCACGTCGCCGACGCCGCCCCGCATGCGCAAGGCTGGCGACACAGCCATGACTTCGTCATCGACGATCTCCACGCCATATGGCCTGCAGCGGGTGAAAGCGCAGACGCACGGTGACAGGGCAGGTTCACCGCGCCGCCCGCCGAAGGGCAGAGAGCTCTGCCGCCGCCAATTCCCCCGGCAGCAACTGATCGACGGCATCATCGTGGCCCACCGGCGCCGCGCAGTGGGCGGTAGGCATGGTCGGAGTAGAGGGGGTCAGGGACGAGAACGCCACGAGGGGCAGGTTTGACCTCTCGGGGCATGCGCATCCCAGCCACGCCGTGCAACGTCAGGGGCGCGGAGGGTCGCCACATGATCACTGTTGCTCTTCGGGCGCCTTCCTGGAGGCGGTCGCATGGTTGAAGCAGGGGCCCTTTGCTGCGGAAATCTGGCGAGGAGTGGTGATGAGAGCTCTGACCTGGCACGGAAAGCGTGACGTGCGTGTGGAGACTGTCCCAGACCCACAAGTCCAGGAACCGACCGACATCATCGTTCGCGTGACCTCCACCGGCATCTGCGGCTCGGATCTGCACCTCTATGAGGTTTTCGGCCCCTACCTCGATCCGGGCGACATCCTCGGCCATGAGCCCATGGGCATCGTCGAGGAGACCGGCACCGAGGTCACCGAGGTATCGGTGCGCGACCGCGTGGTCGTTCCGTTCAACGTCTCCTGCGGCACCTGCTGGATGTGCCGGCGTGGCCTTCACTCGCAGTGCGAAACCACGCAAGTCAGAGACAGGGGAATGGGAGCCTCCCTCTTCGGGTTCACCAAGCTCTACGGCCAAGTCCCCGGAGGACAGGCGGAGTTCCTCAGGGTGCCATTCGGTAACACCCTGCCTATCAAGGTCCCCAAAGGGCCACCGGACCAGCGGTTCGTCTACCTCTCCGACGTCCTGCCTACGGCTTGGCAAGCCGTCGCCTACGCCGACATCCCGCCGGGCGGCAGCGTCACCGTCCTCGGCCTCGGACCGATCGGCGACATGGCCGCCCGCATCGCCCTCCACCAGGGCGCAAGCAAGGTCATCGGCGTCGACCTGGTCCCCGAGCGCCTCGCACGGGCCCGCGAGCGCGGTGTCCACACCCTCGACCTGAACGAACACGGCAAAGACCTCGCCGAGGAGGTCCGCCGGCTCACCGACGGACGCGGCACGGACTCCGTCATCGAGGCGGTCGGCATGGAGGCCCATGGCGCCCCCCTCACGCGAGCCGCCCAGAACGTGGCGGGTCTGCTGCCCGACGCCTGGGGCAAAAAGCTCATGGCGCGTGCCGGCGTGGACAGCATGACCGCGTTCAACACGGCCTTGGACGCCGTCCGTCGAAACGGCACCATCTCCCTCATCGGCGTCTACGGCGGCGCCATCGACCCCGTCCCCATGCTGACCCTGTTCGACAAGCAGATCCAGCTGAGGATGGGCCAGGCCAACGTCAAACGTTGGGTCGACGACATCCTGCCCCTACTCAACGATGACGATGTACTGGGAGTCGACCACTTCGCCACCCACATCCTCCCCCTGGAAGATGGCCCGGCGGCATATAAGACCTTCCAGGCCAAGGATGACGGGATGATCAAGACGCTCCTCATCCCGTGAGATGCCGAGACCGTCCACAGGCCGAGGCTTGGGTATCCGAACGGTGCACCAGACCACTGACCCCGTGGCCACGGCGAAGTTGCATAACTCTCCGCTCCTGAGCCGCACTTCGGCCGCCTGACGGCGCCCTCAGCCATTCAGGGACTCTCGCTGCCTTTCAGAGGTGGACGGGGAGCGCCTCCAGCCCCCTCACCAGGTTGGTATGGCACCAAGCTCCTGAGCAGGTACGGCGAGGCGCAGAGCAGGAAACCGGGTGAACAAGGCGGGTAGCGCAGCTTCGCCACGCTCGCAGCCCAAGCCCCCTTCTGCGCGGAGTATGGGAGGCGGTGGGCCGCGTACGGCGGCGGACCGCGGAATTCCGGGGGCGGGGCGTTGCGGTCAGCCGCTCTAGGAGTTGTCTTCAAATGTCACGCCCACATCAGAAGCGATGCGAGGGTGAGGGCGGCTTGGTAGGACTCGGCGGTCTTGTCGTAGCGGGTGGCGATGCCGCGCCATTGCTTCAAGCGGTTGAAGCAGCGTTCGACCACGTTGCGGT
>NZ_JBVHZH010000038.1:0-13655 GCF_055574515.1 Streptomyces sp. NPDC029466
CACCCCCCCCCCTCCCCCCCTCCCCCCCCTCCCCCCTCCCCCCCCCCCCCTCTCCCCCCCCCCCCCCCCCCCCCCCCCCCCCCCCCCCCCCCCCCCCCCCCCCCCCCCCCCCCCCCCCCCCCCCCCCCCGTCACCGCACCCGACAGCCCCGCGCAGCGGCACCGCCCGCCGCAGGCGCAACGGCGGGACAGCCAAGAACGTGGGGCCGAGGCAAAGCGCAGCGGAACGGCGGGAAAGCCGAAAACGTGGGAAGAAATCAAACCGGCTCACGCCGCCGCTGCGCATGGTCGCTGATCCGCAAGAGCAGGGCCACCATGAGCCAGTTGGCGACCAGTGAGGAGCCCCCCTTGGCGAGGAAGGGGAGGGCCTTGCCCGTGAGGGGGATGAGGCCGGTGACGCCGCCGGCGACGACGAAGACCTGGAGGAGGAGCGCGCCGGAGAGGCCGGCCGCGAGGAGTTTGCCGAAGGGGTCGCGGGCGCTCAGGCCGACCCGGAGGCCGCGCTGGGCCAGCAGGACGTAGAGCATGATCACGGCCATCACGCCGGCCAGGCCCAGCTCCTCGCCGACGGTGGTGAGGATGAAGTCGCTGTTGCCGGCGAAGCCGATCTGCTCGGGGTGGCCCTGGCCGAGGCCGCTGCCGCTGATGCCGCCGCTGCCGAAGCTGAACAGGGCCTGGGCGAGCTGGTCGGACATGTTCTCCGCCCGGCCCGCCTTGGTGAACGCCCGCATCGGGTCGAGCCAGGCGGTGACCCGGCCGTGGACATGCGGTTCGAGGGAGCCGACCACGGCCGCGCCGGCCGTGGCCATCAGCAGGCCGCACAGCACCCAACTGGTGCGGTCGGTGGCCATGTAGAGCATGATCACGAAGACGCCGAAGAAGATCAGCGAGGTGCCCAGGTCCCGTTCGAAGATCAGCACCAGCAGGCTGATCGCCCAGATCGTGAAGATCGGCGCGAGCTGCCGCCCCGGGGGCAGCTGGATGCCCATGACGCGGCGGCCGGCCAGCGCCAGGGCGTCGCGGTTGACGGTGAGATAGCCCGCGAAGAACACCGAGATCATGATCTTCACGAACTCGCCGGGCTGCAACGACAGCGGCCCCAGCAGGATCCAGCGCTTGGCGCCGTACATGTCGGCGCCGAAGAAGGCCGGTGCCATCAGCAGCACCAGCGCGATCACCATCGTCAGATAGATGTAGCGCTGGAGAATGCGGTGATCGCGCAGCATCAGCAGGACGGCGAGGCAGACCACCACCCCGATCACCGTCCACAGCAGCTGGCCGTTGGCAGCCTGGGCCGTCTTGAGCCGGGGCGACTGTGCGTAGGTGAGGTCCAGGCGGTGCAGCAGCACCAGGCCGATCCCGGTCAGCAGGGTCGCCAGCGGCAGGATCAGCGGATCGGCGCGGGGCGCGTAGCGGCGCAGGACCAGATGCGGGACCAGCGTCATGAACAGCATGGCGGCGGTGAAGACGGCCAGCCCGCCGGGGAGCAGGCCGCCCATCGACAGGCCGGTGTAGGTGTAGCCGAAGACCGTGATCAGGACGACGAGGGTGAGCAGCCGGGCCTCGGTTCTCCGCCGGTCCGGGGCCTGGGCGAGCGCGGCGAACGTCATGGTGCGCTCGACATCGCTCTCCGGCACCCGGGCCTTCCGGGGAACTCTGGTCGGTGCACGCACGGCTTTTCCTCCGCCATCTTGTCGAGGCCGCCGGCCGGCCGGGTGCGGGCCCGGTTCGTCGGCCCGTCAGTCGAGGAAGTAGACGAGGCAGCCGAGGGCGTGGTTGCGAGGGAAGGGGAAGGCATGTCCGATTTGGCGGGAAGCTGCCTGCCTCGTCACCCGCCCCGCCCCCGCTGTAGATGGCCATGATCGCCGAAGCCGGGCCGGCCGGGGAAACGGGGCTGCGGACGCCGGTCAACCCGGGCCGCGGACGGCCGGTCAACCGGCGTCGAGGGAAGAGCTCCCCGCCGCGCTGGCACTCCGCTTGACCGAGTGCTAACCGCGTCATAGTCTCGGCGTTGGCACTCTCCAGTGGGGAGTGCCAACACAGCGACGGGCAGGTCCGGCACCCGCGACGACGGATCCACCTGGTCGCCACCTCAGACAGTTAACCCCGTGAGATCTCCGAAGGGGGAGGTCGGATCGTGACGACCACCAGCTCCAAGGTTGCCATCAAGCCGCTTGAGGACCGCATCGTGGTCCAGCCGCTCGACGCCGAGCAGACCACGGCCTCGGGCCTGGTCATTCCGGACACCGCCAAGGAGAAGCCCCAGGAGGGCGTCGTCCTGGCCGTGGGCCCGGGCCGGGTCGAGGACGGCAAGCGCGTCGAGCTCGACGTGAAGGTCGGCGACGTCGTGCTCTACAGCAAGTACGGCGGCACCGAGGTGAAGTACAACAACGAGGACTACCTCGTTCTCTCGGCTCGCGACGTGCTCGCGATCGTCGAGAAGTAAGTCACCCAGTTTTGCCGTGATCTGCGCCCCTGGTTCCCGCGTCTAAACAACCCGGGGCAGGGGCGCAGTTCGTTTGAGCGACAGCGGTCCCCACGTCGTGGCCGAGGATCGCAATGAGAGGACTTGAAGCAACCCATGGCGAAGATCCTGAAGTTCGACGAGGACGCCCGTCGCGCCCTTGAGCGCGGCGTCAACAAGCTTGCCGACACCGTCAAGGTGACCATCGGCCCCAAGGGCCGCAACGTCGTCATCGACAAGAAGTTCGGCGCGCCGACCATCACCAACGACGGTGTCACCATCGCCCGTGAGGTCGAGGTCGACGACCCGTACGAGAACCTGGGCGCCCAGCTCGTCAAGGAGGTGGCGACCAAGACCAACGACATCGCGGGTGACGGCACCACCACCGCCACCGTGCTGGCCCAGGCGCTGGTCCGTGAGGGTCTGCGCAACGTCGCCGCCGGCGCCTCCCCCGCCGCCCTGAAGAAGGGCATCGACGCCGCCGTCAAGGCCGTCTCCGACGAGCTTCTCTCCACCGCCCGTCCGATCGACGACAAGTCCGACATCGCCGCCGTGGCCGGTCTGTCCGCGCAGGACAAGCAGGTCGGCGAGCTCATCGCCGAGGCGATGGACAAGGTCGGCAAGGACGGTGTCATCACCGTCGAGGAGTCCAACACCTTCGGTCTGGAGCTGGACTTCACCGAGGGCATGGCCTTCGACAAGGGCTACCTCTCGCCGTACATGGTCACCGACCAGGAGCGGATGGAGGCCGTCCTGGAGGACCCGTACATCCTGATCCACCAGGGCAAGATCTCCTCGATCCAGGACCTGCTGCCGCTGCTGGAGAAGGTCATCCAGGCCGGTGCCTCCAAGCCGCTGCTGATCATCGCCGAGGACGTCGAGGGCGAGGCCCTGTCGACCCTGGTCGTGAACAAGATCCGTGGCACCTTCAACGCCGTGGCCGTCAAGGCCCCCGGCTTCGGTGACCGCCGCAAGGCGATGCTCGGCGACATGGCCACCCTCACCGGTGCCACCGTCATCGCCGAGGAGGTCGGCCTCAAGCTCGACCAGGCCGGTCTGGACGTGCTCGGCACCGCCCGCCGGGTGACCGTCACCAAGGACGACACCACCATCGTCGACGGTGGCGGCAAGGCCGAGGACGTCACCGGCCGGGTGGCCCAGATCAAGGCCGAGATCGAGTCCACCGACTCGGACTGGGACCGCGAGAAGCTCCAGGAGCGCCTCGCCAAGCTCGCCGGTGGCGTCTGCGTCATCCGCGTGGGTGCGGCCACCGAGGTCGAGCTCAAGGAGAAGAAGCACCGTCTGGAGGACGCCATCTCCGCGACCCGCGCCGCGGTCGAGGAGGGCATCGTCTCCGGTGGTGGCTCCGCGCTGGTCCACGCCGGCAAGGTGCTGGAGGGCTCCCTCGGCAAGGAGGGTGACGAGGCCACCGGTGTCGCCGTCGTCCGCCGCGCCGTCGTCGAGCCGCTGCGCTGGATCGCGGAGAACGCCGGCCTCGAGGGCTACGTCATCACCGCCAAGGTCGCCGAGCAGGACAAGGGCAACGGCTTCAACGCCGCCACCGGCGAGTACGGCGACCTGGTCAAGGCCGGCGTCATCGACCCGGTCAAGGTCACCCGCTCCGCCCTGGAGAACGCCGCGTCCATCGCCTCGCTGCTGCTGACGACCGAGACCCTGGTCGTCGAGAAGCCCGCCGAGGAGGAGCCGGAGGCCGGTCACGGTCACGGCCACGCGCACTGACGCGAGCCGTCGCGCACTGACGTGAGCCGTCACCCCGGCTGACGCGCCGCGCGGACTGCTTCACCCGAGACCCGGTTCCCGCTCAGCGGGGGCCGGGTCTTCGGCTTTCCGGTGCCCGGCCGGGTTCCTGCCGGGCACCGGAAACCCCGCGG
Organism: Streptomyces sp. NPDC029466; assembly: GCF_055574515.1. Classification (NCBI taxonomy): domain Bacteria; kingdom Bacillati; phylum Actinomycetota; class Actinomycetes; order Kitasatosporales; family Streptomycetaceae; genus Streptomyces; species Streptomyces sp. NPDC029466. Next base: position 4,356 of record NZ_JBVHZH010000038.1, read on the forward strand.
CCGGGCCGCCTGCACGCTTCACGCCGAGTGGTGCAGCTCCTCCCGCCGTACGGGGGTGAGGAACGGGCGGCCCCGGCCGTAGCGTTCGAGTTCGTCGAGGGCGTGGTCGGCCAGGCGGTGGAGCTCGGTGCCCAGCGAACCCGCCACATGCGGTGTCAGCAGCACGTTCGGCAGGTCGTACAACGGCGAACCGGGGCGCGGGAGTTCGGGCTCGGTGACGTCGAGGACGGCATGCAGCCGGCCGGTGACCAGCTCGGGCAGCAGGGCCGCCTCGTCGACCAGCGAGCCGCGGGCGGTGTTGATCAGGGTCGCGCCGTCCGGCATCAGGGCCAGCTGCCGGGCGCCGAGCAGATGGCGGGTGGCGGGCAGCTGCGGGGCGTGCACGGTGACGATGTCGCTGTCGGCGCAGAGCGCGTCGAGCGGAACCGGGGCCGCGCCGAGCCGGGTGGCCTCGGCGGCCTCCACATACGGGTCGTACAGCACAACGCGCAGGTCGAACGGGCGCAGCAGTTCGATGACGCGGCGACCGATGCGGGAGGCGCCGATGACGCCGACGGTGCGGCGGTAGTTGCCGGCTCCGGCGAGTTCGTCCGGCCAGGCGTGCGGCGCGCGCAGACCGCGGTAGCGGTGGGCGGAGTGCAGGACGCGCTTGTTGGCGAAGAGGATCGCGGCGAGGGTGTATTCGGCGACCGGGAGGGCGTTGGCGGCGGCGGCCGAACTGACGGCGATGCCGCGGTCCCAGCAGGCGTCGGTGAGGTGGTGCTTGACCGATCCGGCGGCGTGCACGACGGCCCGCAGCCGGGGGGCCGCGGCCAGCACCCGGTCGGTGAGGGGCGGCGCGCCCCAGCAGGTGAGCAGCACCTCGGCGCCGGCGAGGGCGGCGGCGACCTCGGGGGTGGGGTCGGCCAGATCGTGGGCGATCAGATGCGGGTCCGTACGGGCCAGGGCCGCGAGGCGGGTGTGGTGGCGGGCGCCGAGGAGCCGGCCGGCCACGCCCGGCCCCATCGACAGCAGCAGGCCGGGCCGGACCGGTGGCGTTTCCGCAGGTCCTGGGGGACTGTCAGAGGTGGGGTGCATAGTGCTGAACGGACCTCCTTCGCGGTCGTCCGCCGTCGCGCCTCGCTTTTCCCGCGTCGCGCGTCGCCGGCCGGTTCGCGTCGTTGTGCGTCCTGTGGCGTTCCGCGGGGGGAGGGGCCCGTGGATGCTCCGTCCCCGCACCCCACCGCCCCGCCCCGCGCGCCACGGCCATGGCACCACCCCGGCCCCGCCCTCGGCAACGGGCCGACTGACCCGGTGTCAGCGGGGCCCGTATTTACGGCCGGTACGGGACGTCAGTCCCCCCAGCACGCCACGGGGCGCCAGCTTCACCGCGCCCATCAGCGCCTTGTACCGCGGATCCGGAATGGACAGCGACTTCCCCCGCGTCAGGTCCTTCATCGCGGCGTCGACCAGCTTGTCGGCGTCCAGCCACATCCACCCGGGGATGTTCTCCGTCCCCATCCCGGCCCGCTCGTGGAACTCGGTCCGTACGAACCCCGGGCACAGCGCCATCAACCGCACGCCGCTGCCCGCCAGATCGCGCGCCGCACCCTGGGTGAACTGCACGACCCAGGCCTTGCTCGCGCCGTAGGTGCCCCGCGGTACGAACGCCGCCACCGACGCCACATTGACCACCGCGCCGCGCCGCCGGTCCCGCATCCCGCGCACCCCGGCCGTGGTCAGCCGCAGCACCGCCTCACAGTGCACCTTGAGCATCGTCAGCTCGTCGGCCATCGAGACCTCGAGGTACTCGCCCTTGTTGCCGAAACCGGCGTTGTTCACCAGCAGGTCCACCGGGTGCTTGGGGTCCGAGAGCCGGGCCTCGACGGCTGCGATGCCCTCCTCGGTGGCCAGGTCGGCGCTCAGCACCTCCGCCTCGATGCCGTGCCGGTCGTGCAACTCGGTGGCCTGCTCGCGCAGTCGCTTCTCGTTGCGGGCCACCAGCACCACGCTGTGGCCGTCGCTCGCGAGCCGCCGGGCGAACGCCGCCCCGATGCCCGCCGTCGCTCCCGTGATCAATGCAGTCGTCATGCGGGCACGCTATCCGCCCCGGGCACGGCGCCCGAGCCCCAACCCCCGGTGGCGCGGCCGCCCCACGGCCCACCGGAGGCAGATCCTCCGCCGCCCGCTCCGGGCCCCGCCGCCCCGCGCCCGGCGGAACCGCTCAACCCGCCGCCCGCTCCGCATACTTCCGCGCCTTCTGCCGGGCCTCCTCCGGCAGTGCCGCACCCGCCTCCAGCAGCCGCGGCAGCAGCTCCCGCCGGGTCGTCAGGGCCCGGAACACCATCTCGATCGTCACCTCGTGATCCGGCCGGTGCACCACCTCGACGGCGTCCCCGGCGCGGATCTCGCCCGGCTCGATCACCCGCAGGTACGCACCGGGCACCGCGGCCTGGGTGAACCGCCTGATCCAGCCGCGCTCGCCGAGCCACGCATGGAACGTCCGGCACGGAATCCGCGGTGAGGTCACCTCCAGCAGCAGCCGCGGACCCACCCGCCAGTGCTCGCCGATACGGGCGCCGGTGACCTCGACGCCCGACGTGGTGAGGTTCTCGCCGAAGACCCCATTGGCCAGCTCGCGCCCCAGCTCCCGCTGCCAGTCGTCCAGATCCTCCCGGGCGTAGGCGTAAACGGCCTGGTCGTCGCCGCCGTGATGGCGCAGGTCGACCACCGCGTCACCGGCCAGCCCGCTGCCGCCGACGCCCTTGGGACCGGGCGCGGCCACCGCCACCGTCCCGTCCACGGGCCGCTTGTCGATGCCCGTACCGCCCTCCGCAGTGGTGTGCCGGCACGGGGTCGGCCGCCCCAGGTTCACGCTCAGCAGCTTCATACGGTGCTCCGTTGCTCGGTCGTGCGGCGTGCTCGGGGACCGGCCTTCCGCCGGCGTCGCCCCAGCTCGTAGGCGCCGCTGATCCACGCTAGCCGTGTGCCCCAAAAGCAATGACGCAATTTTTCCTGATCGGTCCAAGCGGCGCTTATGCTCGAAATATGATCGAGGCCCGTCACCTCCGTGTGCTGCGCGCCGTCGCCAGGACCGGCTCGTTCTCGGCCGCCGCGCGCGAACTGGGCTGCACCCAGCCGGCCGTCAGCCAGCAGATGAAGGCGCTGGAACAGTCCGCCGGCACCCCGCTGCTGGTCCGCGCGGGCCGCGAGATGCGGCTGACCCAGGCGGGTGAGGCGCTCGTCCGGCACGCCGTCGGCATCCTGGCCGGGCTCACCGCCGCCGAGGAGGAGATCGCCGCCATCGCGGGCCTGCGCGCGGGACGGGTGCGGCTGGTGTCGTTCCCCTCCGGCAGCTCGACGCTGGTGCCGACGGCCCTGGCGACGATGCGCGCCGCGCATCCCGGTACCCGGGTCTCGCTGGTCGAGGCCGAGCCGCCGCGCTCGATCGAGATGCTGCGCAACGGTGACTGCGAGATCGCACTGGCCTTCCGCTACCCCGAGGTGCGCGGTGCGGACCCGGCGGCGGGGGCGGAGTGGGACGACCTGGTGGTGCGCCCGATCCTGGCGGACCGGCTGGTCGGACTGGTGCCGGCCGGCCACCGGCTGGCGAAGGAGGGCGTCGCGCGCTTCGCCGAGCTGGCCGACGAACCGTGGATCGCGGGCTGTCCCCGCTGCCGCAGGCATCTCGTGGAGGTCTGTGAGAGCGCGGGCTTCACCCCGCGGATCGACTTCGCGACGGACGACTATCCGGCGGTCATCGGCCTGGTCGGGGCCGGTCTGGGAGTCGCCGCGCTGCCCGAGCTGACCCTCGCGTCGGTGCGTCCCAAGGGGGCTACGGCGGTACGTCTGGAGCCTGCCGTCCATCGCGAGATCGTCGCGCTCACCCTGCCGGATCTGGCGCAGGTCCCCGCCGTCGAGGCGACGCTCGACAAGCTGGTGGACGCCGCGGGGCGCTGACGGCCCGGGGCCTTCGGCTTCGGTGCCACGCAGGAACGTTTCTTCAGGAGCGGTCCGCTCCCGGGGTGTCAGGCGCCGGAGGCGCCCGGGTGGCCGGTCATGGAAGAGGCGGGGACCAGCCGGTGCCGGGCCCGGCCCATGAGTTCCTCGCGCTCGTCCTCCGTCAGTCCGCCCCACACCCCGTAGGGCTCACGAACGGCCAGTGCATGCGCCGCGCACTCGGCCCGTACCGGGCAGCGCATACAGACCTCCTTCGCCGATGTCTCACGCGCGCTGCGGGCCGCTCCGCGCTCACCTTCGGGATGGAAGAACAGCGAGCTGTCCACGCCACGGCAGGCAGCCAGCAGCTGCCAGTCCCAGAGGTCTGCGTTCGGGCCCGGGAGGCGGGAGAAATCTGCCATTGCTTGTCCCCTCGAAGCGATGCTGATTCGGGCTCGGTGCTCACGACGGTACATCTACTGTCGAAGTAGATGTAAATATGACTCATTGCGAATCTAGTCATAGTCACCACGAAAATGGAAGAAAGAGAGCCAAATAGGGCATAGGGTGCACGCGCGGATGCCGGTCGCCCATTGAGTCGTCTGCGTATCCGGCTCCTCACGGAGCGTGCTGAACTCGGTCGCCGAAGCCGTAACTCTTTCGAGTGACCGTCGTTGAGAGTGCGGAGGCGGTTGGCAGAGGTAGACCCCGGGCAAATGTCCGAGGGCCGTCAATCGCACAGGTGACGATACGTACCAGCCTGGAGGCTCAAGGTGACGCGCATCAGCTGCGGAGGGCGGTCATGACATCCGTCCTCGTCTGCGACGACTCCCCGCTTGCCCGAGAGGCGCTCCGTCGGGCGGTTGCGACCGTGCCCGGCGTCGAGCGCGTGACGACCGCGGCCAACGGCGAGGAAGTCCTCCGCCGCTGGGGTGCCGATCGTTCGGATCTGATTTTGATGGACGTACGGATGCCCGGGCTCGGCGGTGTCGAGACCGTGCGCCGGCTGCTGTCGGCGGACCCGGGCGCCCGGATCATCATGCTCACGGTGGCCGAGGATCTGGACGGGGTCGCGCTCGCGGTCGCCGCCGGTGCCCGCGGCTATCTGCACAAGGACGCCTCGCGCGCCGAGCTGCGGGCGACGGTGACCCAGGCGCTCGCGGATCCGACGTGGCGGCTCGCCCCGCGCCGGCTGCGGTCCGCCGAGATGGGCGCCGCGCCGACGCTCACCGCGCGGGAGATCCAGGTGCTGGAGGGCATGAGTCACGGCCGTTCCAACGCCGAGATCGGCCGTGAGCTGTTTCTCTCGGAGGACACGGTCAAGACCCACGCCCGGCGTCTCTTCAAGAAACTCGGCGCCTCGGACCGGGCGCATGCGGTGGCCCTGGGCTTCCGCTGGGGACTGGTCCGCTAAGGCGTTGTGACGTGCAGCGAAGCGGGGGAGTGAAGATCCCCGCCCGCCGTGTGGCGGGCGGGGCGGCAGAGCGCCCCGCGACCGTCGGCGTACGACGGCGGTCCGATTCGCCGCGCGGTGCCGCATCCTTGGGAGTATGGAGTTCCTCGGGGACGGGCCGGTCGGGCACGAGGGGAGGGCGCAGGACATGACATCAGCCGGCGCACCTGCCGCTCATAACGCTTCAGTGCACAAGTGCGGACCTGATGCCGCGGATCGCGCGGCGCCAAGGCACCATGGTCCGATGCGCGATGACGGGAAGCAGGAAATCGGCGATCTCGTCGCACGCGCCGTAGAGGGGGACCAGCGGGCCACCCACGATCTGCTGGCCCATGTGCACCCCCTCGCCCTGCGCTACTGCCGTACCCGGCTGTCGCGGCTGCCGGGTGATGCCCGGCACTTCGTCGAGGATCTGGCGCAGGAAGTGTGTGTCGCGGTGCTCTGTGCGCTGCCGCGCTACCGCGACACCGGCAAGCCCTTCGAGGCGTTCGTCTTCGCGATCGCCGGCCACAAGGTCGCCGATCTCCAGCGGGCCGCCATGCGGCATCCGGGCAGCACCGCCGTGCCGTCCGACGAGATGCCCGAGCAGCCGGACGACTCCCTCGGCCCCGAGGAGCGGGCGCTGCTGAGCAGCGACGCCGAGTGGGCCAAGAAGCTGCTGGCGAATCTTCCGGAGAACCAGCGTGAGCTGGTACTGCTGCGGGTCGCCGTCGGGCTGACGGCCGAGGAGACCGGGCAGATGCTGGGGATGTCGCCCGGTGCGGTGCGGGTGGCTCAGCACCGTGCGCTGAGCAGGCTGCGGGCGCTGGCCGAGCAGTAGCGGTTCCCGGTCGGAAGCGGCCGGCTGCCGCCGTAGAAAAGCACAAGTGACGAGGCCCTCATCGCTCGTGGAATGGGCCACCCCATTAGGCCGTTAGCATGGGAGTCCGCGCTGAGGCAAGAGCATTGGGGAAGGTGTCATGAGTGACAACGTCGACGGTATGCCCGCCAAATTCGCCATGCTCGGGCTGACATACGACGACGTGCTGCTGCTGCCCGGTGCGTCGGAGGTGCTGCCCAACGCGGTGAGCACCGCGTCCCGGGTCTCGCGCAACGTCACGGTGAACATCCCGCTGCTGTCCGCGGCGATGGACAAGGTCACCGAGGCGCGGATGGCCATCGCCATGGCGCGGCAGGGCGGCGCGGGTGTGCTCCACCGCAATCTGTCCATCGAGGACCAGGCCAACCAGGTCGACCTGGTCAAGCGCTCCGAGTCCGGCATGGTCACCGACCCGATCACGGTCCGCCCGGACGCCTCGCTCGCCGACGCCGACGCGCTCTGTGCCAAGTTCCGCATCAGCGGTGTGCCGGTGACGGACGCCGCGGGCAAGCTGCTGGGCATCGTGACCAACCGCGACATGGCCTTCGAGATGGACCGCAGCCGTCAGGTCCGCGAGGTCATGACGCCGATGCCGCTGGTCACCGGCAAGGTCGGCATCTCCGGCGAGGACGCCATCGAGCTGCTGCGCCGCCACAAGATCGAGAAGCTGCCGCTGGTCGACGACGCGGGCGTGCTCAAGGGCCTGATCACCGTCAAGGACTTCGTCAAGGCGGAGAAGTACCCGAACGCCGCCAAGGACGCCGAGGGCCGGCTGGTCGTCGGTGCCGCGGTGGGCGTCGGCGGCGAGGCGTACGAGCGGGCGCAGGCGCTGGTCGAGGCCGGTGCCGACTTCCTCGTCATCGACAGCGCGCACGGCCACAGCCGCGGCATCCTCGACATGATCGCCAAGGTCAAGTCCAACATCAGCGTCGATGTCGTCGGCGGCAATGTCGCCACCCGCGATGGTGCCCAGGCGCTGATCGACGCGGGCGCCGACGGCATCAAGGTCGGTGTCGGCCCCGGCTCCATCTGCACCACCCGCGTCGTCGCCGGTGTCGGCGTTCCGCAGGTCACCGCGATCTACGAGGCCGCGCAGGCCGCGAACGCCGCGGGTGTGCCGCTGATCGGTGACGGCGGTCTCCAGTTCTCCGGTGACATCGCCAAGGCCATCGCGGCCGGTGCCGACACGGTGATGCTGGGCTCGCTGCTGGCCGGCTGCGAGGAGTCGCCCGGCGAGATGGTCTTCATCAACGGCAAGCAGTTCAAGTCGTACCGCGGCATGGGTTCGCTGGGCGCGATGCAGTCCCGCGGCCAGGCCCGCTCCTTCTCCAAGGACCGCTACTTCCAGGACAACGTGCTCTCCGAGGACAAGCTGGTCCCCGAGGGCATCGAGGGCCAGGTGCCCTACCGCGGCCCGCTCGCCTCGGTCGCCCACCAGCTGATCGGTGGTCTGCGCGCCTCCATGGGCTACGTCGGCTCCGCCGACATCCCCGAGCTCAAGGAGAAGGGCCGCTTCGTCCGGATCACCGCTGCGGGTCTCAAGGAGAGCCACCCGCACGACGTGCAGATGGTCACCGAGGCGCCCAACTACTCTCGTCGCTGAGCGTCCCCGGTCGACGGCGACCGGATGACAGCACTGAGCACCGATGCCCGCGGCCGTACCCCGGCCGCGGGCTCCGGCGTGTCGGGGATACTGGAACCGCAGACGTAGAGGAAAGGCCACACACGTGACTGAGATCGAGATCGGGCGCGGCAAGCGCGGCCGCCGGGCATACGCATTCGACGACATCGCCGTCGTACCCAGTCGCCGCACCCGCGACCCGAAGGAGGTCTCGATCGCCTGGCAGATCGACGCCTACCGTTTCGAGCTGCCGTTCCTGGCCGCTCCCATGGACTCGGTGGTCTCGCCGGAGACCGCGATCCGCATCGGTGAGCTGGGCGGCCTGGGCGTCCTCAACCTGGAGGGTCTCTGGACCCGGTACGAGGACCCGGAGCCGCTGCTCGCCGAGATCGCGGAGCTGGACGGCGCCACGGCCACCAAGCGGCTCCAGGAGATCTACGCCGCGCCGATCAAGGAAGAGCTGATCGGGCAGCGCATCAAGGAGGTGCGGGACGCCGGCGTGGTCACCGCCGCCGCGCTGTCGCCGCAGCGTACGGCGCAGTTCTCCAAGGCCGTCGTCGACGCGGGCGTGGACATCTTCGTGATCCGCGGCACCACCGTCTCCGCCGAGCATGTCTCCTCCGCGGCCGAGCCGCTGAACCTCAAGCAGTTCATCTACGAGCTGGATGTCCCGGTCATCGTCGGCGGCTGCGCCACGTACACCGCGGCGCTGCACCTGATGCGTACGGGCGCGGCGGGTGTGCTGGTGGGCTTCGGCGGCGGCGCCGCGCACACCACCCGGAACGTCCTCGGCATCCAGGTCCCGATGGCGACCGCGGTCGCCGATGTCGCGGCCGCGCGCCGCGACTACATGGACGAGTCCGGCGGCCGCTACGTCCACGTCATCGCCGACGGCGGGGTGGGCTGGTCCGGTGACCTCCCGAAGGCGATCGCCTGCGGCGCCGACGCCGTGATGATGGGCTCCCCGCTGGCCCGCGCCACGGACGCGCCGGGCCGTGGCCACCACTGGGGCATGGAGGCGGTCCACGAGGACGTGCCGCGCGGCAAGCGGATGGACCTCGGGGCGGTCGGCACGACGGAGGAGGTGCTGTTGGGGCCGTCCACGACCCCCGACGGTTCGATGAACTTCTTCGGTGCGTTGCGCCGGGCGATGGCGACGACCGGGTACTCGGAGCTGAAGGAATTCCAGCGGGTTGAGGTGACGGTGGCCCCTCGGCGCTGATCCCACGTTGTCGGGTGCCCCGCCGTACCTCTTTCTGTTTTTCGCCTGTCGGCGGGAGGGGTGGTGTTTGGGGTGGGGCCCCGGGTTTGTGGTGGGTGCCGGTGGGGGGGGGGGGGGGGGGGGGGGGGGGGGGGGGGGGGGGGGGGGGGGGGGGGGGGGGGGGGGGGGGGGGGGGGGGGGGGGGAGGGGGGGGGAGAGCGAAAACCAGGACACAACAAGAGAAACGA
>NZ_JBVHZH010000038.1:13665-97180 GCF_055574515.1 Streptomyces sp. NPDC029466
TCTCTTGTTTTGGTGTGGTGTGGTGTGGTGTTTTTTGGGGTGGTTGTTTTCGTTCTTCCTCCCCCCCCCCCCCCCCCCCCCCCCCCTCCGGCCCCGCCCCCTCCCGCAGTTGAGGGACCCCACCCCGGTGGGGGTGAAGGAAAGACAAAGACCAGTAGCTCGGCCCGTACCACGACGCGGCCGCACTACTGGTCTTTGACATTTCCCCCACCGGGCGGGGGTCGCCGTCCGTACGGGAGGGGGCGGGCCGGAGGGGGGGGGGGGGGGGGGGGGGGGGGGGGGAGAAAAGCGACCCCCCCCCCCCCCCCCCCCCCCAGGCCCCGGAGGACCGAACCCGGCACCCACCACACAGCAGAGCGGCCCCCGCCCAAACCTCACCCACCCCCGCCGGAGGCGACACGGCGCCGCAGACGACAACGTGCGGCTACAAACGATGCGCGGAACCCGTCGGAGTGGCGCCCCTGGTGTCCAGGAGCAGCTGCGCCTTCACGGCCAGGCCCTGGAGGTCGTACGTGCGGTGCGGCTGAAGCAGGACCGTCAGATCCGCGGCGGCTGCGGCTTCGTACAACGAGTCGGCCCTAGGCACGGGCCGACCCAGCACGTGCCACTCGGGGACGTACGGGTCGTGGTACGTGAGGTGGGCGCCCAGTTCCATCAGGCGGGCGGCGATCTCGCGGGACGGGGAGCCCGCCTGGTCGCCGATGTCCGGCTTGTAGGTGACGCCGAGCAGCAGGACGCGCGCGCCGCGGGCGGATTTGCCGTGCTCGTTGAGGAGGGTGGCGCAGCGCTGGATGACATAGCGCGGCATCCGGCCGTTGACCTCCTGCGCCAGTTCGACCATGCGCAGCGGGTGGCCCGGCGCACGGCCTTTGTACGCGAGGTAGTTGGGGTCGATGGGTGCGGCGTGGCCGCCCACCCCGGGGCCGGGGCGGAAGGCCTGGAAGCCGAACGGTTTGGTCTCGGCGCAGCGGATGACGTCCCACAGGTCGACGCCGATCTCATGGCAGAAGACCGCCATCTCGTTCATCAGGGCGATGTTGATGTGGCGGTAGTTGGTTTCCAGGAGCTTGGCGGTCTCGGCCTCGCGGGGGCCGCGGGCGCGGACGACCTTGTCGGTGAGGCGGCCGTAGAAGGCGGCGGCCGCTTCCGTGCAGGCGGGGGTCAGGCCGCCGATGACCTTCGGGGTGTTGGCGTAGCGGTGGGTGCGGTTGCCGGGGTCGTGGCGGCCGGGGGAGCAGGCGAGGTGGAAGTCGCGTCCGGCGGTGAGGCCCGAGCCCTCCTCCAGGAGGGGGCGCAGGAATTCCTCGGTGGTGCCCGGGTAGGCGGTGGATTCGAGGATCACCGTGGTGTGCGGGCGCAGCTGTGCCGCCAGGGTGCGGGCGGCGTCGGCCAGGGCGGTGAGGTCCAGGGCGCGGTCCTCGCCGAGCGGCGTGGGCGTGCAGAGGACGGCGGTGCGGACCCGGCCGAGCGCGGTGGGGTCGGTGGTGGTGCGGAAGCCGGCGGAGAGCAGCCGGCGGAGTTCGGTGGCGGACAGCGGCCCGTCGGCGCCGGAGAGCGCGGCGGCGGGCGGGTCGGGGTCGTAGCCGATGGTGCCGATGCCGGCGGCGGTGGCGGCCTGGGCGAGTGGGAGGCCGAGGTGACCGAGTCCGATGACGGCGAGGTCTGCGGGCATGCTGCGGCCGTCCTTCCCGAGCGACTGCGGATGGCGTGTGCGCATGACGTGTGCGGAGGGCGCATAAATACACTAAGCGGATATTTGACCCAGAATAGGGATTGGTGGATCAAGGCGGCGGGGTGTTGCCGCCCGGAGCGAAGGGTGGATACCGGCACGCAGCGTGGACAGAATCGACGGACGGGGGGTGTGGCCCCGATCACAGCGGGAGGCAGCGGTGAAGACAGCGATACTGGGACCGGCGCAGCGGGCCGAGGCGCTCGCCCGAATGGCGGAGCGGGAGCTCGACATTCTCGTGGTCGGCGGCGGCGTCGTCGGCGCGGGGACCGCGCTGGACGCGGCGACCCGCGGTCTGTCCACCGGACTGGTCGAGGCGCGGGACTGGGCCTCGGGCACGTCCAGCCGGTCGAGCAAGCTCATCCACGGCGGTCTGCGGTATCTGGAAATGCTGGACTTCGCGCTGGTCAGAGAGGCGTTGAAGGAGCGGGGGCTGCTGCTGGAGCGGCTGGCTCCGCATCTGGTCAAGCCGGTCCCGTTCCTGTATCCGCTGCAGCACAAGGGCTGGGAGCGCTGGTACGCGGGCTCCGGTGTGGCGCTGTACGACGCGATGTCGGTCTCGTCGGGGCACGGCCGCGGCCTGCCCGTGCATCGGCATCTGTCGCAGAAGCGGGCGCTGCGGGTGGCGCCCTGTCTGAAGAGGGACGCGCTGGTCGGTGCGCTCCAGTACTACGACGCGCAGATGGACGACGCGCGCTATGTCGCCACGATGGTGCGGACCGCGGCCGCCTACGGGGCGCAGGTCGCCAACCGGGCGCGGGCGGTGGGCTTTCTGCGCGAGGGCGAGCGGGTGGTCGGCGTACGGGTCGAGGACGTCGAGGGGGGCGGCGACTACGAGATCCGGGCGCAGCAGATCGTCAATGCCACCGGGGTGTGGACGGATGACACCCAGGCACTGATCGGGGAACGCGGGCAGTTCCATGTCCGGGCCTCCAAGGGGATTCACCTGGTGGTTCCCAAGGACCGGATCCACTCCACGACCGGACTGATCCTGCGGACGGAGAAGAGCGTCCTGTTCGTCATCCCCTGGGGTCGGCACTGGATCGTGGGGACGACGGACACCGACTGGGATCTGGACAAGGCGCATCCGGCGGCCTCCAGCGCGGACATCGACTATCTGCTGGAGCATGTGAACGAGGTCCTCGCGACGCCGCTGACCAGGGACGACGTGGAGGGGGTGTACGCCGGGCTGCGGCCGCTGCTGGCCGGGGAGTCGGACGCCACCAGCAAGCTGTCGCGGGAGCACACCGTCGCGCACCCGCTGCCGGGGCTGGTCGTGGTGGCGGGCGGCAAGTACACGACGTACCGGGTGATGGCGAAGGACGCGGTGGACGAGGCGGTGCACGGCCTCGACCAGCGGGTCGCCGACTGTGTGACCGAGGATGTGCCGCTGGTCGGGGCCGAGGGCTACAAGGCGCTGTGGAACGCGCGGGCCCGGATCGCGGCCCGCACCGGACTGCATGTCGCCCGTATAGAGCATCTGTTGAACCGCTACGGCTCGCTGACCGAGGAGCTGCTGGAGCTGGTGGTGGCCGATCCGTCGCTGGGCGAACCGCTGACGCACGCGGACGACTATCTGCGGGCCGAGGCGGTCTATGCCTGCACCCACGAGGGCGCCCGCCATCTCGATGACGTGCTGACCCGGCGCACCCGTATCTCCATCGAGACCTTCGACCGGGGCACCGGCAGCGCCCGCGAGGTCGCCGAGCTGATCGCGCCCGCGCTGGGCTGGGACGACGACCAGGTCGAGAAGGAGATCGCGCACTACCGGAAGCGGGTCGAGGCGGAGCGCGAATCGCAGCGTCAGCCGGACGATCTGACGGCGGATGCGGCGCGGCTGGGGGCGCCGGACATCGTGCCGCTCTAGCGGCAGGCTCTAACGGCCGCCGCGCCCGGCGCAGAATTCCGCCGTCAGGACCGCCGTGTCGCGGACCGGGGCGGAGTGGGTGTCGGTGTTCACGCGGTAGCTGAGGACATGGCGGCCGTCGGCGGTGCCGGCGGTGCGGGCGTGGGAGCCGTTGATCTCGCCGTTGTGGCCCCAGACGGTGACGCCGCAGGGCAGCTCGGTGGCGTAGAGGCCGAGGCCGTAGGTGCCGCCGGTGTGCTGCTCGTTGCGTATCTGCGCCATCTGGCGGGGCGCCAGGAACCGGCCGCCGAGGAGCGCGGAGAAGAAGCGGTTGAGATCGCCCAGGGTGGTGACCATCTCGCCGGCCGCGCCCGCCCAGCTGGGGTCCAGTGAGGTGGCGTCCACCCGCCGGTCGCCGATGTGGGAGTACGCCCTGCCGTGCGGCCTCGGCAGCGCCGGGACGGTGCCGGGGAACGAGGTGTGGTGGAGCCCGGCGGGGACGAGGAGGCGGCGGCGGATCTCGGTGGCGTACGGGCGCCCGGTGACGGCCTGGATGACCAGGCCCAGCACGAGGTAGTTGGTGTTGGAGTAGGAGTACCGGGCGCCGGGGGCGGCCGCCGGCGGATGGCGCAGGGCGGTGCGCAGCAGCTCGGCGGGGGTGTGCCGGTCGTAGCGGTGGGCGCCGAAGCCGGTGCCGAACAGCTGTTGTGCGAGCCGGGGATCGTCGGTGTAGTTGAACAAACCGCTCGTATGGTCCAGCAGCTGGCGGATCGTCACCCGGTGCAGGCCGCCGCGGTCGCCGGGGCCGGTGACCGGCAGACCCGGCGGGAGGTGGGCGGCGGCGCTGTCGTCAAGGGCCAGCCGGTGCTCGGCGGCCAGCTGGAGGACGACCGTGGCGACCAGGGTCTTGGTGAGGCTGCCGGCCCGGAAATGGTCCCGGGGCCCCATGGTGCGGCCACTGCGCAGATCCGCCACACCGGCCGTGGAGAAGCGCGCGGCGGGGAAACCGGTGCGGGTGGTGAGGGCGGCCGCGCCCGGGATCCCGTCGCCGACCAGGCGGTGCAGCGCCGGTGCCGTCCGCGCGGGCGGCCGGGCGGGGCTCAGGGCCACCGGGGCGAGGCGGGGTTGGCCGGTGGAGGCGGTCAGGAGCAGCGTGGCGAGGACCGCCAGCGCGCCCGTACGGACCATGGCGTGACGCCGGCCCGCCGGGGGCGCCGCCGGGCGGAGTGCGCGGGCCGCGGCCGGGCGAGGCGGGCGCTTCGTCATCGGGACTCCCGTTCGTCGGGGCCATCATGACGGGTGCAGGGTGTTGTTCGGCACCCACCCGGGCCTTCCGCACGGCCGCGGATGAGGGAGAATGAAGGCTCTGCCAGGGTGGGTTGTCCGAGTTGGGCCAGTTTGGTGATCGATGGGATGTCGAAGCTGCCAACTCGGCTGGATTGCAGAGGGGATGCAGTGGGCGACGAGGTCGAGATGGACGGCAAGGGGGGCAGGCTGCTCGCCGGGCGGTACCGGCTCGCCGATGTTCTCGGCCGGGGCGGCATGGGCACGGTCTGGCGGGCACGTGACGAGGTCCTGGGCCGTACGGTCGCAGTCAAGGAACTGCGCTTCCCGGGCGGGGTCGAGGAGGACGAGAAGCGTCGTCTGATCACCCGCACGCTGCGCGAGGCCAAGGCGATCGCCCGGATCCGGAACAACGGCGCCGTGACGGTCTATGACGTGGTCGACGAGGACGACCGCCCGTGGATCGTGATGGAGCTGGTCGAGGGACGCTCGCTCGCCGAGGTCATCCGGGACGACGGCCCGCTCACCCCGCGCCGTTCCGCCGAGGTCGGCCTGGCGGTGCTCGATGTGCTGCGCGCGGCCCACGCCGCGGGCATCCTGCACCGCGATGTGAAGCCGTCCAACGTCCTGATGTCCGATGACGGCCGGGTCGTGCTCACCGACTTCGGTATCGCCCAGGTCGAGGGCGACCCCTCCGTGACCTCGACCGGCATGCTCGTCGGCGCCCCCTCCTACATCTCCCCCGAGCGCGCCCGCGGCCAGAAGCCGGGCCCGCCGGCCGACCTGTGGTCGCTGGGCGGGCTGCTGTACGCCTGCGTCGAGGGCGTGCCGCCGTACGACAAGGGCTCGGCGATCGCCACGCTCACGGCGGTGATGACCGAGCCGGTCGAGCCGCCGAAGAGCGCCGGCGGGCTGGAAGAGGTCATCTACGGCCTGCTGGTGAAGGACCCGGCGGGCCGGCTGGACGACGCCGGGGCACGGGCGCTGCTGCTGGACGTGGTGCACGCCCCCGAGGCGCGAAAGCCCGAGCCCCCGCTCGACGAGACCCGGGCGATGGTGCTGCCGACGGTGCCCAAGGAGCGGGCCAGGGCGAAGCCTGACAGCGCGCCGAAGCCGAAGCCCGCCGCGAAGTCACGGGTGCCGCGCAAGCCGAAGCCGAAGCCGGCCGCCGTCCCGGTGGCGGAGCCGGCGGCGGGCAGCACTCCGGCGTCCGACGGTGCCACGGCGGGCAGGAGCAAGGCCGCAGCCGAGGCCGGCAGCGCCAAGGCCGCCGCGACCAGCACCCCGGAGCGGACCGAGCGCCCGCAGCGGACGGCCGCCCCGGCCGCCGGGGAGAAGGCCGGCGCGGACCCGGCCGGCTCCGCCGCGTCCCGTCCGACGCTCACCCGTCCCGGATTCGACACCGAGGCCGCCAAGGAGCGGCTGCGCGGTGCGCTGCAGACGGTCCGTGCGGCGGCCGCCGCCGCGCGAGCCCGTGCGGACTCCAGACCCGCTGACGGGAACCGCCCGGCGACCCGCGCTTCGGTGACCGATGTCGTCCCGCGCCGCACCCTGGTCATCGTGGCCGTGGTCGTCGTCCTGGCGGTGCTGGGCACGGTCCTGGCCGTCGCGCTGAGCGGCGACGACACCGCGAAGAACAGTGGCAAGCCGGCCGGCAAGCAGGACAAGTCGTCGTCCGCGGCGAAGGCGAAGCCCTCCACGGAATCGGCCGACACGGGCGAGGACGCGAAGCAGGGCGGGCCCGGCTCGCCGGAGCCGCAGCCGCCCGGCGGGGTCAGCCCGGCCGAGGACAAGGGCGACACCGGTGGCGAGGACGGCAAGGGGGACAAGGCGGTGCCGGACGGCTTCGCCCGGATGTCCAACGGTGCCTTCCACTTCGGTATGGCGATGCCCAAGGGCTTCAAGCAGACGGGCACCGCGGGGGAGGGCTCCGGCGTCATCTACAGCGCCTCGGGCGGCTTCCCCCGCGTCCAGGTGGACTACAACGCCGAGCCCGGCAGCGACGCGGCGGCTTCCTGGCGCAGCCTGGAGCCGGCCGTGCGCGGCTCCGTCGAGGACTACCACCGCATCAGCATCAAGACGGTGAAGTGGCGGGGCTATCCGACCGTCGCCGACTGGTCCTTCACACGGCGCCAGCACGGCCAGGACGTCCGGGTCCTCGACCGTGGCTTCCGGGCCGACGACCAGCACGGCTACGCCATCATGATCACTTGCAAGAAGGACAAGTGGCCGGACAAGGAGTGCCAGAACGTGGTCTCGACCGCGTTCAAGACCTTCGCGATCAAGGACTGAGCGCGGGACCGGGGTGCGGGCCGGGCGATGCGGGGACAGAGCGCGCGTCGTTGCGCAGACCGGCCCGCAAGCCGCGGTTCTGGCACGTATCGTGAGACCGCGAAGACCGTACGCATCCGCAATCGGCGGGAATACGACCGGAAGTGACCGGAGGCGCCCAGCGCCGAGGGCGTTCCGGCGCGACGGTAGACACAGCGCGCGCTGCGGGGAGGCGTCGTGGACGAGTACGCGGGAAGGGTGCTCGCCGAGCGATACCGCCTGCCGTTGCGGCCCCTCGGCGATGACGACTTCACCGAGTCCCGGGCATTCGACACGTTCAGCGGACAGGAGGTCCTGGTCCGCCAGGTGCCGCTGCCCGAGGTGGTCGAAGCGGAGGTCGTGGGTGCGGAGCCGGCCGGGCCCGCGGAGCGGGCGGCCGTCGGCGGCCGCTACGGTGCCGCACGGCTGACCGCCGGAGCGGGGGTGGCCGACCGCAGCCCCCGGGACCCGGCCGTACGACGCGCGCTGGAGGCCGCCACGACCGCGGCCCAGCTCGCCGACCACCCCCGGCTGGAGCAGGTCTTCGATGTCTTCGCGCAGGACGGCAGCCTGTGGATCGTCGCCGAACTCCTGCGTGCCCGCCCGCTGTCCGCGCTGCTCGCCGAGCGGACGCTGTCCCCGCACCGTGCCGCGGAGATCGCCGCGGATCTGCTCACCGTGCTGCGGGTGCTGCACGCGGAGGGCCGGCTGCACCGCAACATCACCGCCCATACGGTCCTGGTCTGCGACGACGGCCGGGCCATCCTGACCGGTCTGGCGGCGGCCGCGGCGCAGGAAGCGCTGTGCGGGACCGAGCCGCCGACCGCGGGGGACCCGCCGGACGAGCCCGCGCCGGATGCCCCGGCCGCCAAGACCTCGCTGACCAAGCCCGCACCGGACGACACCACCACCACCGGCCCCGCCTACGGCCGGCCCACCGCCGGGCTCGCCGCCGAACGGGCCCGGCAGGCGCGGCTGACCGTCGTCGGCCCGCTCACCGAGCGCTGGGCGCCGGAGCAGGCCGGACCGGTGCACGAGAACTGGCAGTTGGCGCCGCCGGTCGGCCCGGCCACCGATCTGTGGGCGGTCGGCGCGCTGCTCTTTCGGAGCGTGCAGGGGCAGGCGCCGTTCCCCGAGGACAGCGCCGTCGAGCTGGCCCAGCTGGTCTGTTCGCAGCCGCCCGCGGACGCCGAGGAGTGCGGGGCGCTGCGGCCGGTCGTCGAGTCGCTGCTGCGTCAGGACCCGGCCGACCGCCCGGATGCCGAGGAGCTGAGCGGCTGGCTGCGCTCCTTGATCCGTACGGCGCCGGAGCCGGCGGTCGGCAGCCGGCTGGTGACGATGCCGGCGGAGGGCGCCGATCCGCGGCGGCTGCCGATCGTGCGGCGCCGCGGCGAACTCGTACGGAAGGGCCGGCACAAGAAGACCCGGACCGCCCGCCGCACCCGGCCGCAGCCGGCCCCGGCCGTCGTGGCGGCCGCCGCGCCCGCACCGCCCGTACCGCGGGCACCGGCCCCGGAGGAGCCCACCCCGCTCGTCTCCACCACCCGCCCGCCGCGCCCCCCGAAGCAGCCGAAGCCGCTCCGGCAGTCCAGACCGGCCCGCCCGGCCCGGCCCGGCAGACCGGCGCCCGGAGAGCGCGGGCCCGCGGACCGGGACCCGTACGACCGGCGGACACCGGACCGGTCAGGACCGGACGCCGCCGCCCGCCCGGCGCGCGGGTCGCGCCACCTCGGCCGGGTGCTGCTCACCGCGATCCTGCTGCTGCTCGTCGGCGCGGTCGTCTATGCGATGGCGTTCCTGCCGGGGTCCGGCCCGGACTCCAAGGCGGGTGAGCGCGGTGCGGACCGTACGGGCAGCTCGGGTGCGGCGCCCGCCGACCCGGCGCCGTCCGGTGACCAGGAGGGTGACCGGGCCTCGGCCGGTACCGGGGCGCCGCAGACCACCGCGCCCGCCGAGGTCGCCAAGGGCTTCGAGGTACGCAGCGACCCGGAGGGGTTCCAGGTCGCGGTCCGCAAGGGCTGGCAGCGGCGCGGCGCGAACGACCGGGGCCAGGTGCGGTACGTCGGCGGGGACTACGAGCTGGTGGTGGTGCCCGGCCGCGACACCACGGCGCGCTTCGGCACCGACCCGATGGCGTACCTCCAGAACAAGGAAGCCGAGCTGGCCCCGTACCGCTCCTCCGGCTGGGCCTCGGCCTCCGGCCTCCAGCGGATCGATGTCGGCAAGACGGCGATGGCCGAGGGCACCTTCTCCTGGCGTGACGGCAGCGGCCGCGAGGTGTACGTACGGAACCTCGCGATGATCCACAAGGGCCGCTACCACCTGGTCCTCGTCATCGGCCCGGACCGCGGCCGGCACGAGGTCGACCAGCTCTACACCCAGGCGACGAGCGCCTACCGGCCGGGCTGAGGCCGCGGCGTCACCCGGCCCCGCCGCCCCCGAACCGCTCCCGCAGCTCCTGTTTGAGGACCTTGCGCAGCGTGCCGCCGCGGGGCAGGGCGGGCAGCAGCTCCAGCTGTTCGGGGAGCTTGTGCCGGGCGAGGCCCTGGGCGAGCAGCTGCGCCGAGACGGCGGCGAGGGTCAACTCCCCGGCATCCGGGGGCTGTTCGACGACCGCGCAGACGCGTTCGCCGCGCTCGGGGTCCGGCAGGCCGATGACGGCGGCGTCGGCGATGTCCGGGTGGCGGTAGAGGAGTTCCTCGATCTCCTGGGCGGAGATGTTCTCGCCCTTGCGGATGATGATGTCCTTGAGGCGGCCGGTGATGACGAGGTGCCCGGTGGGGGTGAGGTGGCCGAGGTCGCCGGTGCGGAGGAAGCCGTCGGCGTCGAAGGGGGCGGGCTCGTCGAGGTAGCCGCGGCAGACGGCCGGGCCGCGCAGGGCGATCTCGCCGCTGCCGGGGGCGATCCGGATCTCCATGCCCGCGGGCGGCCGGCCGTCGGTGTGGGCGAGGTTTCCGGGGCTGTCGTACGGGTCGCCCATGGTCACCATGGGGGCCTCCGTCATGGCGTAACCGTGGGCGAGCTGGCAGCCGAGCTCGGCGACCACCTCGTGGTACAGCGCGGGGGGCTTGGGCGCGCCGCCGCCGGCCAGCAGCCGCAGCGACGGCAGCAGCCGGCGGCCGGGCGGCAGCTTGCGCGCCTCGGCGAGGAAGAGCGCGTAGAAGGCGGTGGAGCCACCGGCGAGGGTGACGCGGTGCCGGCGGTAGGCGGCCAGTGCGCCGGGCAGCGCGAAGTGTTCCAGGAGGACGGCGGGGATGCCGTGCTCCAGCAGCATGACGGTGTAGTCGGGCCCGGCGACATGGGCGTACGGGAAGGCCATCGAGCCGATGTCCGACGGGACGGGGCGCAGGGCCGCGCCCAGCCAGTGCCCGGCCGTGCGCAGGCTGCGGTCGGTGTGCAGCACGCCCTTGGGGGCCGCGGTGGTGCCGGAGGTCCAGTAGATCCAGCGGACCGTGTCGTCGTCGTCCGGTGGCGGGGGCAGGACGGCCGGGTCGGCGTCGGGCAGTGAGTCGTGGGCCTCGATGACGAGGGGCGGACGGGGCAGGCCGGCGGCCAGGCGGTCCGCCATCGCGCGGTGGTCGAAGCCGCGCCAGACGCCGGGGACGGCGAAGAAGGCCGCGCGGGTGCGGCGCAGTACCTGGCCGGTCTCGTGCGCGCGGTAGAGCGGCAGCACCGGGCTCTGGACGGCGCCGATCCGGGCCAGCGCGAGGCTGAACAGCACGGTCTCGATCCTTGTCGGCAGCTGCCAGACGACCCGGCTGCCGGGCCGTACGCCCCGCTCGTACAGGCCGGCCGCGACCTGTTCCGCGCGCCGGTGCAGGGCGCCGAAGCTGATCTGCCGCTCCTGCCGGGCGGATTCGGCGCCCTGGATGAGGGCCGGGGCGCCGGGGGTGCGGGCGGCGCGCCAGGCCACCAGGTCCCAGAGGGTGGTGCCGGTCATCGGCCCCTCCTGTCGCCATTCACTGACGATGCGTCAGGTCGACTGCCGAGAGTAGAGGCCGGTGCCTTGCCGGTCCAGAGGGGCCGGGGCTAGCCTATTTCTGACGGTGCATCAGATTCGGATGAGGGGCGGACGATGGCGAATCCGGTGGAGGGCGTCGACGACGCGACGGGTCACCCGCAGCTGTGCGGCACCGCGGTCCACGGGCCCGGCCCGGACCCCGTCGAGTAGCCGCGCCATGGACCTCAGCTGCACACCGGAGGAGGAGGACTTCCGGGCCCGGCTGCGCCGGTGGCTCGACGAGGTGCTGCCGAAGCTTCCCGCACCGCCCGCCGCGACCGACTGGCCCGGCCGCCGGGCGTACGACACGGCCTGGCAGCGGATGCTGTACGACGCCGGATACGCGGGCCTGCACTGGCCGCGGGACGCCGGCGGGCAGGGCGCCACCCCCGCCCAGCACCTGATCTTCCTGGAGGAGACCGAGCGCGCCGGGGCCCCCTATGTCGGCGCGAACTTCGTCGGACTGCTGCACGCCGGGCCGACGCTCGCCGCCGAGGGCACCGCCGCGCAGCGGGCCCGCTGGCTGCCGCCGATCCTGCGCGGCGAGGAGATCTGGTGCCAGGGCTTCAGCGAACCGGACGCCGGCTCCGACCTCGCCGCGCTGCGCACCCGGGCCGTCCGCGACGGGGACGACTACGTCATCAGCGGCGCCAAGATCTGGACCTCGCACGCCGAGGTCGCCGACTGGTGCGAACTCCTCGTCCGCACCGATGCGGCCGCGCCCCGACACCGCGGCATCAGCTGGCTGGCGATGCCGATGGACGCGCCGGGGGTGACCGTCCGGCCGCTGCGCACCCTCGCCGGTTCGGCGGAGTTCGCCGAGGTGTTCCTCGACGAGGTGCGGGTCCCGGTCGCCAACCGGGTCGGCGCGGAGAACGACGGCTGGCGGGTGACGATGGTGACGCTGTCCTTCGAGCGCGGCACGGCCTTCGTCGGCGAAGTGGTCGCCTGCCGCCGGGTGCTCGGCGAGCTCGCCCGGGCCGCCCGCGCCAACGGCCGCTGGGACGATGCCGTGCTGCGCCGCAGACTGGGCCGGCTGAGCGCGGAGTTCACGGCACTGTGGCGGCTGACCCAGTGGAATGTGAGCGAGGCGATGCGGGGCGCCGCGCGCGGGGGGCAGCGGGGCGGCGGCGTCCCGGGCACCGGCGGCTCGGTCTTCAAGCTGCGCTATTCGCACGCCCGCCAGGAGCTGTACGACACGGCCGCCGAGGTGCTGGGCGCCGGTGCGCTGGACGCGGATCACCCATGGGTCGCGGACCGGCTGTCGTCCCTCTCGTACACCATCGCGGCCGGTACCTCGCAGATCCAGCAGAACATCGTCGCCGAGCGCCTTCTCGGCCTGCCGAAGGGGCGGTGACCGGGCGGTGGACTTCCAACTCACCGAGGAACAGCGGGCGTTGAAGGACGGCACCCGGGAGCTGCTGGCCGGGCGGTTCGGCCGGGACCGGCTGCGGGCGGCCGTCGAGGACCCCGCACCGGACCGTGCGCTGTGGCGTGAGCTGGGCGCGGCCGGGTTCTTCGCGCTGCGGCTGCCGGAGCGGGACGGCGGGGTGGGGCTGGGTTTGCCGGAGGCAGTCCTGGTCCTGGAGGAGGCCGGGCGGGCGCTGCTGCCGGGACCGCTGGTGGCGTGCCAGCTGCTGGCCGGGGTGGTGGACGGGGTCGCGGCCGGCGAGCGGATCGCCGGGTTGTGCGACGGGGCGCGGGAGCCGCTGCTGTGGGAACACCCGTCCGGCTGCGATGAGTTGATCTTGCTGGAGGACGGCGACGGTCCGGTCGGCGGCGAGGCCGAAGGCCGGGCGGAGGGCGCACAGGGGCGCACGGGCGGTGCGTACCGGAGCGCGCCGGACCGGGTGACCTGCGCCCCGTTTGCTTCCGTCGATCCCCTCACTCCGCTCGCCCGCGTCCTGGACCTGCCGCGCACCGACCCCGTGGCCGTGGACGTGCCCCGGCTCCGCCGCGAGGCCGCCTTGCTCACCGCGGCCCAGCAGCTCGGCAGCGCCGTCCGCACGGTCGAGATGGCGGCCGGCCATGCCCGCGAGCGCGAGCAGTTCGGCGTCCCCATCGGCTCGTTCCAGGCCGTCAAGCAGCTGTGCGCGCAGATGCTGGTACGCACGGAAATCGCCCGAAGTGCGGTGTATGCGGCGGCGGTCACGGAGAGTGCTCTCGACATCACGGCCGCGAAACTTCTCGCCGACGAGGCCGCGGTGCGCAACGCCCGGGACTGTGTGCAGGTCCACGGCGGAATGGGCTTCACCTGGGAAGCCGATGTCCATCTGCACCTCAAGCGGGCCTGGTGGCACGCCGAACGCTGGGGAACGGCGGGTGAGGCGGAGGAATTGCTGGCCGCGGGCCTGCTCGCCTGACGGCGCGGAGGTGAAGGTCGTCCGCGGGGTGTGCGGTGGCGGCCGATGTCAGACTGTGGCACTCCGTGTACGGAATGTCGGACTCACTACGCAGAAGCGGTCACGGAGTGTCGATATCGGGTTGTGTCCTAGGCGTGACTCGTTACAGGGGGGAGTCGGCGTTCCGCTCGGGTACTCTCCGTTGGGTGCGAGTGGTTCTGTGGCGCAACGAACCCGGTGCCGTCGGAAGGACGGCTCCGGGGTACGGACTGCGCGCCGCTCGCCTCAGGCAGGGCCCGGGTTGCCCCCCTTGTTCGACTCCCCGCAAAGTGCGTCGCACAGTATGCAGGATGCATACTCCCTTGCGCTGGAATATGCCCGAAGCGCTTGTTGGGGTGACTGAACGTCAACCATGCTGTGCTTCGCCGGGGTCACGCACCGTGACTCCGTGGAGGCGCGAGGCGATGTTTCCGCCGGTTCGGATGGTGTGAGCGGTGCAGGTGCTTCAGGTGCAATTGGACGTACGGCCTGACCCCGCGGAGGTGGGGCGGGCCCGGCGGTGGGCCCGGTCGCGGCTCGTGGGTTCCGGCATAGGGATCGATGAGCCACTCGCGGAGACATTGATCCTCTTGATCTCCGAGCTCGTCACCAACGCCGTGGTGCACACCGGCACGGCGGCCGAGCTGCGGATGTGTTTCTCCGGCTCGGGGGCCGTGGTGGGTACGGTCCGGGTCGAAGTGCGGGACGCCAGCGCCCGCCCGCCGCGCCAGCGGCACGCCGACGGCGACGACACCAACGGCCGCGGCCTGGAGCTGGTCGACGGTCTGGCCGACCGCTGGGGCTGGCAGCAGGACGGCGCCGGCAAGCGGATCTGGTGCGAGGTGGACCGCGGCCGCCCGCTGCTGATGGCGACAGGGGCCGATCTCGGGACGTATGAGCCCTCTTGTGCGGTGTCACGCACCGTGACGCACCAGGCGTAATCGAGACGACCGGCGCACAACCGGTGCTCCGCCATCAGATCCGGCAAACCGGTCGTCATGCGTTTAGTCCGGACCAGGTGTTGACGTGGCGTGCTCAGTTGATCACTCTTGGGTGAAGCGATGCGCCGTGAGGGGACGCCGAGGTCGTGGGGACCGGGATTCCGGCCCGGGCCTTGGCGAGTGCGGATCGCGGCCCGGTCGGGGGCCCGGCGAGAGCCGGAGGAGGGTGGCGGTCCGCGGTGCCGTGCTCGGGGCGCGCATGAGCGCACCGCCGCCCGACCGGCCGGGCGCCGTCGGGTCGCCGGCCGGTGTGGTCGGCGACCCGACGCGGCCGGCTCAGAGGATCGCCACGGGGGCGACCGGCGCACCGGACCCGCCGACGAACGGTTCGGCCACCGCGGACAGGAAGAAGGCGAAGCGGCCCTCCTCCGCGCAGGCCGCCGACAGCTCCTCCAGATTCCAGTTCTGGCCCTGGAGCATGCCCATCTCCACGAGATGGAGGGCGTGCACCGGCATCCACAGGTTCTCGATCTCCGGCGGGAAGATCTCGAAGGTCAGGGTGTCGTTGGCGACCGCCGCGACCTCGCGTGCGTGGAACCACTCCGGGGTGCGCAGCGACAGGCCGGGTGACGGGAAGGCGTAGCCCTGCCGGTCGCCGGCGAGGTAGTGCCGCAGCTGTCCGGTCCGGACGAGGACGATATCGCCGGCCCGGACCCTCGTCCCGGCCAGTTCCTCGGCGGCGTCCAGGTCCTCCGGGGTGACGGCGTGCCCGCCGGGCAGCCCTTCGGTGCGGTGCACCCGGGCGACGTCCAGGAGGACGCCGCGGGAGACGATCGGGGTGGCCTTCTCCACGCCGAGAGCGGTGGCGCCGCCGTGAGCGGTGACCGAGCCGGCGGGGCGGTTGTTGTAGAGCCGCCCGGAGTGGGAGACATGGGCCAGGCCGTCCCAGTGGGTGGCGGCCTGGAGGCCCATGGTGACCGCGTCGTCGGAGGTCGCGACCGTACCGGGGCCGAAGATCTCCTGGTTGATGGCGGTCATGGTGTGCAGCGGATTGACCCGGCCCGGGATCACGCCGGTCTGTACGCCGTCCTGCCGGAGGGGGAGCGCGAGCGGGATCCGGCGCCCGCTGCGGATGCTGCCGGCGGCCTCCCGAACGACCTGACGAGTGATCAGGTTGAGGGTGCCGATCTCGTCGTCCGCGCCCCAACGCCCCCAGTTGTTCACGCGTTTGGCGATGTCATGGAACTCCTGGGGCAGGGGCATGGGGCCTCCTCGGGGCGGCCGGGGCCGGTTCGGCCCGGGGTCTTGTGTTCGTACCGGGTCTGCTCAAAAATCTAACGGTCCGTCAGAAACTGCGGGAAGGGTCACGGCATGGGGAACTTCTTGGCCGGCAAAGTGATCGCCGTAACGGGGGCGGGCCGCGGCATCGGCCGGGCGGTCGCCCTGGCCTGCGCGGAACAGGGCGCGAAGGTGGTCGTCAACGACTACGGGGTCGCCATCGACGGCGGTGCACCCAGCAGCGAGATCGCCGAGTCCGTGGTGAAGGAGATCGAGGCGGCGGGCGGCGTCGCGACCGCGGTCGCCGACGATGTGTCGACCATGGCCGGCGGCCAGCGGATCGTGGACACCGCGCTGGCGCAGTACGGACGGATCGACGGTGTGGTGTGTGTGGCCGGGATCCTGCGCGAGCGGATGCTCTTCAACATGACCGAGGAGGAGTGGGACCCGGTCGTCGCCACGCATCTGAAGGGGACGTTCACGGTGTTCCGGGCGGCGGCCGCGGTGATGCGCCGCCAGAAATCCGGCACCCTGCTGGGCTTCACCAGCGGCAATCACCAGGGCTCCGTCTCCCAGGCCAACTACTCAGCCGCGAAGGGCGGGATCATCTCGCTGGTACGGAGCGCCGCGCTCGGGCTGCACAAATACGGGGTGACGGCCAACGCGGTGGCGCCCGTCGCACGCACCCGGATGTCGGAGAAGGTGCCGATGGAGCTGACCGAGATCGGCGAGCCGGAGGATGTGGCGGCGCTGGTCGTCTATCTGTTGAGCGAGCGGGCCCGGGAGATCACCGGCCAGGTCTATACGGTCGCCGGGCCGAAGATCGCCGTGTGGGCCCAGCCGGTGGAGCTGCGCTCCGTGTACGCCGACGGGGGTGGGTGGACGCCGGAGCGGGTGGCGGAGGTGTTGCCGGGGTCCGTGGGGGCGGATCCGATGCCGATGCTTGCGCGGGTTTCGGCGATGGCTTCCGCCGCTGCGGAGGCGCGGCCGAGTCGGTAGGTGGCGGCCCCGCGTTTTCGGCTGTCCCGCCGTGGGGGTTTCTCGCCGTTGCTCCCCCACTGCCTGAAGGGCGTGGGAGGTACCCCCACGCGGCGGGCGGTGCCGCTGCGCGGGGCTGTGGCTCGGGTCGGCTTGTGGCCTCCCCACCGTTGCGCCTGGCGGCGGGCCGGTCCGCTGCGCGGGGCTGTCGGGGTGCGGTGGGGGGGGGGGGGGGGGGGGGGGGGGGGGGGGGTTTTTTTTCTTCTCCCCCCCCCCCCCCCCCCCCCCTCCGGCCCGTCCCCTCCCGTGGGTGGGTGGTTGTGAGGTTGGTGGGGGTGGGCGTGGGAGGGCGTTGTGGACTTTGAGTTCGGGGAAGAAGACGAGGTATTTCGGGCGGAGGCCCGGGAGTGGCTTTCGGGTCATTTCATCGGTGCTTACGCCGAGTTGGCGGGGCAGGGCGGTCCCGGCAGTGAGCACGAAGGTGCCCAGGTGCGGCGGGAGTGGGAGCGGGAGTTGGGGAGTGGGGGGTGGATCGGGCTCGGGTGGGAGTGTGCGGAGGGGGCGTACGGGAACCGGGTGGGGAGTCTGACCCAGCAGGTCGTGTGGGCCGAGGAGTATGCGCGGGTCCGGGCGCCGGGGCGGGTGGGCCACATCGGGGAGAACTTGCTGGCGCCGACGCTGATCGCGGCGGGGGACGAGGCGCAGCGGCGGCGGTTTCTGCCGGCCATCGCCCGGGGGGAGGAGCTGTGGTGCCAGGGCTACAGCGAGCCGGAGGCGGGGTCGGATCTTGCGGGGCTGCGGACGGTGGCGGTCCGCGACGGCGGTGGCTATCGGGTCAGCGGGCAGAAGATCTGGACGTCGCTGGCCGGGGAGGCCGACTGGTGCTTCGTGCTGGCCCGGACCGATCCGGGGGAGCGGCGGCACCGGGGGCTGTCCTTTTTGCTGGTGCCGATGGATCAGCCGGGGCGGATCGAGGTGCGGCCGATCCGGCAGATGTCGGGGACCGCGGAGTTCAACGAGGTGTTCTTCGACGGGGCGCGGGCGCCGCATGTGGTGGGCGGGGAGGGCGCGGGCTGGCGGGTGGCGATGGGGCTGCTGGCGCGGGAGCGCGGGGTGTCCACGCTCGTGCAGCAGATCGGGTTCGCCGCGGAGCTGGCCGCCGTGATCGCCGAAGCGGTGCACTGTGGGTCGCTGCGGGATCCGGTGCTGCGTGAGCAACTCGTACGGCAGTGGGCCGAGTTGCAGGTCATGCGGTGGAACGCGCTGCGGACCCTGGGGGCCGCCGGGGACGCGGGGGCGCCGAGTGTGGCGAAGCTGCTGTGGGGCGGCTGGCATCAGCGGCTCGGGGAGCTGGCGATGCGGGTGCGGGGGGCCGCGGCGGCGCTCGGGCCCGTCGACTGGAGCGCGCGGGCGCCGTACGAACTGGACGCGCTCCAGCGGCTGTTCCTGTTCACCCGGGCCGACACCCTCTACGGCGGCTCGGACGAGATCCAGCGCAACATCATCGCCGAGCGTGTGCTCGGCCTGCCCAGACTGGAGCGGTGATGAGAGGCGTCATATTCGACGGCGAGCAGCCCCGGGTCGTGGACGATCTGGAAGTACGGGAGCCGGGGCCTGGTGAGGTGCTGGTCGGGATCCGGGCCGCGGGGCTGTGCCACAGCGATCTGTCGGTGATCGACGGGACCATTCCGTTCCCGGTGCCGGTGGTGCTGGGGCACGAGGGGGCGGGGGTGGTCGAGGCCGTCGGCGCGGGCGTCGGCCATGTGCTGCCCGGCGATCATGTCGCGCTGTCGACGCTGGCCAACTGCGGGGCGTGCGCGGAGTGCGACCGGGGGCGGCCGACGATGTGCCGGAAGGCGATCGGGATGCCGCAGAAGCCGTTCCGGCAGGGCGAGCGCGAGCTGTTCAGCTTCGCGTCGAACTCGGCGTTCGCGGAGCGCACGGTCGTCAAGGCGGTGCAGGCCGTCAAGATCGCCGAGGACATTCCGCTGACCTCGGCGGCGCTGATCGGGTGCGGGGTGCTGACCGGTGTCGGGGCGGTGCTCAACCGGGCGAAGGTGGACCGCGGGGACTCGGTCGTGGTGATCGGGGCCGGCGGGATCGGCCTCAATGTGCTCCAGGGGGCGCGGATCGCCGGGGCGTCGGTGATCGTGGCGGTGGACGCCAACCCGGCGAAGGAGGACGTGGCCCGGCAGTTCGGGGCGACGCACTTCATCGATGCGTCGGCGGTGGCGGACAGCGTCAAGGCGGTGAAGGAGATCCTGCCGACCGGCGCCGACCACGCCTTCGAGTGTGTGGGCAGCACCCGGCTGATCCGGCAGGCCGTCGATCTGCTGGACCGGCACGGCCAGGCGGTGCTGCTCGGGGTGCCGCCGGCCACCGCGGAGGCGTCGTTCCTGGTGTCCTCGATGTACCTGGACAAGTCGATACTGGGCTGCCGTTACGGGTCGGCGCGGCCCCAGCGGGACATCGCGCTGTACGCCCGGCTGTACCGCGAAGGGCGGCTGCTGCTGGACGAGTTGGTGACCCGGACGTATCCGGTGGAGGACTTCGCGCGGGCGGCGGACGACGCGCATCACGGACGGGTGGCCCGGGGGGTGCTGACCTTCTGACCGGGTCCTGGGGCGGGCCTGGCCCGATCCTGAGGAACCCTGGCCTTCCGGCCACTCGTTCCGGCCAGGGGTGACAAACGAAGCTGCTCCGGTGACCCAGACACCCGAACTGCCTCTGCGCAAGGCGGTCCCCGCCCCTGCCCCCGTGCCCGGCCGGCGCCGCCCGCACCGGGCCTGGTCCGTCGCCGCCGTCACCTTCCTCACCCTCATCGGCGCGGCGGGCTTCGCCTCCCTCCCCGGCCTGCTCATCGAGCCGCTGCACGACGGGTTCCACTGGTCGCGCGGCACCATCGGCTTCGCGGTGTCGGTGAACCTCGCGCTCTACGGGCTGACGGCGCCGTTCGCCGCCGCGCTGATGGACCGGTTCGGTATCCGGCGGGTGGTGGCGGTCGCCCTGACGGTGATCGCGATCGGCGCCGGGCTCACCGTCTTCATGACGACGAGCTGGCAACTCGTCCTGTACTGGGGCGTGCTGGTGGGGCTGGGCAGCGGCTCGATGGCGCTGGCCTTCGCGGCGACGGTCACCGGCCGCTGGTTCACCGCCCGGCGCGGGCTGGTCACCGGCATCCTCACCGCGGCCGGCGCCTCCGGACAGCTGATCTTCCTCCCGGCCCTCTCCTGGATCGTCGAGCGGTACGGCTGGCGGCCGGCCGCGGTGACCGTCGCGCTCGCCGCGCTCGCCGTCGTCCCGCTGGTGTGGCTGCTGCTGCGCGACCACCCGGCGGATGTGGGCGTCGCGCCGTACGGGGCAGCGGAGTTCGTCCCCAAGCCGCCGCCGCGGCGGGGCGCGGCCCGGCGTGCCGTACGGGCGCTGCTCTCGGCGGCCGGTACGGGTCCGTTCTGGCTGCTGGCGGGCACCTTCGCGATCTGCGGTGCCACGACGAACGGCCTGGTCAAGATGCACTTCATACCCGCGGCACACGACCACGGCATGCCGATGACGGCGGCCGCCTCGCTGCTCGCGGTGATCGGCATCTTCGATATCGCCGGGACCGTCGCGTCCGGCTGGTTCACCGACCGCTTCCACACCCGCCGGCTGCTGGCCACCTACTACGGACTGCGCGGCCTGTCGCTGATGTTCCTGCCGCTGCTGCTGTCCGACACCGTCCATCCGCCGATGGTCTTCTTCATCGTCTTCTACGGTCTCGACTGGGTGGCCACCGTCCCGCCGACCCTCGCCCTGTGCCGCGAGCACTACGGGGACGACGCCGCGATCGTCTTCGGCTGGGTGCTGGCCGCCCACCAGGTGGGCGCCGCGCTGATCGCCTTCCTGGGCGGCCTGGCGCGCGACGCGTTCGGCACGTACAACCCGGTCTGGTACGCGTCGGGCGCCCTGTGCGCCGTCGCGGCGCTGATGGCTCTGGTCATCCGGCAGGGGCGGGCCGGCGCCGGGGACGGGCGGGTGGCCGCGGCCCAGGCGTGATGCCCAACACACGTTGGAGAGCGCCCAGTTGGTGAGACGCGGCCCCTCCCGGGGCATGATCCCGGTGAGAGGAGTGATGGGGGATGGTGACCACGGCGTACGGGGCCGGTACGGCTGAAGGGGTTGAAGGGGCTGGTGAGATCGACGGGAGCGGGGCAGGCGGGGCGGTCGGTACGCCCGGGCGTACCGGCGAGCCCGGCCCCCTCGGCCCGGTCTGGAGCGGCCGGACCCTGCTGGTCTCGATGGCGGCGCTGCTGGCCGAGGCCACCATCACGACGGTCGGGCTGACCCTGTACTCCTTCACCCAGGAGGGCCCGTCCGGCAATGGGTTCATGGCGGCTTTCGTGCTGCCGTTCGCACTGGTCCTGGGCGCCGTCCCCGGCTTCGTGCTGGCGGCCACCCTGGTGCTGCCCACGCTGGGGCTGGCGCGCCTGGCGGCCCGGTGGGGAGGGTGGCAGGGGCGGCCGAAGTGGTGGTGGACGGCGGTCGCCGCCCCGTTCACCGCGGCCGGTGCGACCCTGGCGTACGGGACGGTGCTCGCGCTCCTCGCCCGCTCGGTGGGGCCGCCCCGGGCCTACCTCGTGTGCTGGCTGGCGCTCACCGTGGCCGCCGTGCCCGCGGCCCTGCTCGCCGCGGTCGCCGGACGGGGTACCGGCGCCCGGCGGACCGTCTGGCTGATGATCATCGTCGTGGGCACCGGCTTCCTGGCCGCGTTCGTACTGGGCACCGGCCTTCTCGCGACGGGCCTGTAGTCCGTGGGGGAGGCCCCGGGGCCGGGCGGGCCGGTGCTCGTCGGCGTACCGCCGGCCTCACGGCACGAAGTGCCCGAAGGCCCCCCGGTGAAAGAGGAGCGGGCCGTTCCCGGCGGCCACCGGGTCGGTGCCGAGCGCCTCGACCCGGCCGACCACGATGAGGTGGTCGCCGCCGGTGTGGACGGCCTGGACCGTGCAGTCGATCCAGGCGGGGACGTCCGCCAGCCGCGGTGAACCGGTCACCGGC
Source organism: Streptomyces sp. NPDC029466 (assembly GCF_055574515.1). Taxonomy (NCBI): domain Bacteria; kingdom Bacillati; phylum Actinomycetota; class Actinomycetes; order Kitasatosporales; family Streptomycetaceae; genus Streptomyces; species Streptomyces sp. NPDC029466. The sequence continues at coordinate 35,447 of NZ_JBVHZH010000038.1, forward strand.
GCGGCCCCGTAGGGGACACCCGCGAACTTGTCGCCGCCGCTGACCGCGAACCCGCGGCAGAGATCGCCCTGTGCGGCGCCGAGCACATTGACGCAGAAGACCCCGGCGCGGGCGATCCGCGGCCAGGTGGTCGACGTACGCGCCACCATGAACGTGACCAGCGGCGGGTCGAGGGAGAGCGAGGCGAAGGACTGGCAGGCGAATCCGGCCGGGCCCGGCTCCCCGGGGGCCGTGATGACCGTGACGCCGCTGGCGAAGTGCCCCAGGACGGAGCGGAATTCCGCCGGGTCCAGAGGGGCGCGCTCGTCCTCGCGTACGGCGCGCAGCGCGGGCCGCGGTGGCGCGGGGGCGGGGGACGGTGCGGCCGCCGCCGTGGGCGCGCCGACGGAGCGTAGGTACCGCACGACCGTGGCCGCCATTCCCGCATGTCCCATCATGTCTTTCATTGAATCTGATGGAGCGTCAGATGTGAAGGGCCGGGAGCGGGCGCCACCCGCAGGTGTGGTTTCCCGTACCTCCGGGATGATCTGCGGTGGATTCGGGGGAGATTGGGGGCTGGATTCCTGATTGCGTGTCGTCCGCGCGGGTAGCGTCCACTGCGGCCGCGTCCGTAGCCGAGCACGGGGGAGAGTTCCGGTACATGGCCGATGCGAGAGCGTCGTCAGCTTCGTCTGCCGCGTCACCCACCTTCGACGAGGTCTTCTGCGGGCTGCTGCCCCGCCTGTACCGAAGGGCGGTGATGCTGGCCGGATCGAGACAGTCCGCGGAGGACGTGGTGCACGAGGCCTATCTCAAACTCGCGGCCCGCCCCCAGCGCTTCCTGGCCCACCCCGAGCCCTACGCCTATGCCTTCACCGCCGTCCTCAACGTCGCCCGTGACACCTACCGCAAGGACCGGCGCCAGGTGCTGGTCGACGGCCTGGAGGGCGTCGAGGAGGCCGGCGCGGGCGGCGGCGCCGGCGGGGCACCTGGTGGGGCGCCGGGCGGCTGGGACGGCGGGGTGGAGCGGCGGCAGTCCGAGATCGAAGCGGTGCGCCTGCTCGGGAAGTTGTCGCACCGGCAGGCCGGCATCGTCATCCTCGTCGACCTCGACGGTTACACCATCGACCAGGCCGCCAAGATCATGAAGGTGCATCGTGGCACCGCCGCCCGCCATCGCGCCCGTGCGCTGGACAGGTTGCGCGCCTACCTCGTTGAATCGGAGCACGGGCAGGCCGGGAGGTGAGCGGCACGGTGGACGTGGGGCCACGGTACGACGGCGGTGCGGGCGCGGCGGGCGGTGACGGGCCGGGCTACGGCGGTGGCCGCGGCGCCGGCGGCGGGGACGATGCCGAGGCGCTGCTGCGCGCCCGGCTGCGGCTCGCGGACGAACAGATCGAGACACCGCCCGGCCTGTGGGACCGCATCCGGGAGCCGGGCGCCGCGCAGGCACCGGCAGCGGTGCCGCTGTCCAGAAGGCGGCCGCGGATGGTCGTGCTCGTTGTGGCGGCGGCGGTGGCAGCGGTGGCACTGGGGGTGTGGTGGCTGGTGCGCCCCGGGCCCGTCTCCCTCCAGCCGGCGGGACCGGCCCCCACGGTGAAGATCACGGTCTACAACAGCGAACGGGCCTGCCGCACGGGGCGTTCCCTGGAGTGCGCGCTGCGGCTGGCCAACGATCCGCGCGCCAAGTATGCCGCGCGCGGCAACTCCGCGGGCCGGGTCTGGCACGGCGATGCGCTGGCCGCGCGCTGTGTGGTGACGGACGGCCGGATGGTCCGCGACGAAGCGGGCATCACCTCCACCCGCTGGTATCTGGTCACCAGCGGGCAGGGGGTGCGGGGCTGGCTGCCGGGGGTGCGGACGCGGAACACCCGTGAGGTGCCGGAGTGCCCGGGGAGTGTGACGTAGGGCCTGTCGTTCGGATCAGGCCAGGCTCGCGGGGGCTCCGGGAGGTCAGCGGCCCCGGAACGCCGGGTGGCGGCGCGCCACGAAGGAGGCGACGCCCTCCTGTGCGTCCGCCGTCGTCATATTGATCTCCTGGGCGGTGGCCTCGGCGGCGAAGGCCGCGCTCCGGTCGGTGTCGAGCGAGGCGTTGACCAGCTGTTTGGTCAGGGCCAGGGCGCGGGTCGGGCCGGCCGCCAGCCGCTCGGCCCACTCCCGGGCCGTCTTCGCCAGCTCGCCGTCCGGCACGACCCGGTTGACCAGACCCAGCCGTTCCGCTTCGGCGGCCGGCAGGGCGTCCCCGAAGAACAGCAGCTCCTTGGCGCGCTGCGGGCCGATCAGCCGCGGCAGGAGGTAGGCGCCGCCGCCGTCCGGTACCAGGCCGCGGCGCACGAACACCTCGATGAACCGGGCCGATTCGGCCGCCAGCACCAGGTCGCAGGCGAGCGCGAGATGGGCGCCGAGCCCGGCCGCGGTGCCGTTGACGGCGGCGATGACCGGCTTTTCGCAGTCCAGCACCGCCGTGATCAGCGGCTGGGCGCCGCCCCGGATCATCCGGGCGACATCACCGGCGACCCGCTCGCCGGCCGGCGGCGCTCCGCGCAAATCGGCGCCGGCACAGAAGCCCTTGCCGGTCGCGGTGAGCACGACGGCGCGGATAGCGGGGTCGGCAGAGGCGTCGGCGAGCCGGCCGATGAGGCGTTCGCGCTGGTCCCAGGTGACGGCGTTCATCGCGTCGGGCCGGTTCAGGGTCAGCCACGAGACGCCGTTGTCAGTGGCGTGCAGTACCAATGAATCGACGGTATCGGCCGTATCGACGGTATCCGCCGTATCGACGGGCTCCGCGCGGGTGGCGGGCACGGCGGGCACGGCGGGCTCGTCGGGCACGGCCGGGGGAACGGAACCGGGGGACGGTGAGGGTGTCATGGGGGAGCGGCTCCAGAGGGTGCGGTCGGGGTGGGCACGGCGGTCGGTGGTCCGGTGGACGGTGGCCTGGGCGCGGGCCGTGGCGTGGGTGCGGGCGGGGATGCGGGCGCGGGGGTGGGGGTGGTCAGCGGCAGACGGCGAGTGCGTCGAGGGCCACGGCGCCTTGTCCGCGGGGCAGCACCACCAGCGGATTGATGTCCAGCTCGGCCAGTTCGTCGCCGAGTTCGAGCGCCATCCGCTGCACTCTCAGGACGGTCTCGACCAGCGCGTCGAGGTCAGCGGGCGGCGCTCCGCGCACACCGTCCAGGAGAGCCCGGCCGCGGAGTTCGTCGAGCATCGCGCGCGCCTGGTCCTCCCCGAAGGGCGGCACACCCACCACGACGTCCCGCAGCACCTCCACCAGCACCCCGCCGAGGCCGACGGTCACGGTCGGCCCGAAGAGGCTGTCCCGGGTGACGCCGACGACCGTCTCGACGCCCCGCTCGATCATCTGGCAGACCAGCACCCCGTCCAGCGGCACGTCCTCGTAGCGCGCGATGTCGGTGAGCTCGCGATAGGCGTCCCGGACCTGGCTGGCCGAGGTCAGCTGGACCTTGACCAGGCCGAGTTCGGTCTTGTGCGCGAGCTGCGGTCCGGAGGCCTTCATGACCACGGGATAGCCGACCAGGCTCGCGGCCCGTACGGCCGCCGCCGCGCTGGTCACCAGCTGTTCCCGCGGGACCCGGATGCCGTAGGCACGCAGCAGCTGCTTCGCCGCGTGCTCGCTGAGCTGCTGCCCCGGCCGCATCAGGGCCTGCGCCTTGCGCGCGGACGGCGACAGCACGCGCGGGGCGTCGTCGAAGGGCGAGCGGTAGCCGTCGACGAAGCGGTGGTGGTCGAGATAGGCGCGGACGGCGGTGATGCAGTTGGCGAAGGTACGGAAGGTCGCCACCCGCGAGGAGCCGAGGAGGGTGCGTCGATAGGCGTCCTCCGTACCGACCGGCGAGCCCCACACCACACACACCAGCTTGTCCGTCTGCTCCGCCGCGTCCACCAGATCCTGCGCGAGTTTGTCGCTCATCGGCGGGAAGGGGCCGGTGATCGGGCAGATCAGTACGCCGATGGCGGGGTCGGCCAGGATCGCGTCGAGGATCTTGCGGCCGCGCCAGTCGCCGACCGGATGCCCGCCGTTGTCGACCGGATTGGCGACGTGCAGGTACTCCGGTATCCACTGGTGCAGTTCGGCCTGCTTGGCGGGGCCGAGGGCGGGCAGCCGCAGGCCGGCGGCGGTCGCCAGGTCGGAGAAGTGGGCGCCGGTGCCACCGGAGATCGAATAGACCGCGACGCCCTCGGCGGTGGGCTTCCTGGCGCGGGCCAGCAGCGCCGCGGTGTCCTGCAGCTCGTCGAGCCCGTCCACCCGGATCACCCCGAACTGCCGCATCGCGGCGTCCACGACCTCGTCCGCGCCGGTGAGCTTGCCGGTGTGCGAGGCGGCCGTGCGGGCGCCGGTCTCGGTGCGGCCGACCTTGACGGCGACGACGGGCACCTTGTGACGGGCGGCCCGGTCGGCGGCCAGCAGAAAGCTGCGGCCGTCCTTGAGCCCTTCCACATACGCCGCGATGGCCCCGACCTCGGGGCGGGTGGCGAAGTAGGAGAGGAAGTCGGCGGTCTCCAGATCGGCCTCGTTGCCGGTGGGCGCCCAGTGCGACAGGCGGATGCCCAGCTCCTGGAGGCTGAAGACGGGACGGCCCTGGTGGCCTGACTGGGTGATCAGGGCGATGGCCGGCCCGGCCAGGTCCGTACGGAACTTCTCGAAGGCGTTGAGGTTGGTGTTCGGGCCGAGCAGCCGCAGCCCGGAGCGGGCGACGGCCTCGGCCAGCCGCTGCTGGGCGGCCGCACCACGCTCACCGGTTTCCGCGAACCCGGAGGCGAAGGCCACCGCGAACTTCGCCTTGGCTTCGGCGAGTTGCTCGATGACCGGCAGCGGGTCGCCGACCAGGAGGACCGCGAGATCGACGGGTTCCGGCAGATCGGCGACGGAGGCGTGGCAGGGCTGCCCGAAGACCTGGGCGCGTCCCGGGTTGACGGGGTACAGCCGGGCGCCGACCCGTTCCGCCCAGGCGATCAGCTGACGGGTGATGCCGGTATTGGGGCGGCCTTCGCTGTCCGAGGCGCCGATCACCGCCACGGCCTCGGGCCGGAAGAACCGGTCCAGGTCGGGCACCGGAGCGTGCAGCGGACGGCCGCTGACATCCCGGTCGACGGGGCAGGCGCCCTGGCCCCCGCCGTCGCGATGCGGTTCACTCATGCCGTGGACGGTGTGTGGTGGTTGCTCCCCACAGGCCACGACGCGGGCCGGCCGGGAGTGAGTGGTGAGGGTGCCGTGAGTCGATCCAAGCATCGCAGACGCCCGCTCCTGTGTGACGGCTCTCCATAACTGACGCATAGTCAGATTACTGAACTGACGCTCTGTCAGGAATGGGGTTGCAGGGGAAAAGGTTGAGCGGTCCCTGCTTCTCGCTTCCAGTCCCCGGTTCCCGCTTCCGGCCCCCGTCCTCGCTCCCGGCCCCCGCTGCCCGCTTCCGGTTCCCGCTTCCCGGCTCTCGCTTTCGGTCCCGGGTGGATCGCGCGGCCCCCTTGCGCGTCCGGCCCTGCTTCGGTTCAACTGACGTACCGTCAGGAGCGGGTGGTCGTCCTGCTCACGATGAGGCGGCAGGCATGGTCGTTCGGCGAGGTGCTGGGGGTGTTCCGTGAGGGCCAGGGCTGATACGGAGACGCGGAGTGCGGAGACGCGGGGCGTGGCGCGGAGTGCGGCACGGAGCGCCTCGCGGTTCGATCTGCCGGAGGTGGACGACTTCACCCGGCCGTACTGGGACGCGGCGGCCGAGGGGCGGCTGCTGCTGCGCCGCTGCCGGGCCGAGGGCTGCGGCGCGACCCACCACTACCCGCGCGAGTGCTGTCCGTACTGCTGGAGCGAGGACGTCGGCTGGGAGCAGGCCACCGGGCGCGCCACCCTCTATACCTGGTCGGTCGTGCACCGTAACGATCTCCCGCCGTTCGGCGACCGGGTCCCGTATGTCGCGGCCGTGGTCGATCTCGCCGAAGGCCCACGGATGATGACCGAGATCACCGACTGCCCGGAGCCGGAGCTGCGGATCGGGATGCCGCTCGTGGTGCACTTCCGGGAAGCGGGCGAGGGCGGCGGCGGGACCGGCGCCGCAGTCGCCGTTCCCGTCTTCCGCCCCGCGTGAACCGCGCCTCGCGTGAACCGTGCCTCGCGTGAACCGTGCCTCGCGTGAACCGTGCCTCGCGTGAACCGCGCCCCGGGGCAGCTCCGCCCATGACGCCCCCGGACCTCCGGCCCGGTCCACGGCCCCCTCCCCACACGGCGCCCCGCCCCCGCTGCCCCCACGTATTCCGGTGGCGCCCCACCCGGCCCCGAGGCATGCTGTGGCCGTGCAGATCCGTGAGGCGAACGCGGCCGACTGGCCCGCCATCTGGCCCTTCTTCCACGCCATCGTGGCGGCCGGGGAGACCTATACCTATCCGCGCGACATGGACGAGGCGACGGCCCGCGAGAGCTGGCTGCTGACGCCGCCCGGCCGCACGGTCGTCGCCGTCGACGACTCCGGCACGGTCCTCGGTACGGCCAAGATGAACCCCAACCACATGGGCGGCGCCTCGCACATCGCCAGTGCCAGCTTCATGGTCGACCCGCGGTGCGGCGGCCGCGGTGTCGGCCGGGCCCTGGGCGAACACGTCCTGGCCTGGGCCCGTGCCGAGGGCTACCGGGCGATGCAGTTCAACGCCGTCGTGGAGACCAACACCGGTGCCGTCGCGCTCTGGAAGTCGCTGGGCTTCGAGATCATGACGACCCTCCCCGAGGGCTTCCGGCACCCCACCAAGGGCTATGTCGGGCTGCACATCATGTATCAGCAGCTGTGAGGACGAGCCGGTGGCACCCGCACCGGCCGCGCCTCACGGCCAGAGCAGCTCCTGCGCCCAGCGCCCGTTCTCGTAGCGGTAGTTGAGCCGTACGTGCCGGCGTTGCGCATCGCCCTGGAAGAACTCGACCTCCTCGGGGCGCAGCACATACAGCGTCCAGCTCGGCACCGGCGCCGCCGGCTCGCGCCGGGCGCGCTCCCACGCCGCCTCCGAGGCACGGGCCAGCTCCCCGACCGAGCCGAGCACCTCGCTCTGCCGGCCGACCAGCGCCGCGGCCAGCGCGCCCGTGGAGCGGTGGTGCAGATCGGCCGCGCTCTCCTCGGGGCCCGCCACGGTCACCGGCCCGCTGACCCGCACCTGGCGGCCGACCGCCGGCCAGTAGAAGCCGAGCGCCGCCCGCGGCCGCACCGCCAGCTCGCGGCCCTTGCGGCTGCCGCGGTGCGAGGCGAAGTGCCAGCCGCGCTCATCGGCGTCATGCAGCATCAGGGTCCGTACGGAGGGGGTGCCGGCCGCGTCCGCCGTGGCGAGCGTCATGGTGTGCGGCTCGGGAACACCGGCCTCGGCGGCCTCCCGCAGCCACTGCCGGAACAGGGGGAGCGGCTCGGCCGGGGCCGTCGCCGGGTCGAACGACGGCAGTGCGACATCCCAGACCCGCAGCCCGCGCAGCAGCTCGCGGAACGCCTGGGCGTCCGTGTCGTCGGCGTGCTGCGCCGGGGTGCCGGCGGGGCGGGCGTCCGGAGAGTCCTGGTGCGCGCGGTGATCGCTCATGTCAGGCAGCGTACGTCGGGCTTCCGGTGGCAGGAGCGCGCCCGGTGGCCGGAGTGCGCTCGGTGGCCGGAGCGTGGCCGGTGGCCGCGGCGGGAGCGTGCCCGGCGGTCGCGGCCGGTGCCGGATGGTCCTTGAGGGTGATCGCGTTGGCGCCCCGCTGCACCTCCTCGGCGATCTTCTTCGCGACCAGGTTCTTCCACGGCATGTACGGCAGGATCCGCATCATCAGATGCCGGAACCGGATCTGCCGCCGGGTGTCCGCCGTCATCTCCTTGGCGAACCTCGCGGCCAGCGCGTGGTTCACCGCGACATAGCCGCGCATCTCCTTCTCATAGCGGTCGAACGCCTCCTCCGGCCCGCGCCCGGCCGCCGCGAGCTCCCCCGCCAGCACATACGCGCCGACCAGCGCCATCCCCGTGCCCTGCCCCGAGGCCGGTGAGGCGCAGTGCGCGGCGTCGCCGAGCAGCACCACCCGGCCGCGCGACCAGCGGTCCATCTCGATCAACTGGAGCCCGTCGAAGTAGAAGTCGTCCGCCGCACGGGCCGCTTCGAGCAGCCGCGGGATCTGCGTCCAGCCGCCGGACGGGCGGACGCCGACATCCTTGAACGCGGCGTCGAGCAGCGCCAGTTGCTGGGCGGATTGCCGGTGGTCGTGGGCCAGCCGCGGCGAGCGGAAGGTGAGCAGGCCCTTGGCCGCCGGGTCCCCGGCCGAGCTGTAGACGCAGCTCAGCCTGCCGGGTACCGCGTGGTACAACTCCTCGCGGTCCAGGCCGAGTTCGTTCGGCAGCGAGAACGCGGAGATATACGCCCCGAGGTGCCGTACGAACTGCTCCTCCGGGCCGAAGGCCAGCCGCCGGACGTTCGAGTGCACACCGTCCGCGCCGACGACGAGGTCGAAGCGGCGCGGCGCACCCCGCTCGAAGGTGACCTCGACGCCGCCACCGTGGTCGTCAGCGTCCGGCCGCTCGGTGAGCGAGGTGATCGAGTCGCCGAAGACGTACTCGACGTCCGCCCGGGTGCGTGCGTAGAGGATGCGCGCCAGGTCACCCCGCATGATCTCGTCGTCCCGGCCGACCCGGGCGCCGAAGAGGGCGGCGGGGAGGGTGGCGATCCGCTTGCCGTCGTCGTTCACATACGCGCCGGTCCGCATGTCCGTACTGGCGCGCTGGATGTCCGCCAGGATTCCCATCCGTTCGGCGACCTCGACCGCCGCGCCCCGGATGTCGACCTTGTAGCCGCCGGTCCGCAGCTCGGGGGCGCGCTCGACGACGGTCACCGCGAAGCCGTAGCGGTGCAGCCAGTGGGCGAGCGCCGGCCCGGCGACGCTCGCGCCGGAAATCAGCACGGTCCGGGGGCTGGTGCGGGAGGACGGCGAAACGGTGCCGGACATGGCGGGGTTCCCTTCGGGGTCGTGGTGCTCCTGCATGCACTGCGCCACGGGGCCGCGGCGCTCGGTCGTGGTGCACTCGCTGACCGGTGCCCCGAACTATACGAGCGTCTTAAACGCTTGTCTATGACGTTTGTTCAAGGGGTGTGCGAAGGCCGGCCGGATCTCCGTCGCCTCTAGGACGCGTCCTGTCCTAGAGGCTCACTACCGTCGATGCGTACGGGCAATGGCACTGCGAAGGGGCAGACGTTGAGTGAGATCAGCAGCAATCAGCCGCTCGGTACGCCGACGTGGATCGATCTCGGGGTCCCCGACCTCGGCCGGGCGAAGGAGTTCTACCGCGCGCTCTTCGGCTGGGAGTACGAGGAGCGGTCGGCGGCGACCGGCCCCTTCACCCTGTGTCTGCTGCGCGGCCGGCGGGTGGCGGCGCTGCGGCCGGTCTCCGCCGCGGACATCGAGGGCGAGTCCTGGTGGCTGCCCTACCTCGCCACGGACGACTGCGACGCCCTGGCGAAGCGGATCGCCGAGTGCGGCGGGACGGTGACGGTGCCGCCCTCGGACGTGGCGGGACTGGCCCGTACGGCCGTCGTCACGGACCCCGTCGGCGCCCGCTTCGGGCTCTGGCAGGGACGTACGCTGCCGGGCTGCGAGCTGGTCAACGAGCCCAGCACACTGATCCGCAACGACCTCGCGTCCCCGGACCCCGAGCCCGCCCGCCGCTTCTACGCCGCCGTCTTCGACTTCACCCTCGACGGCAACGACGATCTCCCCGACGTCGACTTCACCTTCCTGCGCCGGCCCGACGGCCATGAGATCGGCGGCGTCTTCGGCGATCCCGCGGCCCGCGCGTCCCGCTGGCAGACCGTGTTCGAGGTGGCGGACACCGACGACGTGGCGGCCCGCGCCATCGCCGCCGGCGGCACGGCCGGCACCCCCGAGGACGCCCCGTACGCCCGCATGGCCGCGCTCACCGACCCCTTCGGCACGGCCTTCAGCATCGGCACCCGCCCGGCCGCCGACTGAGCAACGGCCGGTCTCCCGGGCTCCCCCCGGTCCCCGGCGCCGGGCCCGGCCGCGAGTCTCCGCCGGGACTCCCGCCGGGCCCGGCCTCCCGGGGCCGTCACGGGCCCCGCCTCACCCCCGCCCCAACACGACCGTTCCCGACGAACAGAACCAGCCGCCGGTGCCGGAGGCGACCGCGAGCTGGGGCAGCCGGCCGCCGGGTTTGCGTACCTGGCGGTCCGGGCCGGCCTCGCCGCGCAGCTGGCGTACCGCCTCGACCAGCAGGAACAGCCCCCGCATCCCCGGGTGGCAGGCGGCCAGCCCGCCGCCGTCGGTGTTGACCGGCAGCTCCCCGTCCCGCAGCAGCCGCCCCTCCCCGACGAACGCACCGCCCTCGCCCTTGGCGCAGAAGCCCAGGTCCTCCAGCGTCACCAGGGTCATATAGGTGAAGGCGTCATAGAGCTCGGCGAGGTCGATGTCGGCGGGGCGGACCCCGGCGCGGTCGAAGGCCAGCCGGCCGGAGACCGCGGCGGGGGAGACGGTGAAGTCGTCCCACTCCGACATGGTGGTGTGGGACACCGCGGTGCCCGAACCGAGCACCCAGACCGGGGGTTTGGCCAGGTCGGGGACGTAGTCCTCGGCGACGAGCAGGACCGCGCAGCCGCCGTCGGAGCGGATGCAGCAGTGCAGTTTGGTGAACGGATCGGCGATCACCGGCCCGTCCAGCACGTCGTCGACGGTGATCGGGTCGCGGTACAGGGCGTCCGGATTGGCCGCCGCGTTGGTGCGTGCCTGCACCGCGACCTGGGCCAACTGCTCCAGGGTGGTGCCGTATTGGTGCATATGGCGGCGGGCGGCCATGGCGTATTTGGCGATCAGGGTGTGCCCGTAGGGGGCCTCGAACTGGAGCGGGCCCCGGGCGCCGAAGGACAGGTTGGCGGTGCGCCGCCCGGCCTTGATGTCGGCGCGGGCGGTGGAGCCGTAGACCAGGAGTACGGCGTTGGCATGGCCGGCGGCGATCGCGTCGGCGGCGTGCGCGGCGAGCACTTCCCAGGTGGCGCCGCCGACCGAGGTCGAATCGACCCAGGTGGGGCGCAGTCCCAGGTACTCGGCGACCTCGACGGGCGCGAGGGTGCCCAGACCGGCCGAGGCGAAGCCGTCGATCACCGCCCGGTCCAGTCCGCTGTCGGCGAGTGCCCGGCGGGCGGCCTGGGCGTGCAGGGCGTACGGGGTGGCCCGGTCCACGCGTCCGCAGTCGGACAGCGCGACTCCGGCGACGGCGACCTTGCGATGCCCGTAAGTGGTCCCTGAGGTCATGAATCTGACGGTACATCAGATCTGGTGGAGCGGGCAGGGTGCGGGATGCGGCTCCGGAGGCCCCGCCCCGCCGCCGCGCCGTCGCGGCCCCGGCGCCCTCAGTAGACGGCTTAAAGCGATTATCCGAGAATCGGAGGTTTCCGGCGGCCTTCAAATGACTCCCGGGGAGCGGTATTCTCACATCGCTTTGTGCATTTCACCGGCCGCTTCCCGGCCGGTTGACTGCTCGCTGTTTGCCCATGCGGCGGAGCAGACATTTCCATGCGCGGGACAAGATTGTTCCCGCCTGCCTCAGGGAGTGTCATGTTCGCCTTTACCCCACATATTTCGGTGCCTGCGCCGGCCCGGAGTCCGGGATTACTTGCCGAATTTGTGGCAGGAACCGTTATTCCCGTGGGTACGCTTCCCCAGGGAATTACCCTTACGCCTGACGGGTCCCGTGCCTATGTCGCCAACCGGGCCTCGAACACGGTCAGTGTGATCGACACCGCCACCGACACCGTCACGGACACCATCCCCACGGGGGCCGGACCCACCTCCGTGGCGATCAGTCCGGACGGCACCCGTGGCTATCTGACCGTCGCCGACGCCGGTCTCGTCAGCGTGATCGACACCGCCACGAACACCATCCTCACGGACATCCCGGTGAGTGGGGGACCCGTGGAGGCGGCGGTCACCCCGGACGGCACCCGCGTCTATGTGACACAGCAGGCCGGGACCACGGTGAGCGTGATCGACACCGCCACGAACACCGTCACCGACACCATCCCCGTCGACGCCGGGGGGACCGGCGTGGTCATCACCGCGGACGGGACCCGTGCCTACGTCGCGTGCTTCACGGGCCGCGTCAACGTGATCGACACCGCCACGAACACCGTCACCACGACGATTCTGGCGGGCGATGTCCCCATCCTGCTGGCACTCACCCCCGACGGGACCCGCCTCTACGTCACGACCGTCGGTACCGCCACGATGGCTGTGATCGACACCGCCACCAACACGCTCATCGACACCGTCGGTGTCAGCGCTCAGCCGCGCTTCCCGGCGGTGAGCCCGGACGGCGCCCATGTGTACGTGTCGAATTCCGACCCGGACACGGTGAGTGTGATCGACACCGTCACGAACACCGTCGTCGAGAACATCGGCGTGGGCGACGGTCCCACCGGCCTCGCGGTCTTCCCCGATGGGACGCGCCTCTACGTGGTCAACTCCAACACCGGCACCGTCGGAGTCCTCGCGACGACCGTGATTCCCGACCAGGGGTCCACGGCGGGCGGGGCCCCCGTGACGGTGACCGGTCACCACCTGGCCAACGCCACCGCCGTGCGCTTCGGTACCGCGCAGGCCGCCATCACGGCCAATACGGATACCTCGCTGACCGTCACCGAGCCCGCCGGATCGGGGGCCGTCCCCGTGACCGTCACCACCACGGGGGGCACCGGCATCCTCGGCACCTTCTACTACGTCCCGCCGCCCGCGCTCACCGGCATCAGTCCCGCCTCGGGGCCGGTCGCCGGCAGCGACGACGAGATCACCCTCACCGGCCGCAACCTCGCCGGGGCGATCGATGTGTACTTCGGTACCAGCCGCGCCGTGATCCAGCGCGTCTCCGACACCCAGCTCACCGTGCGGGCCTCCAGTGCCCCGGGGCCGGGCGGCGTCGCCGTCACCGTGACCACCGCGGGCGGGAGCGCCGGGGGCCTGACCTACACCTACGTCAGTTCTTCCACCGTCACCGACGTCAGCCCCAATACGGGCTCGACCTCGGGTGGCACGGTCGTGACGATCACCGGCACCGGCCTGGCCTACACCGAGCAGGTCACCTTCAACGGCGTCCCGGCGCCCTTCGAGATCGTCTCCGACACCACCGTGACCACCACGTCCCCGCCCAGCGGCACCGCCGGCACCGTCCCGGTCACGGTCACCGGCCCCGTCGACAGCCCCACCGGATCGTTCACCTACGTCGGCGGTCCCGGCATCTGATCCGCCGGACGGGCCGCGGAGCCCGGCCGGGCGGACCCCTACGGGCCGCGCGGCACCGGCACACCGAGTTTCCGGCCGACCGGAATCCCGGCCGACGGGCCGGGCGGGAGTCGCGGGGCCCTGCCGTCCACGCGACAGCGGACCGGGAATGAGAGCACCTCACGGCAGCGCGTCAGAGCAATTCCCTTCCAGTCCCAGAGGAGAAAACTGTGCGTCCCTTCAAGCAGATCGTGCTGAGCGCGGCCACCGGAGTGTCGGCCCTCCTTTTCTGCGCACCCGCCGCGACCGCGGCAAGCGGTGCCGACTCCTTTCCCCCGAGAGAGGAAATCTTCCAGCTGGTCGCCAGGCAGACCCAGGGCACGTTCGTCGACGTGGACGGGTCGTCCGGGCCCAGCCAGGGCGATGAATTCGTCGTCAGCGGGAACCTGTTGCGCGCCGGCATCCCGGTCGGCACCTACAGCGAGATCTGCACGCTGACCCGGACCGCTCCGGGTGATGAGTTCGACCTCCAGTGCGCGCCCGTCCTCGCGCTCCCCCTGGGGCAGATCACCGGGCAGGGCCGGTTCACCATCACTTCCGCCGGCCCCGGCGACATCGACCTCGCGATCACCGGCGGCACCGGGCGCTACCGCACGGCCCACGGCCACATCCACGCCACCAACGTCAGTGACACGGAAACGACCCTCATCGTCCATCTCATCCGCTGACCGGCGGCGAGTCCGGGGAGCCGGGTCGCGGTGACGTGACCCGGCTTTGTCCCGCGCTCCGGCGTCCGGCTTCCCCTGGCCCCCGAGGACTTCGCGGACCCGGTGGCCTAGGAAAGTGCACCCCCCGTCCCTACTATGACGGCCCGTCAGATCGGAAGCGGGGAGGGCCCGTCGGACCGGACGGGCGTTGTCGCACGGCCGGGAGGAGCCCGCCGATGGATGCCGCGTTCACCGAGGAGCAGCACGAAATCCGCCGTACGCTGCGCGAACTGCTGCTCAAGCGCTGCGGTCCGGACGAGGTCAAGGCGGCGGTACGCACCCCACCGGGGTACGACACCCAGCTGTGGCAGCAGCTCGCCGGCCGGCTCGGCCTGCCCGGTCTGGCGCTGCCCACGGCGTACGGAGGGGTCGGCTGCGGGCCCACCGAACTCGCCCTGGCCTGCGAGGAAACCGGCCGTGTCGTCCTCCCCTCACCACTGATCGCGACCGCCGCACTGGCCGCCCCGCTCCTCCTCGCGCTGGGCAGCGAGCGCCAGCGCACCGCGCTGCTCCCGGCCCTCGCCGCCGGGGAGCTGACCGCGACACTGGCCGTCCCAGGTGGCCGGCTCGCCACCGCACTGGCGCTGACCGGGCCGAACGACGGCGACTGGGCGGGCGGCGGCCGGGCCGGCGGCATCCAGGCGAGGAGAGTGCCGGAGGAGGGCGCGGCCGCCTCCTCACGGAACGGCGGGCGGCCGGCGGGCGGCGGCTGGCGGCTGTACGGCGAGGCCGGGCAGGTGCTCAACGGGCACACCGCTGAGGTGCTCGTGGTGGCCGCCCACACCGGCGGGTTCGCGCGGAGCCGCACCCTGCTCTTTCTCGTACGGGCGGCGGACGCGGGCGCGGCCCGGCCCGGCGCCGGGCACGGTGTGCCCGGCCTTCTGCGGACCCGGCAGACCGCGCTGGACGAGACCCGGCCAGTGGCACGCCTCGAACTACGTGACGTACCGGCCGAGTTGCTGGGCGAGGGGGAGGGCGACGCGGCGGCGGTGGGCCGGGCGCTCGCCGCGACGGGGCCGGTGGCGGCCGCGGCGCTGGCGGCCGAGGCGGTGGGTGCGGCCGATACGGCGCTGGCCCGTACCGTCGCCCACGTCCAGCAGCGGGTGCAGTTCGGCCGGCCCATCGGCTCCTTCCAGGCGGTGCAGCACCGGCTCGCCGATCTGTATGTGGCGCTCCAGGCGGCCCGCTCCGCGGCGTACTACGCGGCCTGGTCGGCGGGCGGCGGACGGTCCGCGCCCGAGGGGGCCGGGGCGGCCGAGCCCGGGGTGGGGGCGCTGGCGCTCGCCCAGGCGCTGGAGGCCCTGCGGGCGGTGGCGGCCGAGGCGGTGCAGCTGCACGGCGGTATCGGCTTCACCTGGGAGCACGAGGCACATCTGTACTTCAAGCGCGCGGCCTGCGACGAACTGCTGCTGGGGCCGGTGCACCGGCTGCGGGCGCGGGCCGCCGAGGAAGCGGGGCTGTTCCCTGGCGGGGCGGGGGAGCCGGGCGGTGCGCCGGTTCCGGCAGGTGCGCCGGAGACGGTGGAGGTCTGATGCGCCCTGGTGAGCGGTTGCTGATGAAGGTCTCCGCGACCCGTGCGTTCGCCCGGACCGCGCCGTACGTCATCCCCGCGCTGGACCGTGCGATACACCGGCTGACCCGCGGAAAGGTGCTGCTCAGCGCCCGGATGCTGCCCGGCGTGGTGCTGACCGCGACCGGCGCCAGGAGCGGGCGGCCGCGGCGTACCCCGCTGGCGTGCGTACCGGAGGACGACGGCAGCTGGCTGCTGGTCGGCAGCAATTTCGGGCGGCCGGGGCATCCGGCCTGGACCGGGAATCTGCTGAAGAATCCGGAGGCCGAGGTGAGTTGGCGGGGCCGCGACATACCGGTGCGGGCCCGGCTGCTGTCCGGTGAGGAGCGGGCGCTGGCCTGGCGGGCGGCGCTGGTGCTCTGGCCTCCGTACGCGGCGTATCAGGCGCGGGTGACGCGGGAGATCCGGCTGTTCCGGCTGGAGCGGCGCTGACCGGACCGGTACGCCGGGCCGACCGGTGGGCCGACAACGCGCAGCGGGCGCCGTGCCGAACCCCTGAGGGCCGCGCGGCGCCCGCTGCGTGTGCTGTACAGCTATGGCAGGACGGACACAGGACCGATGGCGAACCGTCCCGGGAGCACCGGGACTTCGAGGCGCGGCAGCTTCTCCGGCCGCTTCCCCGACTGCTATCGCGGTGGCTTCGTTATTTGGTCGGCTTCTTTCCGGTGACACCGAGGTGCACCAGCAGCGCCAGATTCGGCTTGAGCTCGGCCTGCTTGACGCCCCAGCTCTGGAAGCCCTTCTGGTGCGCGGCGACCGCCGCCAGCATGGCGACCATGGAGCCGGCGATGGCGGCCGGGCTCACGTCCTTGTCGACCTTGTTCTTGCTCTGCAGGTCCTTGATGGAGTCCGTAAGGGAGTTGGTGACGGCATTGAGGATCTTCATGCGGATCTTGTAGAAACGCTTGTCGCCCTCGGCCGCGCCCAGGTCGACGACGCGCAGAATCGCGTCGTGCTTGCGCCAGAAGGAGAGAAAGCCCTCGACCAGATCCTCCGCGGCCTGCCAGGCGGATTTGCCCACCCAGGAGCGTCCGGCGACAAGATCGGTCAGAGTGGCGCCTTCTTTGGCCATCTCCTCGGCGATTTCGAGGACGGCGCCCTCGACGTCCGGGAAGTACTGATAGAACGTTGCGGGTGAAGTCCCCGCTTTTCGGGCTACATCGATGACCTTGACGTCCCGATAGGGGGACGAACTGAGCATTTCACTGAGGCAGTCGAGAAGCTTTTGCCGCGTCGCCTGTCCGCGGCGGCCGGCAACTCTGCCGTCGACGGTTCGAACTTGTCCTGTCATGCCGTCAGCTTACCGAGGGGTGATCGGAGCGCGATTTGGCTGCCTGCAAATGGGGATGGGGGAGTTAAGGGTGCATGGCCCCGGGGAGTGCCCTGGTGGCGGGCCCGGCCGCGGTCACGGTTCCTATGGCGCCGCTTGGTCCGAACCGGTGAACGGTGTTATCAACAGCCTGTGGACAACTTTGGTGGATAAGCGGTCACCCTCTGTGCAACAAGTGCACCCCGGCGACAGTCGGTTGGACTTCGCCAGCTCCCTTCCGCCGGTCCTGCCACCCCCTTCCCGTGGCACCGGACTCGATTCCCCGTTCGAATTTCTGGCGGGCGGACTACGCGAACCGGCGCTAGCTTGGACATATCGCTGCCGCGGCAGCGACCGCTTTCCGCTGCCCGCACATCAATCAAGGCGCCACGCCCGGCGCGCTGGCACCGAAATGACCTTCGAGCGCGCAGAATTGGGGTCCGGGGCCGCAAGCGACGACGGGGAGGGCAGGCCGGTGGGGGGGGGTGCGTGCGGTCGGTGGAAC
This sequence comes from Streptomyces sp. NPDC029466, assembly GCF_055574515.1. Lineage (NCBI taxonomy): Bacteria > Bacillati > Actinomycetota > Actinomycetes > Kitasatosporales > Streptomycetaceae > Streptomyces > Streptomyces sp. NPDC029466. The sequence continues at coordinate 52,805 of NZ_JBVHZH010000038.1, forward strand.
GGCATGGTTCCGGCCACCGCGGCCACCGGATGCTCCGGGGACTCAACCGATTTCCTCATGTGCGCGTCAAACGGAATGGTGAACGTCCAGATAGTCGGCGGAGCCCCGCGCAGGGGACCCGGAACCGATCGGTAACCCCGTGGTCAATCGCCCGTCGGCGGACGTATCGGAGCACGTCAGGCGGGGTGGGGTGACATCGGGTAACGGGCCGGGTGCGGGCTACGGGAGGTATGCCGTGACACGACGGACAGGCCCCGGGTTCGCAACCGTCGGCTCGGCCAGGAAGAATCAGCACGCGTACGGCCGTTTCGACAGTCTTCGCCGCAAGGCGGGGAGACGCTGCACGGGGCAGTGGCTCTCGGCGGCTCGTGGCTATTGAGAGTCTCTTTTTACGCCCCACGGGGAGGTGGCAGGTAAGTGGTGGAGCAGCTGAAGCAGCTGACGCAGCACGATCCCCGGCGGATCGGCCCGTTCGAGGTGCTCGGTCGTCTCGGGGCCGGCGGCATGGGACTGGTCTATCTCGCGCGCTCGGCGTCCGGGCGGCGCGTGGCGATCAAGACGGTGCGTACCGAGCTCGCCGAGGACCAGCTGTTCCGGGTCCGCTTCACCCGCGAGGTCGAGGCGGCCCGCGCGGTCAGCGGCTTCTACACGGCCGCGGTGGTGGACGCCGACCCGCGCGCGGCGGTGCCCTGGCTCGCGACGGCCTATGTCCCCGCGCCCTCTCTTGAGGAAATAGTCAATGAGTGCGGGCCGCTCCCGGCCCAGGCGGTGCGCTGGCTGGCGGCCGGTATCGCCGAGGCGCTGCAGTCCATCCACGGCGCGGGCCTGGTACACCGCGACCTGAAGCCGTCGAACGTGCTGGTCGTCGAGGACGGCCCCCGGGTGATCGACTTCGGTATCGCCTCCGGGGTGTCCAACACCCGGCTGACGATGACCAATGTGGCCGTCGGCACGCCCGCCTACATGTCGCCCGAGCAGGCCAGGGACTCGCGCAGTGTCACGGGCGCCAGCGATGTCTTCTCCCTCGGGTCGACGCTGGTCTTCGCCGCCACCGGACATGCGCCGTTCCATGGCGCCAACCCCGTCGAGACCGTCTTCATGCTGCTGCGGGAGGGCCCCGACCTGGCGGGCCTGCCGGACGAACTCCGTCCGCTCATGGAGTCCTGTATGCAGATGGAGGCCGGCCAGCGGCCGTCCCCCGCCGACCTGCAGTCCCAGCTCGCACCGCACCTCTTCGGCTCCGGTAGCGACGACAGCGGTACCGCCTCGGCCTGGCTGCCGCCCGGCGCGGTGGGCCTCATCGAGAGCCGGCGCGGCGGCCGTACCGCCGTACCCGGCAACGGCCAGCGGGCCGGTGCCGGCCGCGGTGCCGGCCGCCCGGCGCCCGCCGCGCCGCCGGCCCCGCCCGCCTCGCCCCCGATGCCCGCCGCGCAGCCCGTCCAGGCGCCGCCGCGGCCGGAGAGCGTCCCCGCCGCCGCGGAGTCCGGCTGGCCCGGCCAGATCGGCGCGGGCCCCGGCGCGCACCGCGGCAGCGACCCGCGCAGTGGTCACCCGGGCCCGATGCCGCAGCCCGCGGTGCTCGGCCCGGACGCGTCGACGGCCCGGGTGACCCCGGTCTCCGCGCCGCCGCCGGCCGCCCCGTCCCCCGCCACCGCGCTGTCCTCCGCACCGCCCGTCCCGTCGGCCGCCCCCGGGGGCGGCGCCGCCGGTCCCGTACAGCTCGGTGGTTCGGCCGCGCCCATAGGGCCGGGGCCGCGCGCCGACGCTCCGCCGCCGCGCGCGCAGGCCGGTGCCGCGACGAACTGGGTACGGCCGCCCGGCGCCGGGCCCACGACCGGGGTGCCCCCGCAGGGCCAGGCCAACGGCGGGGAGAGCCCGCCCCGCGGTGAGGCCGCGCCGCCTCCGCCGCCCGAGGCGCCGCCTGAGGCGGGCCGCTGGCGCCCCTGGCGGTTCCGGATGTCGAACGATGTGTGGGGCACCCCCGCCGTCGCCGACGATCTGCTCTACGTCACCTCCTTCGAGGTGCATGCGCTCGATGTGGCCAGCGGGCGCCGCAAGTTCAAGACCCGTGACGTCGCCTGGGCGATGGCCGTCGCGGACGGCCGGATCCACGCCTCGGACGGCCCGAGCCTGTACGCGCTGGACGCCGACGACGGCACCGAGCGCTGGCGGCTGAACACCGAGGGCTGGGTCTACGCCCTCAAGGTCGACCGCGGGACCGTGGTCACCAGCACCCGCGGCGGCGGCGTCCAGGCATGGGAGGCCGCCAACGGCGAGCTCCTGTGGGAGGCCGGCGGCGTCCAGACCGACTTCGAGACCGCCGAGGCCGGGCCCGTGGTGCACGAGGGCACGGTCTTCGTATGGGCCGACGCCCGGCTCAAGGCACTGGAGGCCCGGACCGGCGCCGAGCGCTGGTCGTATCCGGTGGGCGACGCCGCGGCCTGCGGCGGGGTGCCGATGCGGCTGCTGCCGGCGTCGGACGGTGCGGTCTATGTCGTGGCCGGTACCCGGGTGCTGGCGATCGACATCGCGCGCGGCGACGTGCGCTGGCACTTCGAGGCGCCCGCGGTGTTCCTGAGCCCGCCCGCCTTCGCCCCCGGCCCGGCCGTCACCGGCGGCGGGGTCTATCTGGCGGACTACCTCGGCACGGTCTACGCGCTGGATCCGGCGGACGGCCGGGACCGCTGGCGGATCGCCACCGAGGCACGGCAGTCCACCGAACCGGTCCTGGTCGCGCACGGTGCGGTCCATCTGGGCAGTGGCAAGGCGCTCTACACCCTCGACGCGGTGACCGGCACCCCGCGCTGGCGGTTCCAGGCCGGCGCGGAGGTCATCGGCGCCCCGGTCGTCGCGGAGGGCCGGGTGCACTTCGGCTCCGCCGACCACTGCCTCTACACGCTCGATGCGATGGGCGGCCAGCTGCGCTGGAAGCTGGCGACCGGCGGCGAGATCACCGGCTCGCCGGTGGCGGTCGGCGGTGTGGTGTACGCGTGCAGCAAGGACCGTTGTGTGTACGCGCTGGACGCGGCCAAGGGGACGGGGCTGGCGCGGCGGTCGTGAGGCGGGGGCGGGCTGTGCGCTGTTTCCCGTAGGGGCTGGGCCGCGTGCGCTACCCGTAGGGGACGGGCCGTCGCCCAGGTGTCGGGCCGGTCGTCGCCCCGTATCTGCCCGTGGGTCTACTCCCGTTCCTCCGGGGGGCGTTCACGCCGTTCGGGGGGCTCGGGCTGTTCGGCCCGGGTGGGGCGCGGCGGACGTTGCTCCCTGCCCCACTCGACCGGTGGTGTGGGCGGCTGGCGATGGCCGGGCCGGGTCGGCGGTGGAGGCGGGGGCGGAGGCCGCTGTTGTTGTGGCTGCGGGGGCGGTTGCTGCGGTTGCGCTTGCGTCCACTGTTGCTGTTGCTGTTGCTGTTGCTGCGGGGGCGGCGGCGGTGGGGGCGGGGTGACCGGCAGGGGCGTGGTGGGGGTGTCCTGCCCCTGCCCGTACGGGCCGCCTCCGGGTCCGCCGGGACCGGTTGGGGGTCCGGCGGCGGGGGTGGGGCCGGTCGGGTACGGCTCCGGATTCCACTCCTCGGCACCGGGGCGGCCCGCGTCCCATGGTTCGGGCGTCCCCGGGGGATAGGGCGTGTACGGGTCGTAGGGCGTGCGCTCGTCGTAGCGCTCGTCGTGCGGATAGCGGCCGTAGTGGCCGTCGTCGTACGGCCGGTCGTCGTAGTCCGAGCCGTAGACCCGTCGGGGGCGGCCCCGCATGATCAGGGCGCCGAGCAGCAGCAGCGCGCCGCCGCCCAGGGCGTTGGCGACGCCCACCCCCAGGCCCCGGGCGCCGGCCGTCAGTTCGCTCGCGGCCTGGCCCTGGCGAACCATCCACAGAATGGTGAACCCCAGCACCACCAGGCCCGCGAGGGCGACCAGCCCCCGGGAGCGCATAGCGACCCCGATCAGGGTCAGCAGGGCGGCGAACGCCATGGGGAGGAGCACGGAACCGAAGAGTGCGGCGCTGTTGCGGGTGACCCCGTTGAAGAGGTCCTCGATGCGCACGTCACTGCCGTGACGGCCGTCGTACCAGGGACGGAAGGGGCTCCAGACGGCGGCCGCCGCTCCGGCGAGGGCGATCAGCGACCCGAGAACGTTGCGCACCACGGGCGTCGCCTCGCTTCGGGTCGTACCGGTCATCCTCCGGGACCGACGCTACGCCTGCGCCCTGGTACTCGCGAGCCACATACGCCCGCCCGCGTTGCCGGGGCCCGTAAGGGGTGTCACCCGCGCTTGCTAGGGTGCCGTGCACGCGTCAATTGAAGAGTGATGAGCTCAGAGTTTTCACGGGGGATGGGCAGAATGAAGCAGCGCATGCGCAGGAGCACGGGCATCCGCGGGGGCGCCCGTACGGGTATCAGGGCAGCGGTCGCGGCCGGGCTGGCGCTGGTGACGGTGGCGACGGTGAGCGGCTGCGCCTTCGGCCGGCCCCGGGTGAAGGTGCCGGTCTCCTTCCCGAGCCCCACGTACTCCAGCTCGTACGACGCGTCCGCGTCCCCGGCGTACGAGCCCACCTACTCGCCCTCGCCGACCCAGGAGACCTACGACCCGGACGGGCGGTCGGATGTCAGGGGCAGCAACTGCGACTTCTCCGATTCGCTGCGCCAGTTCACCTACACGGTCTCCATCACCAACCCGTCGATGAACGATTCCTTCTCCTACGACATGGCCGTCAACTGGATGAAGGCGAAGCCGGCCGACGGCAAGGCGTACGGGCTGCACGAGCGCTCGATCACCGTCGGCCCCGGCGACACCGAGACGTACACCGCCAAGTACACCGTCAATCAGTCCTCCATCGGGCAGTTCTGGTTCACCTGCGAGATCACCCGGGCGCACAAGACCCGTATGTGACGCACCGGACCCGTAGGTGGGGGTCACCTGACCAAGGGGTGACCGCTCCGGCCGCTGTCCTGCCCGCCGTCCTGCCTCCCGTCCCGGTCGCCGGGCCGGCCGTCGCGCCGCTTCCGGTCGGCGAACAGTCCGGCCTGGCGGTCCGGCGGCAGATTGCCCAGCGCGATCAACTGGGGGGCGTGCGCCAGGGCCTGCGATCTGGCCGCCTCCTTGGCCGCCCACAGGGCGCGTACCGTGCCCTGGACCGCCCCGGTCGGCTGGGCGGCGAGCACCGCCGCGCGGCGCAGCGCCACCTCGGCCGCGGCGCCGGGTGCGGTCAGTTCGGAGACCAGCCCGACCTCGTACGCCCGGGAGGCGCCCAGCCGCTCCGCCGTCCCCATCAGGGCCAGCCGGGCGGCCTCCCCGTAGGGCATCCGCTGCGCCATGAAGACCGCCTCGTACGCGCTGACCATCCCGTAGGTGGTGTGCGGGTCGAAGAAGGTGGCGTTCTCGGCGGCGATCAGGAACTCGGCCTCGCCCAGGAGGTAGAACGCGCCGCCGCAGGCCATGCCCTCGACGGCGGCGATGACCGGCTTCCACAGATCGTTGGCCTTCGGGCCGATATGGAGCAGCGGATCGTCGACGGAGTACGGGGAGGACGGCTGGGGGACATCGACGGAGCGGTCGATGCCGGTGCAGAAGGCCCGGCCGCCGGCGCCGGTGAGCACGGCGGCCCGTACGGAGTCGTCGAAGCGCAACTCCCGCCAGATGCTGATGAGTTCGGATGACGTGGCGAGGTCGATGGCGTTGTGCCGCTCGGGGCGGTCGAGGGTGACCAGCGCGACCCCGTCCGCGCTCTCCACGCGAACCGTCATGGCCGCTCCAGGAGCCAGCGGGGTACGGTCACGCCTCCCGGCATGGTGTGGAAGACGGCCTTCACCGGGGCACCGATGCGCAGCCGGGCCGGGTCGACGGAGTTGAGCGGGGCGTCGGCGGCGGTGACGAGGTTGCCGACGAGGCGGATGCCCGGGGCCTCGGCCAGTTCCACCACGATCGCGTTGTAGCCCGGCTGTCCGGCGTACGCGGGCAGCAGCGGCGGATGTGGCAGGACGAAGGACCAGATACGGCCGCGGCCGCTCATCCGCTGCCAGCGGGCGGAGAAGGACCGGCAGTGCGGGCAGCAGGGCCGGGGCGGGAAGCGCAGGGCGTCGCAGTCGGCGCAGGTCTGGATGCGCAGCTCGCCCCGGGCGGCATACTCCCAGAAGGGCGCGCCGTCATCGTCCGGGACGGGAAGCAGCAGGTCGGCGCCGCTGCCGGAGCGATTGTCAGTGGCGGGTGCCACGCTCGGTGTCATGGCATCACGAACGGACTCACGAATGGACTCCCGCACGGACTCACCGCCTGGCTCGCGAACGGGCTCCCGCACGCTTTCCCGCACGGACTCGGGTGCGGCATCACGAGGGCTCATGGCGTATCAACTCCTCAGCAGCAGGGCCGAGGTGGGCACGCCCTCGCCCGCGGTGACCAGACAGGTGGCGGCGTCGGGGACCTGCGCGGTGCTGGTGCCGCGCAGCTGCTTGACGCCTTCATTGATCAGGTTGAAACCGTGCACATACGCCTCGGAGAGACCGCCGCCGCCGGTGTTGAGCGGGAGCCGGCCGCCGATCTCCAGTGCGCCGCCCTCGGTGAAGGCCGCGCCCTCACCACGTCCGCAGAAGCCGTAGCCCTCCAGCGAGAGGGGGATCAGGGGGGTGAAGGCGTCATAGATCTGTGCCACGTCGACGTCCTGCGGTCCGAGGTCGGCGCCTTTCCACAGGTGCCGGGCGGCCGTCCAGGCCGGGCCGGTGAGCGGGTCGTCGGTCCAGTAGTTGACCATGCCGTGGTGCTGGGCGGGCAGGCCCTGGGCGGCGGAGTGGACGTAGACCGGCCGCTGCCGGCAGTCGCGGGCGCGCTCGGCGGAGACCACGACACAGGCCAGCGCGCCGTCGGTCTCCAGGCAGTTGTCGAACAGGCAGAGCGGCTCGCTGATCCAGCGGGCGGTCATATACATCTCGCGGGTCAGCGGGCGTTCGTACATGATCGCGGCCGGGTTCTGGTTGGCCCGGTTGCGGCAGGCGAGCGCGACATTGAAGAGGTGGTCGCGGGTGGCGCCGTATTCGTGCATATAGCGGCGGGCCAGCATGCCGATCTCGTCGGCGGGGCGCAGCAGTCCGAAGGGGCGGGTCCACTGTCCCGGGGTGGGCAGCTGGACCTGGGTGTTCTTCCAGGGGCGCGGTCCCGAGCCGCGTTTGCGGGACCGCCAGGCGACGCCGACGCTCGCCTGGCCGGTGGCGATGGCGGCGGCCAGATGTGCCACCGTCGCGCAGGAACCCCCGCCGCCGAAGCCGACCTTGGAGAAGTGGGTGAGGTCCCCGGCGCCGATGGCCTTGGCTATCTCGACCTCGTCGGTCTCCTCCATGGTGTAGGAGGCGAAGGCGTCCACCTCCGAGGGGGCGATTCCGGCGTCGTCCAGCGCCGCGATGATCGCCCGGCAGGCCAGGGTCTTCTCGGATTCCGGGAGTTGCCGGGCGAACGGGGTCTGTCCGATACCGGCTATCGCCGTAGCGTCCTTGAGGGTCGCCCCCATCGCCACCTCCGTGGTCGGTCGCCAGTGCTGACAGCGGAGGAGGCTACCGCTAATCTGACGGTCAGTCAGCTAGTGGCGTACGGCTCTTCGGCGGGAGGCAGTGCGATGCACGACGAGGTGGATGCGCGGGCGGACCTGGAGTACGGCGTCATCCCCCGTCTGGTGCGCGCGGCCGCCCGGCGGTACGGCTCCCGGGAGGCCGTGGTCGAGGGCCGTACCCGGGTTTCGTACGCCGAGCTGGGCGAGCGGGTGGAGCGGGCGGCGGCCGCCTGTATCGCCTCCGGGGTCGCGCCCGGCGACCGGGTGGCCGTATGGGCGCCCAACACCCTCGACTGGATCGTCTCCGCCCTAGGGGCCGTCAGCGCCGGCGCGGTCCTCGTCCCCGTCAACACCCGCTTCAAGGGCACCGAGGCCGCCTACGTCCTGCGCCGCACCCGCGCCAGAGTCCTCTTCATCACCGGCACCTTCCTCGGCACGTCCTACCTCGCCGCACTCCGCCGTGCCGCCCGGGAAGGCACCGGCCCCGGCCCGCTGCCCGGACTCCCGCGGCTGGAGAAGGTCGTGGTGCTCTCCGACGACGCGCCCGCCGACTTCACCACCTGGCAGGAGTTCCTCGCCGACGGCGCCACGGTGCCGCCGGAGACCGTCCGCCGCCGGGCCGACGCCCTGTGCTCCGATGCCCCCTCGGACATCGTCTTCACCTCCGGCACCACCGGCCGCCCCAAGGGCGCCGTGATCACCCATGCCCAGACCCTGCGCGCCTATGACGTCTGGAGCGAACTGGCCGGCCTCCGGGAGGGCGACCGCTACCTGATCATCAACCCGTTCTTCCACACCTTCGGCTACAAGGCCGGGATCATCGCCTGTCTGCTGCGCGGCGCGACGATGATCCCGCAGCCGGTCTTCAGCGTGGAGACCGCGCTCGCCAAGATCGCCGCCGAACGGATCTCCGTCCTCCCGGGCCCGCCCACCCTCCATCAGCAGCTTCTCGATCACCCCGACCGCGGCCGGCACGACCTCTCCGCGCTGCGCCTGGTGGTCACCGGCGCCGCCGTGGTCCCCCTGGAGCTGGTCGAGCGGCTGCGCAACGAGCTGAAGATCTCCACCGTGCTGACCGCCTACGGCCTTTCGGAGAGCTCCGGCGTCGTCACGATGTGCCGCCGCGGCGATCCGCCCGAGGTGATCGCCGCGACCTCCGGCCGGGCGCTCCCCGGCACCGAGGTCCGGATCGTCGATGCCGCGGACCGCCCGGTACCGCCCGGCGAGCCCGGCGAGGTGCTGGTCCGCGGCTACCACGTGATGTCCGGCTACTTCGAGGACCCGGCCGGCACCGCCCGCGCGATCACCCCCGACGGCTGGCTGCGCACCGGCGACGTGGGCGTGCTCGACGCGGACGGCAACCTCCGGATCACCGACCGCATCAAGGACATGTTCATCGTCGGCGGCTTCAACGCCTATCCGGCCGAGATAGAGCAACTCCTCGGCCGCCACCCGGACATCGCCGAGGTCGCCGTGGTCGGCATACCCGATCCCCGCCTCGGCGAGGTGGGCAGGGCCTATGCGGTCCGCCGGGCCGGCTCCCTGCTGACCGCCGACGATCTGATCGCCTGGTCCCGCCGCGAGATGGCCAACTACAAGGTCCCGCGGGAGGTCACCTTCGTCCCCGCCCTCCCGCGCAACGCCAGCGGCAAGATCCTCAAGACCCGGCTGCGGGAGGGCGCCCCGGGGCCCGCGCCCGCCGGGTGACCGGGTCGCCCGGCGGCCGCCCGGGGACCCCGGCTACGACGCCGGGGGCGTCCAGTCGGGCCGCCGGCCGCTGAGCGCCACCACCTGGTCGAGGAGCGGGGCGTCCGCCGCCACCGCCACCGGCGGCCCGAACGGCCCGCGTTCCCCGCCCTCGGCCGAGGGCGCCAGCAGCGCATACGAGACCCCGAGGCTCGCCGTGTCGGGCGCGTACTCCTGACCGGTGGCACGCGCCAGGTCCCAGCCGTGCAGCACCAGCTCGTTGAGCGCGACCCGCCCCGCGATGGCCGCGGGCAGCGTCACTCCGCCCGCCTGGGTCTCGCCCTCCCAGGCATCCGGCGCGTGCCAGGCATCCCTCATCTCCACCAGATTCCGGTCCAGCTCGGCGCGCCAGCCGGACTCCACATCGGGCACCGACGCACCAGGGGCGGTGTTCGTCATCACCCCGAGGTTCTTGCGCGCCGCCTCCCGGAAGGCCGCGGTCAGGCCGACGAGGTGCCCCAGCAGATGGCGCACCGCGTACGCCTCGCAGGGCGTGGGGCCTTCGAGCTGGTCATCCGCGGTCCGGGCCGCGAGCTGCGACACCAGCCGGGCCTGCGCCGCGAAGTCGATCGTCTCGGTCATCGTCCGGGTCCTTCCGTCCTGCCGGTGCGTGCTGCCGGGCCGCCACGGTGCGGCCCGCCCGCACGCGCTGCCGCTCCCAGTGAAGACTCCACCGGGCCCCGGAACTCATCGCCACACCGCGGCCCTGCTCCGGCCGGGGGCTGTCCGGCGGAGCAGGGACGGGCTCAGGGGCGCTGGTGGTGACGTGGGCCGGTGTCTCAGCCGTCGGCCAGGGTGCGGCCGAGGAGGGGGAGCAGGCGGTCCCAGTGCAGGCGCAGTGCGGCGGGGTCGAAGGCGTCGGTGTCGGACATGGTGAAGCCGTGGACGGTGCCGGGGTAGATCTCGGAGGTGTGGTCGACACCCGCCGCGTCCAGGGCCTGGTTGAGCTCGCCGAGGGCCTCGGGCGTCAGGTCGGATGAGGCGTGGCCGAGGTGGACCTGGGCGGTGATCTTGGAGAGGCTGTCCGGCCCGTCGGCGCCCACGGGACCGTGGAATCCGGCGACGGCGGCCACCTGGCCGGGGTGGGCCGCGGCGGTCCGCATCGCCAGGAGGCCGCCTATGCAGTAGCCGGTCACCGCGACCGGGCCGGTGCTGACCTCGGGCCGGGTGGTGAGGAACCGGAGGTAGGCGTCGGCGTCGCGCAGCGCACGTTCGGCGGTGTGCGCCTCGATCAGGGGCATCAGCTGGGCGAAGACCGCGGGCCTGACCTCTTCTCCGATGTGCTCGGGAAGTTCGATCACCGGTGCCGGGCCGTGCCGGTAGAAGAAGTTGGGCACGAGCACGTAGTACCCGTGCCCGGCCAGTTCGCGGGCCATCTCCGTGACCACGGGCCGGATGCCGAAGCCGTCCGCGTACATCAGCACCCCTGGGTGCCGCTCGCCGTCGTCGGGAAAGGCGGCGAAGGCGTCGGCCTGGCCGTCCATGGTGGGAATCTGCAACATCGTGGCGTGAATAGCGGAGCTTCCTTCCGTGGAGTACACCGCATAAACGTTTACTGCACTAACGTTTTCGGCGTGAGGACGCTACATCGTTAGTGGGACTAACGCAATGACTAGGATGGGCGTCATGACCAGAGCCGAAGCCGCGGACCGGTCCGACGACGGAGCGCGCCGGACGCCCGCCAGGCTGCGCCGACGGGCGAGCCGGCTGCTGTCGCAGCTGACCGCGCGGTCGGACCGGCTGATCAATGAGGGGCTGGCCCGGGTCGACGCCCGCCAGTGGCACTACGCCGTGCTCGCCTCGCTGGTGGAGTACGGGCCGGGCAGTCAGGCGACGCTGAGCCGGCGCACCGGCATCTACCGCAGCGACATGGTCGGTGTGCTCAACGAACTGGCCGAGCACGGCCTCGTCGAGCGGGTGCCGGACCCCGACGACCGGCGCCGCAACATCATCACGATCTCCGCCCGGGGCCGCCGTCGCCTGCCCCGCCTCGACAAGGTCCTGGACGACCTCCACGACGAACTGCTCGCGCCGCTGAGTCCGGCCGAACGCGACCAGCTCGTGCAGCTGCTCACCCGCTTGCTGGACCACCACACCCGGGCCTCCTGACCCCGGGCAGCGGCATCCGGCAGCAACGCATTCCGGGACGCTGTTCCTGGCGGTCGGGCCCGTGTCCGGCGTATCCGGGCCGTGCTCCTACTGCGTCTTCGTATACCGCTCCCGCAGCACCGTCTTGAGCACCTTGTTCAGCGGTCCGCCGCGCGGCAGTTCGCCGACGGTCTCCAGTTGCTCCGGCAGCTTCTGTGTCATCAGCCCGGCCGCCCGCAGATGCGCGGTCAGCGCGTCCAGGGTCAGCGGCGGGGCGGTCGGATCGGCCGGCGTGACCACCGCGCACACCCGCTCGCCGCGCTCCCGGTCCGGCAGCCCGATCACCGCGGCCTCCGCCACCGCCGGATGGGTGCGCACCAGCTCCTCGATCTCCTGCGCGGAGAGGTTCTCGCCCTTGCGGATGATGATGTCCTTGAGCCGCCCGGTCAGCACCAGATGGCCGTCGGGGCGCAGATACCCCAGGTCACCGGTGCGGAAGGAGCCGTCGGCGGTGAATGCCTCCGCGGTCAGCGCCGGATCGGTGTAGCGCCGGAACAGCATCGGGCCCTCGACCGTCACCTCACCGCTCTCCCCGGCCCCGGCCTCGGACCCGTCCGGCCGGACGATCCGCACCCGCGCGCCCACCACCGGCCGGCCGACCGTCCGCGCGAGCTGCTCGTCGCTGTCGTACGGCGTCCCCATCGCGATCATCGGGCACTCGGTCATCCCGTATCCGTGCACGATCGCGCACTCCAGCTCCCGCCCCGCCGCCGCGTACAGCTCCGGTGGCATCGGCGCCCCGCCACCGGACAGCAGCCGCAGCGACGGAATCAGCCGCCCCGCGTGCGGCAACCGCTGCCGGTAGCGGCGCGACTCGTCCAGGAACGCCTGGTAGAACGCGGTGCTGCCGCCCGCCATGGTGACCCCGTGCCGCCGGTAGACCGCGGCCGCCCGGCCCGGCTCGAAGGTCTCCAGGATGACCGCCGGAAAGCCGCTGGCCAGCATGGCGATGACATAGTCCGGACCGGCGATATGCGCGTACGGAAAGGCGATCGAGCCGATGTCGTCCGCGGTCATGCCGAGCGCGGTGGCCAGCCCGACGCCACCGGCGATGAGGGACGCATCGGTGTGCTCCACCCCTTTGGGAGCGGAGGTGGTGCCGGAGGTGTAGTAGATCCAGGTGGTGGCCCCGTCCCCGCCGGACGGCGCGGCGGGCAGCCCGGCCGGGTCCGCCGTCGGCAGCCCGGCCCCGACCGGAAGCACCCGCACCCCGTCCCCGGCGAGCTTCCGGACCATCGCGGTGTGGTCGAACCCCCGCCACACACCCGGTACGAGCACGAACTCCGCCGCCGACTCCCCCAGGATGAATCCGACTTCCCGCTCCCGGTGCAGCGGAATCACGGGCGTCTGCACGGCCCCCAGCCTGGCCAGCGCCAACGACACGATCACCGTCCCGACCCGCGACGGCAACTGCCACGCCACCCGCGTCCCGGCCCCGACCCCCGCCTCCCGCAACCCTGCCGCCACCCGCAGCGCCTCATCCCGCACGCCGTCGAAGGTGACCGCCCGCCCGTCCCCGTCGAAGAACATCGGCTTCCCGCACGACACCCGCGCGCGGTACTCGACCAGTTCCCAGAGCGTTCGTATGCGGGCGGGGTCGAACATGGGGCGCCTCCTGGCTGCTGGCAGGGCAGATGAGTGCCGCGGCACTGTAGCACCAGAACTGACGAAACGTCAGATACGTGTCAGGAGAGGGCGTTGGCGGCGACGACTGATCCGTCACGCGCCGGCCCAGGGGAAATAAAGGACAACGGGGCCCGAGCGTCAGCCCGGCCCCCGCTCCGTGTCACGCCTCGCATCGAGCGCCAGTGGCCAAGGCCCTGTGCGATATGCCGGGTGTGCTCCGTGGCCCGATCAGGGCATGTGGTTGTCCAGCGGCGACAGCGGGGCCGCCAGCGTTATCGCCGTGGGGTGGTCGGCCTGGGCCGCGAGGGAGTGCGGCGGGCTGGGTATGTGGTTGTCGGCCGTGGCGGGCAGCGTAGCGACGCCCAGTGCGGCCAGTGCGATACCGGCGACGATAAAGACCTTCTTTGTGTGGGTCATTCCAACTCCTTGGAGAAGGGGGAAGGTTGATGTTCCCGAAACACGCTAGCGGTAATTGCCGGCAGATGTTCGATCATCATGGAAATGCGAGAAATATCGCCAGTTCTGTCACGGAAGACAAAAACGCCGCAGGGACCGGTTTTTGATGGCATCCCCTCCGCGCCATCGAAACCGGCCCCTGCGATCCCCCGAATACCCCCCCGTTGGTTTAACGGGCCCTCACTCGGAGTCATAGTGAACGGGCGTCAGTCCTTCTGGGAAACGCCGTTCCCCGGAGTGGGCTGGTGATTGTCGTCCGCCAGGGGCGTGGCGATCGGCTGGTGGTTGTCCATGGGCTTGAGAATGTCCCGGTCTTCGGACTTCTTCACCTGGGTGGCGACACCGGCCCCGCTGATGGGCTGGTGGTTGTCCATGGGCTTGAGGACATCCCGGTCTTCGGACTTCTTCACCTGCGTGCTGACGCCGGCCCCGCTGATGGGCTGGTGGTTGTCCATGGGCCGGATGATGTCCCGCTCACCTGGGACGGCGGCCTTGTTGTCGGCGTTCACTTGGATCAACTCCTGTGTGGGCGCTTACTGCTTGGTCACCCGGCCGGCGACTCCCCCGTGGGTCGCCGGACGGGCGTAGCATGGCCGCTCACGATAACTGTGCGGCCTGGGCACCGAGCCGCTTGCCCCCCGAGGCGGCGGATCGATGTTGATAAGAGTGGCCCGCCGCGATGAACGATCGATAAACGTCGGAGTCCACCGCCGGTTGAACGCGCTTATGCGACCACGGTGGGCGAGAGAAGTGCCTGCACAGCGGTGCCGTCGGAGGAACCCAGGCGCTCGAACGTAGCCAGTGCTTCCTGCCAGCACACCCTTGCGCGGCCGGTCTGCCCGAGGGCGTGCAGGGCGCGCCCCAGAGTGGTCAGGACCGTGGCGCGCCAGGAATCGCCACCGATGCCGCGCAGTGCGGTCAGCGCCTGTTCGGCATGGTTGGCGGCGGTGGCGGGCCGGTGGGCGGCGAGCTCGACCTCGGCGAGCCGGAAGTTGGTCATCCCTTCCCAGAAGCGCTGCCGGCTGTCCCGGAAGATGGCCAGGGCGGCGTTCAGCTGCTCGGTCGCCTCTTCCAGGCGCATGGCCTGGGTGTACGCGAGAGCGAGGGCGTACATACCGTTCGCGAGCCGGCGCTTGGCCCCCAGCCGGCGGTATATCGAGAGCCCCTCTTCCGCCAGCTCGATGGCGCTGTCCACCCGCCCGGTGTCCAGATGGACGCGGGAGAGGTTGCACAGGGCGCTGGCTTCGGCCTGCTGGTTCTTGTCGTCGCGGAAAGCGGACAGGGCCTGCCGCAGATAGCCCTCCGCGTCGGCATGCCGGTGCTGCGCGTTGGCGATGATCCCGCGGTCGTTGGGGGCGGACGACGAGACATAGGGGTCCTCGGAGGCGAGGCCGAGCAGCATGGCGGACTTGGCGTTCTCATCGGCCTCGTCCAGCCGTCCCGACAGCGTGCGGACGTAGGTGAGCGCCAGGTGGAAACGCGCTTCCGCGTGCTGGTCCCCGGCCTCCCGGGCAGCCGTCAGCAGCGTGACGTTGGCCTGCTCGTACTGGAGCGCGTCGGCACCGGATTCGGCCAGGTCCTTGGTGAGCAGCAGCAGGTCGGCGGCCCGGCGCAGGGTGTCCGGGCTGCTGGACTGCCGGGCACAGGCGAGCAGGCATCCGGCCTCGTTGAACAGCCATTCCAGGGCCGCCGCCCGGTCGGCGAAGACGAGGCCCGGGTAGTTGGTGCTCTCCATGTGGTCGATCAGACGGTCACCCGGACGTTCGAGCGCGTACATGCGCGCGGCGGTCGCCAGATAGAAGTCCAGCAGCCGGGAGACCGCCATGTCCCGTTCCGACGGCGGGTGTTCATCCCGCTCGGCGCACGCACGCGCGTAGAGCCGCACCAGGTCGTGGTAGCGGTAGCGCCCCGGCGCGGCGGACTCCAGGAGCGAGCTGTCCACGAGGGATTCGAGGAGTTCCTCGGTGTCCTCGGCGTCCATGTCGAGTACGGCGGCGGCCGCGGCCAGCGAGATGTCCGGGCCGTCCGCCAGCCCCAGCAGCCTGAAGGCACGGGCCTGCGCGGGCTCCAGCTGCTTGTAGCCCAGCTCGAAGGTGGCCTTCACGGCGAGGTCGCCGGCCCGCAGTTCGTCCAGGCGGCGGCGCTCGTCGCCGAGCTTGCGGGCCAGGATGGACACCGTCCACGTACGGCGGGCGGCCAGCCGGGAGGCGGCGATACGGATGGCCAGCGGGAGGAAGCCGCAGGCCCCGACGACGGCCATGGCGGCCTGCCGTTCCGAGGTGACCCGTTCCTCGCCGACGATGCGGGTGAAGAGCGCGAGCGCCTCTTCCGGACTCATCACGTCCAGATCGACGAGGTGGGCACCGGCCAGGTCGATCATGCGGGCGCGGCTAGTGATCAGGGCGGCGCAGCCCTCCGTGCCGGGCAGCAGCGGCCGGACCTGGGAGGCGTCCCGGGCGTTGTCCAGGAGGGCCAGCACCCGGCGGCCGGCCAGGATGGAGCGGAAGAGGGCCGAACGCTCCTCCAGGCCATCGGGGATGGAGGCGTCGGGCGTACCCAGGGCGCGCAGGAAGGCGCCGAGGACCGCGACCGGTTCGGAGGGATTGTGACCGGCGCCCTGGAGGTCGACGTAGAGCTGTCCGTCGGGGAAGTGGTCGCGGGCGGCGTGGGCGACATGCACGGCGAGGGTGGTCTTGCCGACGCCACCGATGCCGGTCAGGGCCGAGACGGCCATCACGCTGCCCTCGGCGGTGGCGAGCTGGTCCCCGAGCTCGGTGACGAAGGCGGCCCGGCCGGTGAAGTCGGCGACCGTGGCCGGGAGTTGTTGCGGGCGCACCACCGCGGGTTCGGTGGGGTCGGTGTCGAAGCTGACGGCGGGCGCGTCCAGGTCCGGGTCCGCCCGCAGAATCCGCTGCTGGAGGTCGGAGAGCGAGGCGCATGGATCGACCCCCAGCTCGTCCGCGAGCAGCCGGCGGGTGTCGGCGTACACCGCGAGCGCCTCGGCCTGCCGTCCGCTGCGGTACAGCGCGAGCATGAGCAGTTCGCGCAGCCGCTCGCGCAGCGGGTGGGCGGCGGTGAGCGCGGTCAGCTCGGACACCGCGTCGGCGTGGCAGCCGGCTTCCAGTATCAGTTCGAGGCGGGATTCCGTGAGGGACAGCCGCCACTCGTCGAGCCGGGTGCGCTGGGTGTCGGCATACGGGCCCGCGAGGCCGGCCAGCGGTTCGCCGTCCCACAACGCCAGCGCCTTGTCGAGGAGTTCACGGGCGCGGCCGCGGTCGCCGGCCGCCCGGGCCTTCTCCGCCTCGGCGGCGTACTGCTCGGCATGATCGTGGTCGAGGTCCAGCGGGCGGCCGTCCACCGGGCGGATCGCATAGCCGCCGGACTCGCTGACCAGGGTGTCGGCGTCGTCACCCAGGGCTTTGCGGAGCCGGGAGGCGTAGGTGCGCAGCGCGGCGAGCGCGGCATGCGGCGGCTCATCGCCCCAGAGGGCGTCGACGAGTTCGGCCGCGGTGGCGGTGCGTCCGCCGCGCAGCAAGAGCGCAGCGAGCAGCGCCCGCTGCTGCGGGGAGCCCGCTGCCAGCGATGTTGCGCCGCGCCAGGCCCGTACGGGACCGAGCACGGTGAAGCGGAGCCGCTCCCGCCCCGGACCGTCGTCCATGGTGCCCCCCTGCCGTGTGTGGCATCTGTTCACGCTGTGCGCACTACCTCGCTGTGTGCAACGGCCAGTCTGCCTTGTCGCGGCTGCTTACGTCAGTAGGGGTCCGGACCGTCCACAAAGCCTCCTCGGACGAGCGGTGACGGAGGCGGGGCGGCGCAGGGCAGGGGCGCGGAGCTGAAGCTTCCGTGCGCCCCCTGGTGTTCGGTATGCCTTCGCACTAGCTGACGCATCGTCAGATCGGCGCTACCGTATCGCCATGGAGACCTTCCCGAAGATCATCTCGGTGGACGACCACACGGTGGAGCCCCCCAACGTCTGGCGGGACCGGCTCCCGTCGAAGTACCAGGACACCGGCCCGCGCATCGTCCGGGCGCCGGTGAAGGAAATGAGCTTCGTGGGCGGAAAATTCGCTCCAAAGATGGGTGCCGTCGGTGACGACGGGCCGATAGCCGACTGGTGGGTATATGAAGATCTGCACCGTCCGCTGACCCGCCTCGACACGGCCGTCGGCTATGCGCGCGACGACATCAAACTCGAAGGCATCACCTACGAGCAGATGCGGCCGGGCTCCTTCAGCGTGCCCGACCGATTGGCCGACATGGATGTCAATCATGTCCAGTCAGCGCTCTGTTTCCCCACCTTTCCCCGTTTCTGCGGCCAGACGTTCACGGAGGCCAAGGACCGTGAACTGGGGCTGCTGGGAGTGCGTGCCTACAACGACTGGATGGTGGAGGAGTGGTGCGGCCCGCAGGCGCGGGGGCGGCTGATCCCGCTCGGGCTCATCCCCCTGTGGGACGCCGAACTGGCCGCCGCGGAGGTACGGCGCAACGCGGCCCGCGGGGTCCGGGCCGTCTGCTTCAGCGAAATCCCGCCCCACCTGGGGCTGCCCAGCATCCACACCGACTACTGGGACCCGTTCCTGCGCGCCTGCGACGAGACCGGCACGGTCATCGCGATGCACATCGGCTCGTCCAGCAAGATGCCCTCGACCTCCGCCGACGCCCCGCCCGCCGTCGGCTCGACGATCACCTTCGCCAACTGCTGCTTCTCGATGGTCGACTGGCTGATGAGCGGGAAGTTCGACCGCTTCCCGGACCTGAAGATCATGTACGCCGAGGGGCAGATCGGCTGGATCCCGTATGTCCTGGAGCGCGCGGATGTGGTCTGGGAGGAGAACCGCGGCTGGGGCGGCGTCGCCGACAAGGTCCGCCGCCCGCCGTCCGAACTCTTCACCGAGCACATCTACGGCTGTTTCTTCGACGACGCCTTCGGGCTGCGGAACCTGGACGCGATCGGCGTGGGGAACGTGCTGTACGAGACGGACTACCCCCACTCGGACTCGACCTGGCCGAAGTCGAGGGAGGTCGGCGAGTCCCAGATGGGGCACCTGGCCCCGGACGTGGTGGAGCGGATCGTCCGGGGGAACGCGATCTCGCTGCTGGGGCTGACGGGGGAGGGGCTCTGGGCGGGGGCGTGAGGTTCAGAGGCGGGCCGGGGGCCGGGTCCGGCTGACGTCGGGCCTCGGGCCGGGGCCGTCCCGGGACCCCCGGGACGCCCACCCCCGCCCCTTGCCTGATGGTCCGCCAGGCACCACGATGTCCCGCGCAAGCTATGTGACGGTGCGTCAGATATAGCTGGAGGGGCCTGTGGGCGGCGAGCGTGATGGGGTGTGGCGGCCGGCGGACGGGCGGCTGGTGTACGGCATGCAGTTGCCGGTGCAGTCGCAGAGCACGCTGTTCGCGGAGTGCTGGGAGGCGGCCGCGGGGCCCGCTGATCTGGTCGAGATCGCGCGGGTGGCGGACCGGTGCGGGTTCGCGTATGTCGCCTGCTGTGAGCATCTGGCGATTCCGCGGCGGCTGGCCGAGGCGATGAGCACCGTCTGGTACGACCCGGTGGCCACGCTGGCGCATCTGGCCGCCGTGACGGAGCGGGTCCGGCTGCTGAGCCATGTCGCGGTGGCCGGGCTGCGGCATCCGCTGATCACGGCCAAGCAGTACGCGACGCTGGACCGGCTCTCCGGCGGGCGGTTGATCCTCGGGGTGGGTGCCGGGCACGTGGCGGAGGAGTTCGAGGTGCTCGGGGTGGACTTCGGGCGGCGGGGGGCGGTACTGGACGAGACCGTTGACGCGCTGAAGGTGGCGCTGGGGCCCGAGGAGTTCCCGGAGTTCGCGGGGAAGCGGTTCGCGTTCGGGGGGCTGGGGCAGGCGCCGCGGCCGGTGCAGACGCCGCGGCCGCCGATCTGGGTGGGCGGCTCCTCGCCCGCCGCCGTACGCCGGGCCGCCGAGCGCGGCGACGGCTGGCTCCCGCAGGGTGACCGGCGCGAACAGCTGCCCGGCCAGATCACCCGGCTGCGGCGGCTGCGGGAGGCGGCCGGAATCGAGGAGCCGGTCGTGATCGGCACCATCGCCGAGCCGCTGTACGTCGGCGAGCCGGGGTGGGCGGTCGGCCGGCGGACGCTGTCCGGGGCGGCGGAGCGGATCGCGGACTCGCTGCGGGAGTACCGCGCGATGGGTGTGCAGCAGATCCAGGTGCGGTTCCGCAGCCGGAGCCGCAGTGAACTGACCGATCAGATGGTGGCGTTCGGCTCGGAGGTCGCGCCGCTGCTGAACGGCTGACGGCCCGGACGGGCGCAGGGCAACTCACCAGCGGAGGAGTGCGGCTATGGGCAAGCTCGACGGGCGGGTCGTCATCATCACGGGTGCGGCGCGTGGGCAGGGGGAGCAGGAGGCGCGGCTGTTCGTCGCGGAGGGCGCGAAGGTCGTGCTCGGCGATGTGCTGGACGCGCAGGGCGAGGCGCTCGCCAAGGAACTGGGGGAGGCCTCCGCGCGGTACGTCCCGCTGGATGTGACGCGGGAGGCGGACTGGCAGGCCGCGGTCGTCGCCGCCAAGGACACCTTCGGGAAGATCGACGGGCTGGTCAACAACGCCGGCATTCTGCGCTTCAACGAGCTGGTGTCGACGCCGCTGGAGGAGTTCCAGCAGGTGGTGCAGGTCAACCAGGTCGGCTGCTTCCTGGGGATCCGTACGGTGGCGCCGGAGATCGAGGCGGCCGGCGGCGGCACGATCGTCAACACCGCGTCCTACACGGCGCTGACCGGGATGGCCTTCGTCGGCGCGTACGCCGCGACCAAGCACGCCGTCCTCGGGCTGACCCGGGTCGCCGCGGTGGAGCTGGCGGCCAGGAAGATCCGGGTCAACGCGGTGTGCCCGGGGGCGGTGGACACTCCGATGACCAACCCGGCCGCGCTCGATCCGGCCGTCGATCCGGCCGAGTCCAAGCGGGCGGTGGACGAGCTCTACCGGAAGCTGGTGCCGCTGGGGCGGATCGGGCAGCCGGAGGAGGTCGCCAAGCTGGCGCTCTTCCTGTCGTGCGAGGACTCGTCGTACATCACCGGGCAGCCGTTCGTGGTCGATGGTGGCTGGCTGGCGGGGGTCAGCATCTTCTGACGGCTGGTCAGGTCAGCCCGTGACGGCTCTTGACGCTCTCCGGGCGCGGTGGAACAGTCGGCACATCGAATCTGACGGTACGTCAGATATAGCCATCAGGGACGGTGAACCTCCTTGGAATTCGGGCTCTTTGTACAGGGATATGTGGGCAAGCGGGCCGAGACCGACCCGCTCGCGGAGCACAAGGCGCTGATGGAGGAGACCGAGTACGTCATCCAGGCGGACAAGTCCGGCTTCAAGTACGCCTGGGCGTCCGAGCACCACTTCCTGGAGGAGTACTCGCACCTCTCCGCCAATGACGTCTTCCTCGGCTATCTGGCCCATGCGACCGAACGCATCCATCTGGGGTCCGGGATCTTCAACCCCCTCGCCCAGGTCAACCACCCGGTGAAGGTCGCCGAGAAGGTCGCCATGCTCGACCATCTCAGCGAGGGACGCTTCGAGTTCGGCAGCGGGCGGGGCGCCGGCAGCCACGAGATCCTGGGGTTCCTGCCGGGCATCACCGATATGAACCACACCAAGGAGATCTGGGAAGAGACGATCGCCGAGTTCCCGAAGATGTGGCTCCAGGAGGAGTACCCCGGGTTCCAGGGCAAACACTGGCAGCTGCCGCCGCGCAAGATCTTCCCCAAGCCGTACGGGGCCTCGCACCCGGCGATGTGGTACGCGGCCGGCTCGCCGACCTCGTACGCCATGGCGGCGAAGAAGGGCCTGGGGGTCCTCGGCTTCAGCGTGCAGAAGGTCTCCGACATGGCGTGGGTGCTGGAGCAGTACAAGACGGCGATCCGGGACGCCGAGCCGATCGGTGACTTCGTCAACGACAACGTGATGGTGACGTCGACGGCGATCTGTGCCGAGACGCATGACAAGGCCGTGGAGATCGCGGTCAACGGGGGACTCAACTACCTCCAGTCGCTGGTCTTCCGCTACCACGACACCTTCCCGCGGCCCGAGGGCATCCCCGAGTGGCCCGAGCTGCTGCCCGACTACACCACCGAGATCATCGAGCTGCTGATCGCCGAGGAGCTGATGATCTGCGGCGACCCGGACGAGGTGCTCGGGCAGTGCAAGCGCTGGGAGCAGGCCGGCGCCGATCAGCTGAGCTTCGGGCTGCCGATCGGGATCTCGTACGAGGACACCATGAACACCGTCAAGCTCATCGGCGAGCACGTCATCCCGAAGATCGACACCGATCCGGTGCACCGCACGACCAGGTTTCGGCAGGCCACGGGCAGCTGAATTCCGCCGAGGGGAAGGGGCGCACACCGTGCTCGACCACCTGATCAAGGGCGCGACCGTTGTGGACGGGACGGGCACGCCCTCGTACACCGCCGATGTCGGCCTCCGCGACGGCCGGATCGCCGTCATCGCGCCGCCCGGCACCGTCACCGAGGAGGCCCGGAGCAGCGAGGACGCCACCGGGCTCGTCCTCGCCCCCGGCTTCGTCGATCCGCACACCCACTACGACGCCCAGCTCTTCTGGGACCCGTACGCGACGCCCTCGCTCAACCACGGGGTGACGACCGTGGCGGGCGGCAACTGCGGGTTCACGCTCGCCCCGCTGAATCCGGAGCGGCCCGCCGACGCCGACTACACCCGCCGGATGATGGCCAAGGTCGAGGGCATGTCCCTGGTGGCGCTCGAAGAGGGGGCGCCCTGGTCGTGGAGCTCGTTCGGCGAGTACCTCGATGCCCTGGAGGGGCGGATCGCCGTCAACGCGGGCTTCATGGTGGGGCATTGCGCACTGCGCCGCCATGTCATGGGGGAGGACGCCATCGGCGGGCAGCCGACGCCCGAGCAGATGGAGCGGATGCTGGCACTCCTCCACGAGGCGATGGCGGCCGGGGCGTGGGGCTTCTCCACCACCCAGTCCGCCACCCACTCCGACGGGGACGGCCGGCCGGTCGCCTCCCGGCACGCCGCGCCGGCCGAGCTGCTCGCGCTGTCGCGGGCCGTCGCCGAGCACGAGGGCACCCAGATCGAGGCGATCGTGGCCGGCTGCCTCGATCAGTTCAGCGACGCCGAGATCGAGCTGCTCGTCGAGATGAGCGCGGCCGCCGGGCGTCCGCTGAACTGGAATGTGCTGACCATCGACGCGGCCGTGCCCGAACGGGTGCCACGGCAGCTGGCCGCCAGTGAACGGGCCCGGGACGCCGGCGGCCGGATCGTTGCCCTGACGATGCCGATCCTCACCCCCATGAACATGTCCCTGGGCACCTTCTGCGCCCTGAACCTGATCCCCGGATGGGGCGACATCCTGGGCCTGCCGGTCCCCGAACGGATCGAGCGGCTCCGCGACCCCGCGGTCCGGGCCGAGATGCTGCGGCGCGCGGACAGCAAGGAGGCGGGTGTCTTCCGGCGACTCACGCACTTCGGCCGCTATGTCATCGGGGACACCTACTCCACGGCGAACGAGGGTCTGACCGGCCGCGTCGTGCGGGACATCGCGGCCGAGCGCGGCCAGGAGCCCTTCGCGTGCCTGGTGGAGATCTGTGCCAACGACGGGCTGCGGACCGTCCTGTGGCCGATGCCCACCGACAACGACCCGGACTCCTGGGCGCTGCGCGCCGAGACCTGGCAGCACGAGGACGTCATGCTCGGCGGCTCGGACGCGGGCGCGCACCTGGACCGGATGTGCGGCGCCCCGTACACCACGCGCTTTCTCGGCGACTGCCTGCGGGGCCGGAAGCTGACGGGCCTGGAGCAGGCCGTGAAGATGCTCACCGACGACCCCGCCCAGCTCTTCGGGCTGCGGGAGCGGGGCCGCATCGAAGAGGGCTGGCACGCCGATCTCGTCCTCTTCGACCCGGAGCGGATCGACGCGGGCAAGGCCACCCTCGTGCACGACCTGCCCGGCGACAGCCCGCGCCTGGATTCCCGGGCGATCGGCATCAACGCGGTGTGGGTCAACGGCGTCGAGACGATCCGCGAGGACGTGGTGACCGGCGCGGTACCGGGGACGGTACTGCGCTCGGGGCGGGACACGAGGACGGTGAGCACGAAGTGAGGGGCGTGCCGGGCGGGGTGCTGGTCGTGGGGTGGGGGGCGGACGAGGTGGCGGTTGTGGGGCGGGGTGCGGGTGAGCTGACGGTTGCGGGGTGGGGTGTGGGTGAGCTGACGCGCGGGGAACGGGGCAGGGGTGAACGGCGACTCGTAGGGCGAGGCGGGGGTGAACGGCGGCTCGTGGGGCCGGGGCCGGGGCCGGGGCCGGTGGCGGTGGCGGTGGCGGTGGCGGTGGCGGTGAGAGTCAAGTGAGCGCCGCGGGACGGCTGTTCATCGGCGGGGAATGGGCCGAGCCCGACGGCGGCCACTACGAGGTCATCGACCCGGCCACGGAGGAGGTCGTCGGGCTCGCGCCCGAGGCGAGCCGGGAGCAGGTGTACGCGGCGGCGTCCGCGGCGGCCGGGGCCTTCCCCGCCTGGTCCCGTACGGCACCGCAGCGCCGCGCCGCGATCCTCGACCGGGCCGCGGAGGTGATGCAGCGCGACTTCGCGGCGCACGCCGAGGTGGCACAGGCGGAGAGCGGCGCGACGACCGGCACGGCGCGCGGTATGCAGGTCGCGGTGGGGGTGGCGCGCTTCCGGCGGTATGCGAAGGGAGCGGTGGAGCCCGTGGAGCAGGGGCTGCCGCCGCAGATCAACGAGGCCGGGCCGATGGGGAAGGCGGGCGTGCTGGGTGCCCTGGCGGTACGGCAGCCGGTCGGCGTCGTCACCTGCATCACCTCGTACAACAACCCGTGGGCCAACCCGGCAGGCAAGATCGCCCCGGCGCTGGCGATGGGCAACACCGTCGTGGTGAAGCCCGCCCCGCAGGACCCGCTGTCGGTCTACCGGATGGCCGCGGCGCTGGCCGAGGCCGGGGCGCCACCGGGGGTCGTGAATGTCGTCAGCGGCGCCTCCCCGGCGATCGGCGCGGCGGCCGTGGACGCGCCGGACGTGGACATGGTGAGCTTCACCGGCTCGACGGCCGTCGGACAGCGCATCGCCGAGGTCTGCGGCCGCGGGATGAAACGCCAGCTCATGGAGCTGGGCGGCAAGGGCGCCGCGGTGGTCTTCGACGACGCGGACCTGGACTCGGCGGTGGCCGGCATCGGCACGACCTACTCCTTCTACAGCGGCCAGATCTGCACGGCGCCGACCCGGGTGCTCGCCCAGCGCGGGGTGTACGAGGCGCTGGTGGAGCGGCTGACGCGGTACCTCGGGCGGCTGACGGTCGGTGATCCGCGCGCGCCGGGCACGGTGGTCGGGCCGGTGATCTCGGCCGCGCACCGCGACCGGATCGAGTCCTATGTGGAGCTGGGCCGAAAGGAAGGCGCCCGGGTGGTGGCGGGCGGCGAACGGCCCTCCGCGCCCGAGCGCGGCTTCTATGTCGCGCCGACGCTGCTGGCCGACTGCACCCTGGACATGCGGGTCGTACGGGAGGAGATCTTCGGTCCGGTCGTGGTCGTCCTGCCCTTCGACGAGGAGGACGAGGGGATCGCTCTCGCCAACGACAGCGATTACGGGCTGATCGACTACGTCTGGTCCGGCGATGTCGCCCGCGCCTTCCGGGTGGCCCGGCAGCTGCGGGCCGGCGGGGTCGGGGTGAACACGGTCGGCCGGAACATGGAGGCGCCGTTCGGCGGCTTCAAGAAGAGCGGGGTGGGACGCGACGTGGGCTCGTACGCGCTGCACGCGTACAGCGAGCTGCAGGCGATCGTCTGGCCGGGGTGAGTGGGGCTGGGGAGAGCTGGGTTGGGGTGAGTTGGGTGGGGTGAACGGGGCCGGGGTGAGTTGGGTTGGGGTGAGTGGGGTTGTAGTGAGTTGGGTTGGGGTGAGTGGGGTTGTAGTGAGTGGGGCCCGGGTGAGCGGGGTCGGGGTGAGTGGGGCCGGGTCGTGCTGACCGTCGGCAGGGAGAATCACGGGATCCTCCGACGGGCGGTCAGTGCGCTCCATCCGTCCTGCCGGTCCCGCCATCGCCCCCGCGGTGACGCCCCGGGCTACGCTGCTCTGATCGTCACGCCCCGGGTCAGGAGCCGGCTGGGCCGGAGACCGAACATCGCATGGAATGCGCTGCTGAAATGGGAGGGGCTGGCGAACCCCGCCTCCACGGCCGCCGTGCTCAGATCCGGCCAGGTCTCCAGCAGAAGCGCCACCCGCAGCATGCGCGTCCACAGGCGGTAGCGGCGGAAGGTCGTCCCCGTCTGGGCCCGGAAGAGCCGGAGGAACGTCGATACGGACAGGCCGGCCTCCACCGCCAGGTTCTCGGCGGAGAGCTGCCGCCCCGGCTCCGCTGCCAGCCGCAAGGTGGCTTGCCGGATCCGTGGGTCCCTGGCCTCCGTGCGGTCGTCCGGACCGGCGAGGTCCAGCCAGCGCAGGGCGGCCGGAAGAGGGGTACTCCCGTCCATCCGCGCGGCCAGCCGCGTGAGCGGGAGTTCGTGGCCGTGCCCCCGGGCGAGCTCGGCGCTCCCGCTCATCAACCGACGGCACGCCCGCTCCCGTGGCGAGGCGGGGTCCAGGTAACAGAACGCCATCCGGCTCCCGTGGGGGAGAACCCGGTGCCGAACCCGGGCCGCTATCAGTGCGGTACGGGCGACCTGGCGGCTGCCGTTCTCCAGCTGGACCGTGAACTCCTCGTCCACACCCACCGCCAGACAGCTCACCGAGCCGGAGTGGATGTCCAGCGCCAGGGACGGTCCCACGTACAGCGCCTGACCGGGCCACAACCACAGCGCAGCCGGAACACCGCACGTTTCTGAAAGCGGCACGGATGGCATGCAGGCATGCTAGCCAGCACTTCGACCACCCTTCCCACCCCTTGGAATGACACATGTGGCTCGACCGCGTCACCACCGCTCTGCTCCTCCTCGTGGGGTTGGTGAACCTTCTCCCCGGCTTCGTCGCGTTCGCGCCGTCGCAGCTCACGACGGCGTACGGAGTGTCGGCCGAGGGCCCCGGCTCCGCCGACCTGATGGTGCTGCTGCGTCACCGGGCCGTCTTACTGGGGCTCGTCGGACTCGCCCTGCTCTGCGCGGCGTTCGTCCCGCCCTTCCACCTCCCTGCCGTCACCGCCGGGGCGATCAGCATGGGGTCGTTCCTGTTGCTCGCCTACTCCACACCGGGTCTCAACAGCGCCACGAGGCGCGTGGCACGCATCGACACAGCGGCGCTCGTGGCACTGGCCGTCGCCGCCCTCCTCATCTTGCGGAAGAGCGCCTGAGCGTCTTGTACGGGGCGGGAGCCGGGGCTGTAGCGGTGCGAGGGCGCGCCGCGTGCGTTGCCGCGCACCGCTCCCTGGGCCGCCGAGGCACGCCGGGCTCCGCTGGCCGTCCTCCGCTCGCCGTCCGCGGCTTGCCCTCCGCCGTCCTCCGCTCGCCGTCCGCCGCGCCCGGCCGGGACCAGCCCCGGCGGCCCAGGAAGACCGGGTTGGTCATGGCCGCCATGGGGCCCGGCAGGCCCGGTGTCGTCGAGGGGTGGCGGATTTCCGCGCGTATGTAGGCGGCGTTATCCGGGGTGGTCTGCCAGCTGACGGTGCCGTCGCCGGAGGGCGGCAGCGCGGTGGAGTACAGCCGCCCCTGGTCGGTGACGAAGGAGACCGTGCAGCCGGGGGTGCCGGAGACCGTCAGCCGGGCGGTGGCCTTCGCCGCACGGGAGACCGCCAGCCGCTCGCCGATTCCGGCGTGTTCACCCCGCTCACCGGTGACGGAGAACGCCAGGTCGACCTTCGACGACTCGGCGATCCAGACCCGGCCGGCCCGGATGCCGTCCTGAAGCGCCCGGCGTGAGAGATCGTCGGCGAGCACCACGGTCTGCGGCAGGCCGACGACATCGGGATCGCGATGGGCGTCGCTGTGGCCGACGGCCGGCAGCCAGTCCGCGCGGCCCTGGGCGTGGGCGACCAGGGTGTTGTCCCACTCGGCGAGGGCGACCTCGTCATCGGGGGTGTACGGCCCGTTCCAGACCTCCACCGCATCGGCTTCGTTCAGCCCGAACTTCCAGTTGCAGCCGATGCAGGTGGCGTGCGGATGCGCCGGGATGACCAGGCCGCCGGCCCGGCGGATGGCGCGCGCGAACTTCCCGAAGGCGTTGTCGCGGGCCCGGTAGCGCCAGTCGATGAAGACCTCGGGGTCGGTGCCCATCGCGACCACGTGACCATTGCGGGTGGTGACTTCCTCGCCGGTCAGGATCAGCAGGTCGTCGCCCCACAGGCCGTCCCAGGCACGATGCGCGGAGGTGGTGTTGTGCTCGGAGGTGTTGATGAAGTCCAGCCCGGCGGCGCGGGCCAGCGCGGCGATCTCCGAGGGGGTGCGTTTGCCGTCGGAGTGGACGGAGTGCAGATGGCTGTCGCCGCGGTACCAGGCGCGGCCCCGGCCCCGGGCGCGCTCGGGCGGATGGACGGGCGCCGGGGTGTGCCCCTGGGGGCCGTACTTCAGGGTGATCGTGATGTCGTAGGACAGGCCCTGCGGTGCGACCGTGTACGGGCCGAGGGCGATATGCCAGATGCCGGGGTTGACGGGGCCCGGGAGATAGCCGGGGGTGGCCTCGTCGGCGCGCAGGAAAAACTCCGTACGCGCTCCGCCCGACCAGCCGCGGAAGCCGGCGCCGCCGAGGTCGGTGCCCCGTTCGTCGAAGATGCCGATGTCGCAGGCGTTGCCGGCCGTGCCCTCCGGGACGGTGGGTCTGTCGTAGCGGTAGGTCACGGCGATTTCGCGCACCCCGCGCGGCACTTCGACCGGCAGGTATACGAAGTCGGGTGCGCCCGTGGGCAGATGGCCGGTGACCCGCCGGGTCTGCTCGCCCGGCCCGCCTCCGGACCGCCCGCCCGCGGGCGCCGCGTCGGCGAAGCTCACACGTCCGAGCGTAAGCGCGCCCATCGCGCCCGCAACCGCCGAAAGTCTCAGAACGTCGCGTCGTTCCATCCCCGCCCCCGCGTCATGTCGTGTCGGATGAGTGCCGCGTCGCGGCCGCTCGTCGCACCGCGTGAAAACTGTTGTACGCGCGTGTGACACCGAGCGAAAGGGCTGTGGATAACCGTCGGGCGGTGAGGCAACATGCGGTCACGCACACGCCCGACGCGGAGGTGTCCCAGCATGCGGATCGCGACCACGATCTTCCTGACCGACGAGACGATCCGGCCGGACCGGCTGGCCCGCGAGCTGGAACAGCGCGGCTTCGCCGGCCTGTATCTCCCGGAGCACACCCATATCCCGGCCAGCCGGGACACCCCCGCCCCCATGGGCGAGCCGCTGCCCCGCGAGTACGGCCGCACCCTCGACCCGTTCATCGCACTCGGCCAGGCCGCCGCGGTCACCGAGCGGCTCGCCCTCGGCACCGGCATCACCCTGGTCGCCCAGCACGACCCAGTCGACCTCGCCAAGCAGATCGCGACCCTCGACTTCCTCTCCGGCGGCCGCTTCACCCTGGGCATCGGCTACGGCTGGAACGTCGAGGAGGCCGCCGACCACGGTGTCGAGTGGTCGACCCGGCGGGAGCTGACCCGGGACCGGGTGGCGCTGATGCGCGCCCTGTGGGCCGCGGAACCGACCGCGTACAAGGGCGCATTCGGGTCCGTGCGGGCGTCCTTCGCGCACCCCAAACCGGCCCACGGCGCGCCGCGCATCCTCCTCGGCGGCGGGGCCGGGCCCAAGCTCTTCGGGCAGATCGCCGCGTACGCGGACGGGTGGCTGCCGATCGGCGGACGGGGGCTGACCGAGACCCTCCCGGTACTACGGCAGGCGTGGTCGGACGCCGGGCGCACGGGTGAACCGGTGGTGGTCCCGTACGCGGTCCACCCGTCACCGGGGAAGCTGGCGCACTACCGCGAGCTGGGGCTGCAAGAGGTGGTCCTGCAATTGCCGCCGGCCGGGGAGGCGGAGGTCCTGCGGACGCTCGACGACTTCGCACAGTTCTTGTGACGCACGGCAGCGTCGCGGTTCCTGTGACGCACGGCAGTGTGCCGTACCGGATGCGTGACGGCGGCGGACGGGCCGCCGGAGGGCTTGGCGGAGGTCGGCCGGGCCCGGGCGCGCCCTAGGACCATCGGTGTAAGGCCCTCGCCTCCGGGATCGGTACCGGAGGCCGATTCGCGCCCGCCCCGTCCAGTCGTAGCGTCGAAGGTGAGGTCCGTTGAACCACCCGCATTCAACGGCCCAAGGAGAACGGTCCACGGTCCTGGAAGAGCCACGGTCCGGACGATCCCGCAGATCAGGGGACCACGCCGCTCACGGGACCACAGAGATTTACGCCGATCACGGGACCACAGAGATCAAGGAGTCTCAATGCCTCGCCTCGACCACACGATCGTGCACAGCACCGACCGTTTCGCCTCCGCCCGGTTCCTGGCCGGTCTGCTCGGTGCGCCCGAGCCCAAGGCGTTCGGCCCCTTCGCCGCCCTCAAGCTGGACAACGGGGTGGCCCTCGACTACGCCGAGCATGTCGCAGGCGGCGAATTCGTCCCGACGCACTATGCGTTCCTGGTGACCGAGGAGGAGTTCGACGGGATCTTCGGCCGCATACAGGAGCGCGGGCTCTCCTACTGGGCCGACCCCATGCACACCAAGCCTCAGGAGATCAACCACCACGACGGCGGCCGCGGTGTCTACGTCCTTGACCCCGACGGCCACAACATGGAGTTCTTGACCAGGACGTACTCCGACGAGCTGCTGGCAAGCATGTAAGCGTGCGGTGCGCCGCCGCCGGGAAGGTGCCCTCTCCCGGCCCTGACGGAACCTCCGTCCGCAGTGATCAGCGGCACATCAACGGCCCCTTCTCCGGCGGCGGGGCTGTCGGTGGGCGCTCGTATGCTCGGAGGATGACTTCCAGCGCGCAGGTACCCGACCAGGCATCCGACCGAGGGTCCGACCGCGAAACGAACGCCGCGCCCGCCGCCGCCGGCCGCCCCACGGCGAACGCCATGCGCCGCGCGCTCAAGCGGGCCCGCGACGGGGTCGCGCTGGACGCCGGCGAGGCCGCGGTGCTGCTTCAGGCGCGCGGCGAGGATCTCAGGGACCTGTGCGCCTCGGCGGCCCGGGTACGGGATGCCGGCCTGGAGGCCGCGGGCCGCCCGGGGGTCATCACCTACTCGCGCGGTGTCTTCATCCCCCTGACGCGCCTGTGCCGGGACAAGTGCCACTACTGCACCTTCGTCACCGTGCCCGGCAAACTGCGCCGGGACGGCCACGGGATGTTCATGTCGCCCGACGAGGTACTGGACATCGCCCGCCGCGGCGCCGAAATGGGCTGCAAGGAAGCCCTGTTCACCCTGGGGGACAAGCCGGAGGACCGCTGGCCCGAGGCCCGTGAATGGCTGGAGGCGCACGGCTACGACGACACGCTCTCGTACGTCCGCGCCATGGCCATCCGTGTCCTGGAGGAGACCGGTCTGCTGCCGCACCTCAACCCCGGGGTGCTGTCCTGGACGGACTTCCAGCGGCTCAAGCCCGTCGCTCCCTCCTTGGGAATGATGCTGGAGACGACCGCCGAGCGACTGTGGAGCGAGCCCGGCGGTCCCCACCACGGATCGCCCGACAAGGAACCGGCCGTCCGGCTGCGTGTCCTGGAGGACGCCGGCCGCTCCAACGTCCCCTTCACCACTGGGCTGCTCATCGGCATCGGCGAGACGTACGAGGAGCGAGCCGAGTCCCTGTTCGCGCTGCGCCGTATCCAGCGCGCCTACCACGGCATCCAGGAACTGATCATGCAGAACTTCCGCGCCAAGCCGGACACGGCGATGCGCGGAATGCCGGACGCCGAACTGGAGGAACTGGCCGCGACGATCGCGGTGGCCCGGCACATCATGGGCCCCTCGACCCGTATCCAGGCACCGCCCAACCTGGTCGACGGCGAATACCAGCTGCTCATCGACGCCGGGATCGACGACTGGGGCGGCGTCTCCCCGCTGACCCGCGACCATGTGAACCCCGAGCGCCCCTGGCCGCAGATCGACGAGCTGACCGAGCGCTGCGCCGCGGCCGGTTTCGAGCTGCGGGAACGGCTCCCCATCTACCCGGAGTTCCTCCAGCGCGGTGAGCCCTGGCTCGACCCCCGCCTGCTGCCGCATGTCCGCGCCCTCGCCGACCCGGAGACGGGCCTGGCCATCGAGGACGCCCCCGTGGTGGGCCGCCCCTGGCAGGAGCCCGACGAGGGCTTCACGATGAGCTCCTCGGGCCGTACGGACCTGCATCACACCATCGACACCGAAGGCCGCACCGCCGACCGCCGCGACGACTTCGACGAGGTCTACGGCGACTGGGAGGCACTGCGCGAGGCCGCGGCCCCCGGGATGGCGCCGGAGCGCATCGACTCCGACGTACGCCAGGCCCTGGCGCAGGCCGCCGACGACCCCACCCGGCTCACCGACGCGCAGGCCCTGGCGCTGCTGCACGCCGACGGGCCGGCCCTGGACACGCTCTGCACCATCGCCGACGAGCTGCGCCGCGACACCGTGGGTGACGACGTCACCTACATCGTCACCAGGAACATCAACTTCACCAACGTCTGCTACACCGGCTGCCGCTTCTGCGCGTTCGCCCAGCGCCGCACGGACGCCGACGCCTACACCCTCTCCCTCTCCCAGGTCGCCGACCGCGCCGAACAAGCCTGGGACGTGGGCGCGGTGGAGGTCTGCATGCAGGGCGGCATCCACCCCGACCTGCCCGGCACCGCCTACTTCGACATCGCGCGCGCCGTCAAGGAACGCGTCCCCGGTATGCATGTGCACGCCTTCTCGCCCATGGAGGTCGTCAACGGTGCGACACGCACCGGGCTGTCCGTCCGCGAGTGGCTCAGCGAGGCCAAGGCCGCCGGCCTGGACAGCATCCCCGGCACCGCCGCCGAGATCCTGGATGACGAGGTCCGCTGGATCCTCACCAAGGGCAAGCTGCCCACCGCCACCTGGGTCGAGGTCATCAAGACCGCTCATGAACTGGGCATCCGCTCCTCCTCGACGATGATGTACGGCCATGTCGACCAGCCCCGCCACTGGCTGGGCCACCTCCGCCTGCTCGCCGAAATCCAGCAGGAGACCGGCGGCTTCACCGAGTTCGTCACCCTCCCCTTCATCCACACCAACGCCCCCGTCTACCTCGCCGGAATCGCCCGCCCCGGCCCCACCACCCGTGACAACCGCGCGGTGACGGCCATGGCCAGGGTGCTGCTGCACCCGCACATCACCAACATCCAGACCAGCTGGGTCAAGCTCGGCGCGGACGGTGCCGCCGAGATGCTGCGCTCCGGCGCCAACGATCTGGGCGGCACCCTGATGGAGGAGACCATCTCCCGGATGGCGGGTTCGAGTTACGGCTCGTACCGCTCCATCCAGGACCTCATCGCCATCGCCGACCGGGCCGGCCGCCCGGCCCGCCCCCGCACCACGACCTACGCCCCGGTCACCGAGGAACGCCAGGCCGCCGCCCTCGCGTCGGACGGACATCTGCCGGAGCTGCTGCCGGTCGTGGAGTAGCCGGTGGGGGCCGGAATCCGCGGTTATCCACAGCCCCCTTCGCGCCCCGCCGCCGGCGGCTAATCTGCGGGAGCAGGGCAGAAAGGCCGGCACCGCGGCAGTCGCCGGGGCGGAGGGGGTGGAATCGATGGCACGCAGCAGGCTCTCGCGGCAGGAGCTGATCCGGCTCCGGCGGCGGGAGGGGTTCGTCGGGCGGCGCGGCGAGATCGCGGCGTTCCGGGACAACTTCGCCCGCGCGGTGGAGGATCCGGCGCACCAGTTCCTCTTCCATGTGCACGGCCAGGCGGGCGTCGGCAAGACGTCGCTGGTCCGGCAGTTCGAGGAGACCGCGCGCGAGCAGGGCGTGCCGACCGCGTATGTCGACGAGACGGTGCACGACGTCCCCGCGGCGATGGCGGCCATCAGCAGCCAACTCGCCGCACAGGGACACCCCTTGAAGGTCTTCGACAAGCTGCTCACCACCTACCAGGAGCGGCGCCACGAAGCCGAGGCGGCGGCCGTCGCCGCGGAAGCAGCGCCCGGCCCGGCGGACCAGGACGACCCCCAGGGGGCCGTGCCCTCGCCCGCCAGCGTGATCGCCGCCCAGGCGGGGCTGGCCGGCCTGGGGCTGCTACCCGGCGTCGGATCCGTCACCGGAGCACTGGACCCCCGCCAGGTGGCGCGCGGCGCCGACCGGCTGCGCGGTCTGCTCAGCGCCCGGCTGCGCAGCCATGACGAGGTGCAGTTGGTGATGGCGCCGCTGGAGGTCCTGACGCCCGTCTTCGTCCGTGAAGTGAGCGCCGTCGCGGACGAGTCGCCCTCGCTGGCGCTCTTCTTCGACACCTATGAGCGGACGGGCCCGCTGCTCGACCTCTGGCTGTGTGACGTCCTGGTCAGCGATCGCTACGGCCCGCTGGCGCCCAACGTGGTGGTGACGCTGGCCGGCCGGACCGCCCTGGACCGCCGCTGCTGGGCCGACTACCTGGACTGCGTGACGGATCTGCCGCTGGATGCCTTCACCGAGGACGAGGCCCGCCAGTTCCTGGCGACCAGGGACATCACCGACGAGCGCGTCGTCGAGGTGATCCTGCGGCTGTCCGCCGGCCTTCCGGTGCTGGTCTCCACCCTCGCCGAGAACCGCCCGCGCGCCGTCGAGGCCATCGACGACCCCAGTGACACCGCCGTCGAGCGCTTTCTGAAATGGGAGACGGACCCGGTGCGCCAGGAAGCCGCACTGGCGGCCGCCCTGCCGCGCCATGTGGACGAGGACATCTTCCGGGCCGCGGTGGACCCGGCCGCCGCCGAACAGTTCGGCTGGCTGTGCGGGCTGCCGTTCGTCACCGCCCGGGCCGGGCGGTGGCAGTACCACGAGGTGGTGCGGACGGCGATGCTGCGCCTCCAGCGCCGCAGATCACCGCAGACCTGGACGGCCCGGCACCGCCAACTCGCCGAGGCCGCCCGGCGCCACCGCACGGACCACGCGTCCGGCGCGAACCCCGCGGACCCCTGGTCCGACGAGCGCCAACTGGACCACCGGCTCCGGGAGCTCTACCACTCCCTCTGCGCGGACCCGCAGCCGTCCCTCACCCCGGCGCTGTCCGACACCCTGGACGCCGCCGAACACGCGCCGGCCGTCGTGCGCAGAGTCGTGGAGACCATCCGCCAGGCCGGTGAGGACGCCGGCGACCCGGAGGTCGGCGACTGGGGCGACCGCATGACCACGGCGCTCACCGAGGACGGCGGCGGCCTGATCGCGATCCTCACCGCGCTGCTCGGCCACCCCGGCCTCGATGTGCAGGGGCAGGCCCGTATCCACTGTGTCCGGGGCCGCGAACACCGCAAGGCCGAGGCCTGGCAACAGGCGTTCGCCGACTTCGACCGCTGCCTGGAGCTTGAGCCGCGCAACGCCTTCGCCCTGCTCGGCCGTGGTCTGACCCACCGCTATATGCGCTGCTTCGAGCGTGCCGCCGAGGACTACACCCGCGCCCTGGAGATCACTCCGGACTCCTGGGAAGCCGCCTCCCAACTCGGCGAGGCCCACCGTCTCCTGGGTAGCTTCGAGCAGGCCATCACCGAGTTCGACCGGGCCCTGGCCCTGCAACCCCGCCACGCCTTCAGCATCGCCAGCCGCGCCGTCTGTCTGCGCCGCCTCGGCCGCCACGAGGAAGCGCTGGCGGGCCTGGAGCGCGCCATCGAGATCAACGCGAACTACGCCTGGGCGATGGCCGAACGGGGCGCTACCTACCGCGACACGGGACAGTACGACCTGGCCCTGGCCGAGTTCGACCGCGCCCTGGCCGTCAATCCCGCCTACGTCTGGGCCTACGCTCGCCGTGGGATCACCCTGCGGGTGATGGGCCGCCATGACGAAGCCCTCGACGCCCTCGGGCGCGCCGCCGAACTCCAGCCGAACGACCCCTGGGTATGGGCGGAGCGCTGCCACACCTGCCTGGACAGCGGACGGCATGAGCAAGCGCTCCTGGAGGCCGACCGGGCCCTCTCCGTCGACCCCGATTATGCCTGGGCCCACCGCGCCCGCGGCACCGCACTGCACGCCCTGGACCGCCACGACGAGGCACTGGCGGCCCTTGACCGCTCCCTGGAACTCCACGCGGACGATGCCAGGGTCTGGGGATTGCGGGGCGCGGTATGCGGTCACCTGGGCCGCTACGAACAGGCCCTCACGGACCTCGACCGATCGATCGCCCTGGACCCCGGGGACGGCCACACCCATTGGCAACGCGCCCTGGCGCTGACGGCCCTGGGCCGCATCGAGGAAGCCCGCTCCGCACTCTCCACCGCCGTACGCCTCACCCCCGATTCGAGCCGGTTCACGGCCACCCGCGGAACGATCAACCTGCTCACCGGCCGACTGACCGAAGCGCTGGCGGACTTCGACCGAGCCCTCGAACTCGGCGACGCCCCCACCCACACCCTCGCCCGCCGCGGCAAAACCCACCTCCTACGAGGCGATACCCCCCGCGCCCTCGCCGACTTCCACCGCGCCCTCGCCGAGCCCGGCCCGTCCGCCACCGCCACCCTCCTGTCCCTCAAGGCTGGCTGCCTACGCCGGACCGGCCACCTGGGCGCGGCATGCGAGGCGATCGAGGCTGCCCGAGAGGCGATGCATGCCGGCGCGGGCGACGACTCGGCCGACTCGGACGCCGGCCCGGTTGTTCGGTACGAGGCGTCGCTGCTGGCCGCCATGCTTGGCGGTGGGGTGGCGAGAGGGGCCTGCACCACGACCGCCGCTGTATCTGCTGACCCGGCCGTGGCTGCGTCTGCACTCGCGGCTGCGTCAGGGGCCGGGGCCACGTCTGGGGCCGTGGCTGCGAACGGACGCGGGCGGCACACCACCCCCAGCCACGACCGCACCTCCCCTCTGTACGGCAGCAACGCCCCCTCGGCCCCAACCCCCCTCCTGGAGACGGCTCTCATATCGCCGGAGTCCGTCGCCGTCCTGGTTCGATGTGCTCTGGGCGACTGGTCGGGTGCCGAGGCCCTCATCGCGGAACTGTTGGACGGCGGTTCATGGGAGGCCGTTGCCGAGACCGAACTGGGGCTGCGGGATCTCGTGCGTCTGCCGGGCGCGGAGACCGAGCGGCTGGAGTCGATACGCAGCGGGCTGATACGCCACTTGCAGCTGCCAGCTGCCGACCCGGAGTGATGGCGACCCGGAGCGACAGCGTCCTGGAGTGCCGGCGTTCCGGGCGCACGGTCGGCCGCAGGTGAACAGGCGCCCCGGGCGCTTGCTACCACCCCTGGTGTCCGCTGAGCCGGACCCGTCCGGGACCCACCACCGCCCGGGACCCGCCACCGCCCGGGACCCGCCACCGTCCGGGACCTGCCGCCGACAGTAGCCGTGCCCCGGCCGGGGCCGTGCCACCGACAAGGACCCTGCCACCGAACCGGACCCTGCCATCACCCGCGACCACGCCACCAAGCCAAGACAGCCTCAGCGTCCGCGGTCATGGCCCCCGATGCTCAGTCCCCCACTCCACCCTCGTACTCCGCCTCGTGCTGAAGGATGCACTGCTGCCACTGCGACAGGGCCTCCTCGCGGTCCCCTCCGCTGTCCTGGGCGGCGACGATCAGTGCGTCGGCGGCCATGGCGGCGAGCCGTACGGCGATATGGCACACATCGCTCTGGGGGAGCGGCCGAAGGAGTTCCACCGCGCCGTCGCTGTCTCCGGAGAGCGCGGAGGCGACGACGGCCATGGTGGTGCGATCCCACTCGTACTCGGACATGGGGAGAGCATGCCCAACGGGCGACGCCGCCATCATCGAACGGATGCGCGCCCAGGTGGGGGCGCGAGGGGAGGGCGAGACAGAGGTGGTGCCGATCATCCAGTGGGACGAGGACGACGAGAAGGGCGAGGACGAGGACGAGAACACGGACGAGAAGAAGGGCGGGGACGGGGGCGGCTGTGCGCCCGGTCCGATGGGGGCGCCGCCCGAGGGCCCCCGGGACGAAGGCGTCGGTCAGGCGGCCCGGAGGCCCAGAGGCCCGATGCGGTGGCACGCTCCGTGTGACCGGGAGCGGCCGGGCGAGGTCGGCCGGGGCCTACGCTCCTGGGGCGGGTCCCACGTCCGGATGACCGGTGCTGCCTCAGCCCAGTTGACGGATCGGGCTGCCCGCCAGGAAGGCCGTGATGGCTTCGACCGCTTGTGGGAAGTAGCCCTCGTCATTGCGGCGGGTGACATAGCCGCATGAGGTTCTCCCTAGCTAGGGGGAGGGCGGTGGACGGGCGGACCGTGGTCAGGGGGAGGTAGTGGTGACGGTGACGACCATGGAGGGGCGCACCGCCCGAACCACCGCCCCACCGCCCCGACCCCGCACCCACCACCCGACCCCGGCCACCGCCCGACCCCGGCCACCGCCCGACCCCGACCCCTCACCCGAGCCGACCCACCACCCGACCCCCACCCATCGGACGCCACCGGCCAAAAGCCTCCTTACGAATGACTATTCGCAATACCCTCCTGGCCAAAAATTGATCATTCTCGGTCGATTACAGTGCTGCGCCAGGGGCCCCGCAGGGCCCCGGTACGCAGTGAGCTTCAGGAGGGCGCAGTGAGCGAGCGCAGCGAACGTGCCGTTCAGAGGTGTGCGCCGCGCGAATGCGAGGCCGAGCGGAGCGAGGGTTCGGCATGAGCGCAGTAGGCGGCGGCGCCATCTGGGGGCGCGCGGAGCAGCAGGATTTCCGCAGCCGGGTACGCGGCTGTCTGCTCGGCGGCGCCATCGGCGATGCGCTCGGTGCCGGTATCGAATTCGACTCGCTCGACGCGATCCGTAAGGCGCACGGCCAAGAGGGCGTGACCGATCTGGTCCCCGCCTACGGGCGGCGCGGCGCGGTCACCGATGACACCCAGATGACGCTGTTCACCGTCGACGGCCTGATCCGAGCCCAGGTACGCCGCGACACCGGCGCCTGGCATCCGCCCACCGACGTCCACCGCGCCTATCTGCGCTGGTCCGCCACCCAGCGCGACTGGGGACCGGACGAACGGAGGAAGGACGACGGCTGGCTCGCCCGCGAGGAGTGGCTGTACTCCAGGCGGGCGCCGGGCCGGGCGTGTCTGAGCGGTCTCGGTGACGAGGTGATGGGCACGCTCGACAGCCCCAAGAACCCGGACTCGAAGGGCTGCGGCGCGGTGATGCGCTCCGCGCCGTTCGGGCTGCTGGTCGGCTGGGAGCCGCAGCTGGTCTTCCAGCTCGCCGTCGAGTGCGCGGCGCAGACGCACGGCCACCCCACCGGCTATCTGGCGGCCGGCGCGTTCGCGGTGATCAGCCATTCGCTGGCCCGTGGCGAGGACCTCGACAGCGCCGTACAGAAGGCGCTGGCCCATCTGGCCACCCGCCCCGGCCACGAGGAGACCACCGACGCCCTCAAGCGTGCGCTCGGCGCCGTACGGCAGGGCATGCCGACGCCCGCCCGGGTCGAGTCCCTGGGCGAGGGCTGGACGGCCGAGGAGGCGCTGTCGATCGGTGTGTACTGCGCACTGGTCGCCGAGGACATCCGGCACGGCCTCCTGCTCGCCGTCAACCACGGCGGGGACAGCGATTCCACCGGCGCGATCTGCGGCAATCTGCTGGGCACCCTGCACGGCGAGACGGCACTGCCGCCGGTCTGGCTGGTCGAGCTGGAGGGCCGGGACACGATCCTTCAGCTGGCCGACGACTTCTCGATGGAGATGACGCAGGGCGCCGCGCTGCACGGTCCGGGCGGCTCGTCGCCGGGCTGGCTCGCCCGTTACCCGCGCGCGTAGAGCGGCCGCAAAACGAACGCGTAGGCGGCCGCAGAGGCAGAGGCAGAGGCAGAGGCAGAGACTCAGGGGCCGCCCCGGGCTACGCCGAGGCGCCCCCGCCCCACCTACCGCATCAACTCCCCCGCGTTGACCAGCAGCGACTGCCCCGTGATGGCGCGCGCCCGGTCGGAGGCCAGGAAGACCACGGTCTCGGCCACATCCGCGTCCGTCGCCAGCTCGGGCAGCGCCATCCGTTCGGTGAGCCGGGCCAGCACCTCGGCCTCTGGCACGCCCTCACTCTGCGCCTGGAACCGTACGTACGCCTCCACCGGCGGCCCCCACATCCAGCCGGGCTGCACGGTGTTGACCCGTATGCGGTCCGGCCCCAGCTCGCGCGCCAGTGAGTACATCGCGGAGACCAGCCCGCCCTTGGACGCCGCGTACGCCGCCTGCTGGACCTGTGACGGGGCGGCGACCGACGACTGGGTGCCGATCAGCACCACCGACCCGCCGCCGCGCGCCGTGAGCGACGGCAGACAGGCGCGGGTCATCCGCAGCGTGCCGAAGAGATTGACATCCACGACACGGTGCCAGGAGTCGAAGTCGGCATCCCGCAGGCCCCCGAACAGCGAGTCCAGGGCGGCGACATGGACCACCGCGTCGATCCCGCCGAACCGCTCCACGGCCAGCCCGGCCAGCGCCGCGCACTGCGCCTCGTCGCCGATATCGGTCACCCGCCAGGCCGTCCGCGCGCCCGAAGCATCCAGCTGCGCCGCCGACTTGGCGAGATTCGCCTCCGTACGAGCCCCCAGCACCACCGAGGCGCCCTCCCGCACACAGGCCGCCGCGACCTGATGGCCGAGCCCGGCGCCCACGCCCGAGATGACGACGGTCTTGTTCCACAGCAGCATGTGTGCCTCCCGGCCGGGCCGCCCAGACTCACTCCTGATGGTGCGTCAGGTTAGGCCCGGCGCCCCGGGAAGACCAGAGCCGTTCGCCAAGACGGAGCCGGGCAGGGGCAGCCGGCCCCAGAGGGCTCTCCCCCTAGGGCGAGCCCCAGAGGGCTCTCCCCCAGGGCGCTTCGCCATCGAGGGGGCGCCACCGGGCCCGCAGACACCCCCCCTGGCGCTCAGCCGTGCCGCCGCGCCCCCTCCAGCGCCTTCCTCAGCCGGCCGAGCCCCTCGCGGATCTCCTCCGGGGAGTGCGTCACGAACGACAGCCGGACGGCCGTGGCGTCCGGCGGCCCGGCGAAGAACGGCGCGCCTGGGACGTACGCGACGTCATGCCGCACCACCTCGGGCAGCAGCGCCGTCGCGTCATACCCCTCCGGCAGCGTCGCCCACACGAACATGCCGCCCGCCGGCCGGTTCCACCGCGAGCCCTCGGGCAGCGCCGCGGCCAGCCCGTCGACCAGCGCGTTCCGCCGCTCACGGTAGGCGTCGCGCACCCGCAGCAGATGCGCGTCCAGATCCGCGACCGCCAAGTACCGGGCCGCCGCGGCCTGATCGACGGTGGAGGTGTGCAGATCGGCGGCCTGCTTGGCGATGACACATGCGCGCCGCAGCGCGGCCGGCGCGCGCAGCGAACCCAGCCGCAGACCGGGCGCCATCACCTTGGAGAACGAGCCGAGCAGCGCCGTACGGTCCTCGGCCCCGGGGAAGGTCGCGACCCACGGCACCGGCTCGCCCTCGAAGCGCAGCTCGCCGTACGGGTCGTCCTCGGCGATCCACAGCCCGCGCCGGGCGGCGACCTCGGCGACCGCGGCCCGGCGCTCGGCGGACAGCGTGCGGCCGGTCGGGTTCTGGAAGGTCGGCACGACATAGAGCAGCTTGGGCCGCTCCCGCGCGGTGATCTCGTCCAGCGCGACCGGGTCCAGCCCCTCGTCGTCGGTCGGCACCGGCACCACCCGGGCACCGGCGAGGGAGAAGATCTGCAGCGCCGCGAGGTAACAGGGGTCCTCGACCAGCACCACGTCCCCCGGCTCCAACAGGGCGGTGGCCAGCAGCGTCAGCCCCTGCTGGGAGCCGGTGGTCACCAGCAGGTCATCGGCATCGGTGGCCAGCCCCCGCGCGGTGGTGCGCGCCGCGACGGCCGCCCGCAGCGCCGGACTGCCCTCGCTGGTGGAGTACTGAAGCGCCCGCAGCGGATCCTCCGCCAGCACATGCCGAAACGCGGCCGCCAGCCCCTCCGTATCGAACAGCTCGGGCGCGGGCAGCCCACCCGCGAACGAGATGACCTCCGGCCGGGCGGTGAGCGCCAGGATGTCCCGTACCGGCGAACTCCCGGTCCGCGCCGCCCGGGCGGCAAGCCCGGGCACGGGGGCAACAGCGTGGCCAACTATCGCGTCCGCCATGACGACTCCCATCGCTCGTGTCCTGCGCCCAACCACCGTCAGCCACAGATGCCCGGCAGCTTAAGCGGCCGGGGGACGGGGCGCAGGGGTGACCGGATGATGAGCCGGGGCGGACGGACGGGGATGCGGGCGGATACGGACGGGGCTGCGGGCCGGGGCTGCGTCAGGGCAGGGGGCCCGCGCGCTCGATGCCTGACGATTTCGCGCACCACCCCTCGCTACCTGATGGTCCGTCAGCTACACCTGTCTGTCATGACCGCAGACAGCGAACGAGCGCCAGAGGTCGCCACCGCCGCCGGCACCGGGCCCGCCGCCTATGCCGAGCTGGCCGCCGTCGGCCCCTACGGTGTGCACCCCGGACATGCGCTGATCACCATGGTCGAACCGCACCCCGGCCATGAATACGCCTACAACCGCTGGTACGAGGACGACCACTACATCGCGGGCGCGATGGCGATGCCGTGGATCTTCGCCGGCCGCCGCTGGGTCGCCACCCGCGAGCTGCAACTGCTGCGCCGCCCCGAGAAGTCCGCCATCGCCCGGCCGGTCACGGTGGGCTGCTATCTCTCCACGTACTGGATCACCGCGGGCCGCTACGACGAGCACATGAAGTGGACCGTCGGCATCAACAAGCGCCTCAACCGGGACGGCCGGGTCTACCAGGACCGTACCCATGTCTTCACGGCCTTCCAGGACCACCTGGCGACGGTGTACCGGGACGGTGCGGCGGGCCCCCGCGACTTCCACGCACTGGACCACCCGTACGCCGGGCTGGTGTTGGAGGTGATCGACGCGGACGGCCCGGAACGGCGGGACCAGCTGCTGGAGTGGCTGTGTGCCCGGCATCTGCCGCGGCGGCTGTCGGGTTCCCCGGCCGCGATGGTGACGGTCTTCCGCCCGACTCCGCTGCCGGGGGACCGGATGTCGTATGTGCGGCAGGTCGAGGGCGTCGACACCCGGCTGACCCTGCTGTGGTTCCTCCAGCAGGACCCGCGCGACGGCTGGCCGGAGCAGTTCGCCGGCCTGGAGGAGGAGGTCGCGGAGTCGGGGCTGGGGC
The DNA here is from genome assembly GCF_055574515.1 of Streptomyces sp. NPDC029466. Lineage (NCBI taxonomy): Bacteria > Bacillati > Actinomycetota > Actinomycetes > Kitasatosporales > Streptomycetaceae > Streptomyces > Streptomyces sp. NPDC029466. Next base: position 95,486 of record NZ_JBVHZH010000038.1, read on the forward strand.
GGGTGGAGCTGGTGGCGCCCTTCCTGCCGACCGTGCCCGGGACGGACCGCTATGTGTCCGAACTGCGCTGACGGACGTCGCCGGCGGTCGTACACGGACGGCCACCGGCCCGCCGGAACGGGGAACCCGGGCATGGCCGAGCCCCCTCGGCCGGGACGGCGATCCAGTCGAGAGGGCTCACAACTGCGAATTGCGGACGGTGACGGCTCAGGTCACGCCGCGTCGAACGCGCCACCGGCGACGTCCGACACGAAGTGGCGCCAGGAGGAGTTGTCGAAGGTGAGGCGCGGACCCTCGGGGTCCTTGGAGTCGCGCACCGCGATGGCTGCCGCGGTCGGCACGGCGATTTCCACGCAAGCGCCGTTGCCGCCGGAGTACGACGACTTGGTCCAGGAGAATGCGGAATTGGGCTGCACGGCCATGATCACTCCAGCTCACTCTGAGTTACCGGGGATTCGGTACTGACGACGCTACGCGCCAACATCACCAGCCGCAGAGGCCGTTCACCCGTACGAAGGGCATATTTCTTGATCTCTTTTCACGGGAGCGATGGCAGGTGTACCGTGCGATCCCTTTCTCCGGAATCCTGGATTCCGCGCCATTGACTTCCTGGTGGATGTCAACCCATGGCGTCCGCGTGGGATTTCGCCGCGGCGGCGATGAACTCCCGGCTGTGCTCCGCACTCAACGCCTGGGCACGCAAATGCTCGTACATGATCGTGTATTTGTGCACATCGTTGGTCTTCTCCAGATAGAGGTCACTGGTGACGCCCTCGATGTACACCACGCTGGAATCGGCGGCATCGTCGAATTCCAGGATGGAGAAGGTTCCCGACATTCCGGCATGCGCACCGGTGTCGTACGGCAGGACTTGCACCGTCACATGCGGCAATTGGCTCATCTCGACGAGATGGTCCAGTTGCTCGCGCATGATCAGATGGCTGCCGACCACCCGCCGCAGCGCACTCTCGTCCAGCACCACCCACAGCCGCAGCGGGCGCTCGGGATCGGTGACCCGCTCCTGGCGGCGCATCCGCACCTGGATGCGCTTCTCCAGATGGTCGGGCGCCAGCTCGGGGACCGTACCGGGGATGACCGCCTCGGCGTAGCCGGGGGTCTGCAGCAGACCGGGCACCAGCAGGGACTCATAAATCCGCAGTGAGGCCGCCTCGGTCTCCAGGCCGATGTAGACGCTGTAGGGGATGTCGCCGAAGGCGTGCCACCAACCTTGCTGACGCGAATCCTTGGCCATCTGCATCAGTGAATCCACAATGCGGTGGTCCTCGACCTGGTAGACCCCGCACAGATCGCGGACATCGCGCTGACTGATGCTGCGGCGGCCGTTTTCCAGTCGACTGATCTTCGACTGGGAGACCAGCAGCCGCTCGGCCACCTCTTCCGCCGTCATGCCTTTGAGCTCACGGAGCCTTCGTAGCTCCTGGCCCAACCGGCGTCGCCTGACGGTGGGATTGACATTGGACGCCACGGGACGTGCACCTCCGGCTCCGTACTGCTGTCGATTTCTGTTCAGCAGACTGCCACTCCGGGGTGACGCCGCGCAGTGAAACGCACACAGAAGGCGAGCGAGCAGATGCGCGGGGGGGGGGGGGGGGGGGGGGGGGGGGGGGGGGGGGGGGGGGAACACCCGCCACGTCTCGTGGCGTTCCCTCTGACGCGCTGTGTGGGGGGCGGGGT